>JAYUUS010000180.1:0-34129 GCA_043754435.1 Rhodanobacteraceae bacterium
TGCAGCCGATTACCGAGGGCCGCTTTTACGGCACCATGTGCTTGTCCGAGCCGCAGGCCGGTTCGTCCTTGTCGGATATTAAGACCCGCGCTGATCTTCAGCCCGATGGCAGCTACCGCATCACGGGGGCAAAGATGTGGATTTCGGCCGGCGATCATGAGCTGGGCGAAAATATTGTGCATTTGCTGCTGGCAAAAATTGCCGGTGCACCCGCAGGTGTGCGCGGCATCAGCTTATTCATCGTGCCGCGTTGGCGGGTCAATGCGGACGGCAGTATCGGTAGCCGCAATGATGTGCAGTTGGCGGGCTTAAATCACAAAATGGGGCAGCGCGGCAGCGTTAACACCTTTTTGAAATTCGGCGAACAGGGCGATTGCTATGGCGAATTAGTGGGCGAGGCGCATCAAGGCTTGGGCTATATGTTTCACATGATGAATGAGGAACGCATTGGCGTTGGCATGGGCGCGGTGCAGCAGGGTTCGGTTGGCTATCAGTATTCGCTGAAATACGCGCGCGAACGCCGTCAAGGCCGGCATCCAGATCAAAAAGATCCGAGTTCGCAGCCGGTGCGCTTGGTTGAACATGCCGACGTGCGGCGCATGCTGTTGATGCAAAAGTGCTACGTCGAAGGCGCGCAGGTGTTGGGTTTTTACGCTTCAATGTTGGTTGATCTGGCTTTAGATACTAGCGAAGTTGTGCGCAATGAAAGCCACCAACTGCTTGAGTTGCTGACGCCAATTATCAAAGCCTGGGGCTCGGACTACTCGCTAAAGGCCAATGAGCTGGCGATCCAAATCTTGGGCGGCTACGGCTACACGCGGGAATATCCAGTGGAGCAGTGCTATCGTGATAACCGCATCAACCCGATCCACGAAGGCACGAACGGCATCCAAGCGCTAGATTTACTCGGGCGCAAAGCGATGCTGCAAAATGGTGCCGGGCTAAAGCTGCTGCTGGGCAAAATTACGGAAACCTGTGCGGATGCGGCCGCGCTGGAATCGTTGAAAGCGCCCGCAGCGCAACTTTTGGCGGCCGTTGAATTGGCCGCAGCAACTACGCGTGCGGCGGCTAAGCGCATGGCGGCAGGCGAGGTGCGTTTGGTGCTCGCCAACGCCAGCCACTACATGACGGTGCTGGGGCATTTGAGCATTGCCTGGACTTGGCTTTGGCAGGCGGTGGTTGCGACTCGTGCATTGCCGAATGCGAATGATTTAGACCGGCCGTTTTACCAAGGCAAACTGCAGGCGTGCCGCTTTTTCTTTGCCACCGAACTGCCGCTGGTTGAACACGCGGCGCGTTTGGTCAGTGGTGCCGATGACAGCGCGTTTGCGATGCAGGATGCGTGGTTCTGACAATGCTGGAACTAGTCAATAGAACCGTTGCTTTGACAATTCTGAATCAGTCAGTAGAACCGTTCGCCCTGAGCTTGTCGAAGGGCAGAGCGTTGACATTTCTAACGAAGAGAGATGTTCTGCTATCGGTAAAAAGCCAAGCTCCGTTAGGCAATTTGCGGCTCTGCCCTTCGACGGGCTCAGGGCGAACGGTTCCATTTTCGGATTTGGTGAATTAAAAGTACGAACAGTAATTAGAAAAGGAGATCAAGCATGAAAGCCATTATTTGCGCCCAATGGGGCGGGCCAGAAACCCTGCAATTACTGGATATTGACTTACCCGAACCGGGGCCAAAGCAGGTGCGGGTGCGCGTGGCGGCGGCGGGCGTGAATTTTCCGGATGTGCTGATCATCCAGAAGAAATATCAGGTACAGCCAGCGCTGCCATTTTCGCCGGGTGCGGAAATTGCGGGCACGATTTCGGCTGTGGGCAGCGAAGTCAAAGGCCTGACTGTGGGCATGCCGGTCGCGGCTCTTTGCGGCACGGGTGGTTTTGCTGAAGAGTGTGTGGTCGATGCGGCCCTGTGTATGCCGCTGCCCGCGAATGTGCCGATGCCGCTGGCAGCCAGTTTAGTGCTTGCCTATGGCACCAGTTGGCATGCGCTGCGTGACCGTGCCGCCCTACAACCAGGCGAAACTTTGCTGGTGCTGGGTGCAGCGGGCGGTGTGGGTTTGGCGGCTGTAGAAATTGGCAAAGCCATCGGCGCGCGTGTGATCGCCGCCGCCAGCAGCTTCGAAAAACTGAGCGTGTGCCGCGAACATGGAGCGGATGAGTGCATTGATTACGTTAAGGAAGATTTGCGTGAGGCATTAAAGCGAATCACTGGGGGCAAGGGTGTCGATGTGGTGTTTGACCCGGTCGGCGGCAGTTTTACTGAGGCGGCATTTCGTTCAATCGCCTGGCGCGGGCGGCATTTGGTCGTTGGCTTTGCCGATGGCAATGTGCCCGCGTTACCGCTCAATTTGGCGCTGCTCAAAGGCGCTTCCTTAGTCGGCGTTTTCTGGGGCGATTTCGCTAAACGCGAGCCACAAAATAACGCCGCTGGCATCCAAGAAATTTTAGGCTGGATTGCAAAAGGTGTACTCAAGCCGCGCATATCACGCCAATACAGTTTGGCCGATGCCCCACTTGCGCTGCTGGATATGGCGGCGCGTAAAGTGATTGGCAAGGTGGTGGTGCTGCCTTGACGCCCTGAACGCGGGCAGACAAAAAAGCTATTCGACAGGATTACATGTGGCTAGAAGCAAAACTCGCAGGTGGAGGTTTGCATGCGCCATTGGTGCCGTTGCCATCTGCGGGAATGAACATCGTGGACGAAGCCGTTTAGCCATTTTCGATTGCACGCTGCGCAGGCGAAATATTTCGATGTGCGGCCGCAGCAAACCATAAAATCAATTTCGGCAAAGCATTACGCGCGCTGAACAGTCATTTATGCTGCACTGCCATATCGAAAGTCGTTAACGGCGTGTTTACTTTAATGAAAACCGTGTTATCAAGCGCGGCCTGATACTGCATCGGGCGTAATTTTTGACATTTGGAGTAAAAGCATGCGCTTGTGGGCCTCAGCCGTTTTAGCAGCTTCCCTTTTGATCTCGGTTTTGCCCAGCGCGCAGGCGCAAGCGCGTGAACCCGGGTCCGATGCACAAGCGGCAAAGCCTGAACCGGTGTCGATGATTCGAGCCTACTATCATTCGCCCGCTGAATTGCAGGCGATTGCCTCGCAATTCCAGCACATTATAGTGAATCAAAAAGGCGGCTTCGTGCAAACCGAGGCCTATGCGGCTGATATTGCGGCATTGCAAGCGGCGGGCATCAAGGTTGTGATTGATCAGGCGAAAACCGATGAATTGCGGGCGGCAGAAACCGCGATGCTGCAGCCGCCGTCTATTCGCAGCATTTCTGGTTACGCCTGCTATCGCACGGTTGAAGAAACCTATGCGACGATGGCGAATTTAGCGGCGAGCAATCCGAACTTGGCGCAAGTTGTGGATATCGGGCCGAGTTTCGAGAAAACCCGCAACGCCAGCCTGGGCTATACGATGAAGGTACTAGTTTTGGGCAATCGCAACAACGATAGTTTGGTGCCGATTAAGCCGAATATGGTGGTGTTAAGTTCGATCCACGCGCGCGAATACACGCCGGCTGAGCTGATGACGCGCTTTGCCGAGTCCTTGGTGAATGGTTACGGCACGGATCCAGAAGCCACGTGGTTGCTGGATCACAACCGTTTTCACCTCGTGCTGCAGGCGAATCCAGATGGCCGTAAAAAAGCTGAAACCGGGCTGTCATGGCGTAAAAACACCAACAACACCAACGGCAGCTGTAGTGCCAGCACGTTTGGTACCGATCTCAATCGCAATTTTGCCTTCCATTGGAATTCAGTTGCCGGCGGTTCCAGTGCGAACGCCTGCGTTGATACCTATCATGGCCCCAGTGCAGCCTCGGAGGCGGAATCTAAAAATATCATTCGCTATGTCGCTGGCACCTTGGGCACGAACGGCGTTTATAGCGGCGGCGTGCTGCCAGACTTGCGTGCGGATGCGCTCAGTTCGGCAGCACCCGCGGACTATCGCGGCCTGTTTATGGACATTCATAGCTATTCACAGCTGGTGCTTTGGCCCTGGGGCGACACTGCCACATTGGCGCCCAATAGCACCGCGTTGGCGACTTTGGGGCGACGATTGGCCTATTTTAATGGCTATCGGCCCCAGCAGTCTGATGAGCTTTATGCCACTGATGGCGCGACAGATGATAATTTTTACGGCAGCTTAGGTGCACCCGCCTACACGATTGAGCTGGGTGTGGCATTTTTTGAGAATTGCACAACCTTTACCGGTACGACCTTGCCGAAAAATCTGGCGGCGATGCGCTATGCCGCCCGGAACTTAAATGCGCCGTATCAACTGCCGACAGGCCCAGATACAGTCTCAGTGGCAACTTCGGCTGCAACCGTCGCTGCTGGCACGAACGTGACGATTTCAGGGGAAGTCAATGACAGCCGTTTCAATCAGAGTAATGGCGCGGAGGCGACGCAAATTATTAGCTCAGCCAATGTCTATATTGACAAGCTGCCCTGGGCCAGTGGCGCGCTCGCCATTCCGATGCAAGCCAGTGATGGCAGCTTCAACAGTAACTTGGAAAACGTGCAAGCCAGCATTTCAACCACGGGTTTGGCCGCCGGTAAACATCTGGCCTATGTACAGGGTATTGATGCCAGCGGCAAAGCGGGTACGCCCAATGCCGTGTTTTTCACGATCGGCAGCGCGCCACCGCCGGGGTTAACTTTCAATAATAACAGCGCGTTTGCGATTGCCGACAACGCCACGATTGAAAGCCCGATTACTGTCACTGGCGTCGCCGGGAATGCGCCCAGCACATTGACCGTTGCCGTCAATATTACCCATACCTACCAGGGCGATTTAAAAGTTGATCTAGTAGCACCAAATGGCACGCTTTTTAACTTGTGGAATCGCACCGGTGCGGGCACCGACAATATTGTGCGCAGCTTTAGCGTCAATGCTGCAAGTGTTGTCGCCAACGGCACTTGGAAGTTGCGGGTCAATGACAACGGGGCGGGGGATATTGGAACTTTGAATTCGTGGGGAATGACGTTCTAATACTCATCAATCCTGCGGCGGTAACGCTTTGCGCCGTCGTGCCGGCTGCAATGACTTAATCACCAGCCCAATTCCAGCCGCGAGTAGACCCAGCATCATCAGCGTATTAAACAAACTGGTGGGCTGAAAATAGATGCGCAAATTCATAATAATGCCGGTAAAAATAATCACGGCACCAAGAAAAATAAGCGTGTGGCCCCAGAAGGATTTGCCGTTTGCAAACAAGATAACCATGCCGAGCAAAAATGGAATCAGCGAGAGACCGAAGCTGTTGTAGCCGTAAATGCTCCAAACCCCGGAGCTAACTTCGACCTGCTGGGTTAGCCAATAAGCGCCCGCCACGGTCATGGCTAAACCGATAAAAAATTCCCCTAAGCCGCCCGGCGTGCCGCCTGCGCCGATAGGATCAAGCTCCTGTTTTGAATTGTTTGAATGATCCGCCATGAAAAAGCTCCATTAAAATGTTGAGCACAAGTTTATTCAAAGCCATCGCTAAATAGCGACTCCATTGGCACACCTTGGCAGGTGCCGGGAAGTTGTGTGTGCGTGAGTGTCACATCATCGACGAGCCAGCCCAGAAAACCCGCAGTCACGTTGCTGCCGGTGGCTAGTAAAAAGCGAAAGCGGACATTGCGGCCAGCCAACGCAGTCAAATTGACGCTGAACTTACCCCAGTTGCTTTGGTTGCCGTTAAAAATGGCACGTCCGAGCGGCAAGCCACAGGCGTTGCCGGTTTGAGTAATACTGCCGGGTAGCGGGGATGTGAACGTCGCTGCACTCCACGGGCCGCCGTCAACGGAAATCTCGACCGTGCCGCCATCGCGTCCGCCAGTAGGTAAGCCATGTTTGGTCCAGAAGGAAAACTCAGACCCTTGCCCCGCCGTCAGTGCCAGAGTCGGCGTTTCAATGCTCAAACAATAGTTCGAGCCGATTGTTGACTCGTAACTGCGCAGGCCCGTATGGGCTTCTACTTCGTTGATATGCCAGCCGACATGTTTCGCCACGGCGTTTGATTTTGCGGTCGGGCCTTCGCCTAAAATCGGTTCGCCAATCTCTGCGCCACTGAAAAAAGTGGCATCGCTTAAACTGCCGCTGGCGGCTGCTGAGAGCACAAACAGATTGCTATCAGTGCCCGTGCCAGCTTCTTTGGCCCGCACGATATAGCTCAACGTGTCGGCGTTGGGCGCGGTGATGTTCGCGCCGGTGCTGTTAGTGACGCTGACTAGCGTGCTGGGGCTTGGAGTAAACAGCACATTGTTGCTGCGATATATATTGTATTGCACCGCGCCACCGCAGTTCGGTGTTGCAGCGCTCCAAGTCAAATTGACGGCACAAGTGTTGGCAAGGGCGCTGCTTACGCTGGTTGCACCGTTGAAGCGCGGTGGCGCGTTGCAAACGCCCGTGGGCGTTACTTCTACGCAGCTAGAGCTGGCACTGATTGGGCACGCGCCAGCGCTATCGTTACTTTGCACGCGGTAGCCATACAGCGTGCTGCCAGATGCATTGGCGTCTAAAAAATTGCCGCTATTTAGCCCGCTGGCAATGGTTTCAAACGGCCCTGCAGCCGCTGAACAACCACCGACAGCGCGCTGCACGCGATAGCTCGTGCCGCTAACCGGCGTCCAGGCCACGTTGACTTGGTTGGCACCGGGCGTAGTTAAGGTTAAGGCGCTGGGTGCCGCAGGGGGCGTGCAAATATTTGGGCGCACCACAAATAGGCCTTCGGCAATGCCGCTCATGATCACGCGGCCGCTGGCAAAAAACGGATAGTTGCCCCAGTTGCCATTAAACGTGGCACCGTCGTTGCTGGGATAAAGATCAAAAAAACCTACTTCCGTCATTTGCGCGGCGGCCAAATTGGTCAGGCTTAAAATGCGCAGTCCTGAGGTGTAATTGCTTTCATAGACGAAGTTATTTTTGATATATAAATTATGGTCAATCGCCCGACGCGGGTGCACGAAAGCGCCTTTTAAAACCGGCGCGTCGATATTGCTGTAGTCAAAAACATAGGTTTTGCCATTGTTGCCGGTGTTTTGCTCGTCCAATTCATCATCAAGCAGCGCGTAGCGAAAATCCGGGGTAAACCACGCTTGATGCACATAGCCCACACCTGCATAAGTGATGCTGGATAACATCGCGGGGGTCGCTTTATTACTAGCGTCAACTACCACTAGGGCGTCCACATTCGCCGCCAAGCACAGCTCTTTGCCCGTATGTTCGGTATCCGGCCCGTGATAATTCCAGCATTGCGCTTCATGCGTGTAGCCATCTTGACTAAAGCAGCCCGCGAATACCGGGGTGGTGGGGTTGCGGATATCGACGATGTGTAAGCCGCCCGCACAAGTGTTGGTGCCCGCTAAGTAAGCAAATCCAGATTCTTCGTTGATCGCAATCGTGTGGGTATTGCGTACGCCGTCATAGTGTGCGGTTTCGGTGAATTCGATCGGCGGGTTGCTAATACTGCGAAGTTGGCGTAGGTCCAACACCTGCATGCCGTGTGCGCCGTTGGAATCGGAGGTTATGAAAGCATAGTCGCGATAAGTCCGAACATCGCGCCAAATCGAATTCCCTGTGTGCGTAGGCAGCCGCCCAATCAGCTGTGCATGGCCGTCCGGGCCATCCAGCAACACAATCGCAAGGGAATTATTCATGCCCATCAGGGCGTACTCTTTGCCGGTTTGCGTATCGGTATAGCCCCAAATCATGCTGGCGGTAGTTGGCAGCGGTAAGCCTGGCACCGCGAAGGCACTCACCGGTAGGCGATCCACTAAATTGACATTGCTGCATGGGAAGCCACCTGCTGTGCCACCTACGCAGGGCGTGTCATGCAATATTGCCTCGGGAATTCGGCCGACAATTTCTGGCTCATACGTACGATGCTCAACGTCACACGCGAAACTAACGCTTAAAAATAGTAGTGTTGAACATAAGAGTGCTGTGCGCATGGAAAATCCTATGAATGTGTAACGCTAAGGTGCCGCAAAAGCCCAGGTCGCGCAAATGCACAGGCTGCGAAAAGTGCCGCAAATTTCTAGATATACGAGGATTGGGTTTTGTTTCGCTGAACTGTTGAACCACAGCTGTAAGATCAGCGATCGTGAATTCGGCAACCTATATTCTATTTTGGAATCTTCGTGAAAATCGTGAACTTGCGGCGCTTGACGTTTATTTGCACGTTCCTGCTAGGACTTTCAGCCTGCAAGTCGGAAAAAACGGCTGGCTATCAGGGCTATTTGGAGGCGGATTACGCCTACATCGCAAGTTCAGCCTCGGGCAGATTGATTGATTGATTGATTGAACTGAACGTTGAACGCGGCGCGCAGGTGGTGCAAGGTACAAAGCTGTATGCGCTCGACGCGCAATTGCAGAGTAGCCAAGTTGTAGAAGCACAAGCGCGCGTCGCGCAGGCGCAAGCGCAGCGGGATGATCTTGCGCAGGGTTTGCGGCCGGTGGAAATTGCAGTGATTGCCGAGCGCGTGAGCGAAGCGCGCGCGGCACTGAAACTGGCGCAGTCAGAACTACTGCGTGCGCGTGAGTTGAAAAGCAGGAAACTGCTTTCCGCCGATGCGCTAGAGCATGCCGACAGCGCCCAGGCGCAAGCGAGTGCGCGCCTACACTCCCTGATTGCGCAACAAAAAAGTGCAGAGCTGGCAGCGCGGCCGAATGCTCTGCTTGCCGCCGATGCCCTAGTTGCTGGGGGCGCGGCTGCGCTTGAGCAGGCCAACTGGCAATTGCGTCAGATGCAGCTAGTCGCAGATAAAAATGCGCGCGTAGACGATGTTTTATTTCAGTTCGGCGAATGGGCGCCCGCAGGTGCGCCGGTGGTGAAACTATTGCCAGAACAGGGCCCATTTGTGCGCTTTTTTGTGCCTTTGCAGGAACTCAGCCTTTGGCGGCTTGGTGCTGACGTTGCGATCAGCTGCGCCGCGTGTCCAACGGGAATAGAAGGGAAGCTGAGTTTCATCGCGGCGGCACCGGAATACACGCCGCCGCTGATTTTTAGCGAGTCCCGCAGTGACGATTTGATGGTTCGGCTGGAAGCCAAGTTAACTCAGCCGTCTCTATTAGCGCCTGGTCTGCCCGTTACGGTGTTCAAAAAGTGACTGATTTGGTCATCGACGTGCGTGGTTTGACCAAAGCCTTTGGTGGTAAGCCGGTGGTCGATGGGCTGGACTTGCGCGTGGAACGTGGCGCTATTTATGAGTTTTTAGGGCCGAACGGCAGCGGCAAAACTACATCAATCCGTATGCTGTGCGGACTTTTGACACCCGATGCTGGCAGCGGCACGTGTTTAGGGCTGGATGTGCGCCGCCAGAGTGCTTTGGTCAAAGCGCAGGTCGGCTATATGACACAAAAATTCAGCTGGTGGGAGGATCTGACGATTCAAGAGAATTTGCGCTTCGCTGGGCGTATGCATGGCGTGCCAAACCTACATAAAACGGTGCAGGCGACGCTGGAGCGCTTAGGTTTGAGCGCACGGCGGCACCAGCTTGCCGGTGCGCTTTCCGGCGGTTGGAAACAGCGTTTGGCCCTGGCTGCGTGTTTGCTGCATCAGCCTAAGCTTTTATTACCTGATGAACCGACTGCGGGTGTAGATCCAAAAGCTCGGCGTGATTTCTGGGCCGAAATCCATGCCTTAGCGCGCGAAGGCTTGACGGTGTTGGTTTCTACACACTACATGGATGAAGCAGAGCGATGTCATCGCCTAGCCTACATCACGAACGGCAAATTGTTGGCGGAAGGCACGGTGGCGCAAATTCTGCAGCGTGTGGGTTTGACGACTTATGCCATTGACGGGCCCAGTCTGATGGGCGTAATTTTGACGATGACGCTGATTATGCAAACCGGGCTTGCTATCGCGCGCGAACGTGAGCGCGGCACGATGGAGAATTTGCTCGCGATGCCGGTGCGACCGCTGGAGGTAATGATCGGCAAGCTGCTGCCCTATATTTTGGTCGCCTACATCCAGGTTGCCGTCATTCTAAGTGCCGCGCATTTTATTTTCGCGGTGCCCATTTTGGGCTCAATTCCGCTGCTGCTGGGCTGCGTGCTGGTGTTTGTGATTGCAAACCTATCCGTCGGGCTGCTGTTTTCAACGCTGGCGCGCAATCAAATGCAGGTCATGCAAATGACATTTTTCTTCTTTTTGCCCTCAATCCTGCTGTCCGGCTTTCTGAGTGTTTTAAACCTAAACCTGGAAATTGCGCCGCGCGCCCAAAGTAACTAAACCGAGCATCAGCAGGAGCGTGCCAAAAATGCTGAGCGTTGGCACCGGCACCGGCGCTGCCACTGGCAGGCCAACGACAACCGTTACGTTGACGCTGTTATCAGACTTTATGCAGTCAACACCATCGGTACGCACGCTAGCGCTGTTGCCGACATTAGCGGCACCACCCAACACGGTGTAGTTACTGGTATAGCTGCGCGTCTCACCAGGGTTGAGATTACCTAGGCTACAGGGAAGGGCGGTGCAGGCACCCGTCACCGATACCAGGGTTAAATTAGCGACGGGTGGTTCAAGCACCTGGACGTTCGTTGCGATGCTGGTGCCGGTATTGCGCACGACGCTGGTGATGCTAAAAGTATTGCCCACGCTTGCAGCGCTGGCGCTACGCGTGATGCTGACACTGGCGCGTGGGCCATATTCCAAGTCGCTCCAGCGGGCGTCAAAGGTGGAGCCAAAGTTGTAGTTTTCCACGCTAGCTGAACGTGCCCGAGTGGGCGGGCCTTGACTGGGATCAATCGGAATCAGGGTAGTGTCGGTAAAAACTAAATTACCGTTAAGATAATACTCAAGCGTGGTGCCGGTAAAGCTGACACACATATCGTTCCAAGCGTCAGTTAAAAATGGTGCGGTCAGGTTAATCCAGCCGTCGGCGATGCCCTTTTTCAAAATACGCATGCGTGGCGCGCCACCGCCTGCGAGCTGGTCAGCAATTTGGGCATTGGAAAAACCAATGGCACCGTAATAAAAGCAATCATCATTACCTGCTGGGCAAATGCCATCATTAGCGAGTGGGGTGTAGATCAAAAGCAGTTCACTGCGGCGATTGAGTGCCGTATTAGCAAGATTTGAGGAGTTCCAACTTGCCGGAATATAAAGGCTGCCAGCGATGGTTACGCCTGCGCCTTGCACGCTTGGAAAGCTAATTTCGCGGCCCTGGATGTTATAGAAATTACCGGTAAATGCCGGTGGACGCGCGTTCGGGCCGTCCAGTGCGTCAACGCCGATGTTTAAGACATCAAAGCGGCCCAAGGCATTTGCCGTCGTGCTCCACACTCTAGGCGGGAAACGTCCCACACTCCAAGCGTTTGGCGAAAGCGGGCCAGCGCTTATTGGGTGCGCGGGAAATCTTGTCGCGTAAGCATTGGGTGCGCTTAGCGCGGCGACGCTCAGTATCGAAAAGAGTGACAATTGCAGTTTGCTTGGCATAAGGTACTCAAAAGGTTTGACTGAAGAAAAATTTGATGGCTAACGCTCTGATAATGCTGGCATAGCATTTTTTATAATAGACCTTTAGTAGTGATAGCGTCTGTTCGCCAGCCCACACCTGAACAGTTGTTGTTTACAGGTTTGGATTTTATCCAAGTGCTGTCAAATTTCGCGTAGTCGGATTAAGTCATATCCGCGAAAGTCGCATCAGCCACATAAAAAGCTGTGGCACACTTGCCTCCTGGCTATACAACGTAAGGTGGTTATGAGCGGTATTGGTTCTAACTCAACTCCCAGCGCAAGTGGTGCGAACTTATCTGGTTTCACGGGCATCCTTCGGCGCTTGGTGGCTGAAGGTTCGCTCAAAGAACTAGACGCAAAGCGTGCACTGGATGCGACCACAAAGGTCAAGCAATCGGTTGCAACTTATTTAGTTGACAACGGGATTTGCGATCCAAAGTTGGTGGCATTGGCCTCGTCTGCTGAATTCGGCGTGCCGCTTTTCGACCCACTGTCATTGGATTTGGCGCAAACCGCGATCAATTTAGTGGACGCCAAATTGATCGAAAAGCACCGCGCATTCCCGCTTTTTAAGCGGGGTAATCGCCTGTTTGTGGGTTTGTCAGACCCGACCAATTTTCGTGCTTTGGAAGAAATTAAGTTTCAGTCCAACTTAATCGTTGAGCCGATTTTGATTAACGATGATCAGCTTACGCGGGCAATAGAGCTGGCGCAGGCGGCTTCGTCGACCACGATTGAGGGGATGGACGACAGCGAAGGCATGGAAAACTTGGAATTGGGCGATACCGACGATGGCGATGCAGCGCCCGGTACCGGCCATGACGCGAGCGGTGTTGATGATACCCCGGTAGTGCGTTTCATTAACAAAGTATTGGTGGACGCGATTAAAAAGGGTGCCTCAGATATCCACTTTGAGCCTTACGAACTTAATTACCGGGTGCGTTTGCGCATTGACGGCATTTTGCGTGCGGTCGCGGCACCGCCCATTAAACTCGCCGGGCGCATATCCGCGCGGATTAAAGTGATGGCGAGCTTGGATATTGCCGAGCGCCGGGTGCCGCAAGATGGTCGTATTAAGCTCAATTTGAGCAAAACCAAGAGCATGGACTTTCGCGTTAGCACGTGCCCGACTTTATTTGGCGAAAAAGTGGTCATGCGGATTTTGGATGCCTCAGCGGCCAAGATGGGGATCGACAAACTCGGTTATGAAGACGAGCAGAAAAAGCTATTTTTAGATGCGATTGATAAACCTTACGGCATGGTATTGGTGACCGGCCCGACCGGTTCGGGTAAAACCGTGTCGCTCTACACCGCGCTTAATATTCTCAATACCGAAGGTAGAAATATCTCAACTGCGGAAGACCCAGTCGAAATTCGGGTGTCAGGCATCAATCAGGTGCAGCAAAATATTCGTGCCGGCATGACTTTTGGTGCCGCTCTTCGATCATTTTTGCGCCAAGATCCAGACGTGATTATGGTGGGCGAAATCCGCGATTTAGAAACAGCAGAAATCGCGGTTAAAGCAGCGCAAACCGGGCACATGGTGCTATCGACCTTGCACACCAACGATGCGCCGCAAACCATTTCCCGGCTGATGAATATGGGTATTGCCCCCTTCAATATCATTAGCTCGGTGACGCTAGTCATCGCGCAACGCTTAGCGCGGCGCTTACACGATTGCAAAAAGCCGCAAACATTGCCCGCGAATGCGCTGATTGCTGAAGGCTACACCGAGGATGACATCAAATCAGGCATGCAGATGTTTGAGGCGGTCGGGTGTAATGGCTGTAGTGACGGTTACAAAGGTCGACTTGGGATCTATCAAGTGATGCCGATTAATGAGTCGATTGCGAAAATCATTTTGGCGGGTGGCAATAGCCTGCAAATTGCTGAAGAAGCCCGTCGCCAAGGCATCAACGATCTCCGCCGCTCGGCTTTGATCAAGGCTAAAAATGGCTTTACCAGCCTGGCGGAAATTAATCGGGTAACGAAGGATTAGTGCAATTGCAGATGAGCGAGTCTTCAAATTCCGCTTCATAAAGATTGCACCGCGAGCGTTGGGAATACAGGTAATCTCGCCAGGATTTGACCTACGCTTGGGCCTCAATGTTTGAACAAACCTTCAAAAATATCGACGACGTCTTGTGGAAAGACGCCGGTTGCACCAGCGAGCTGGACTACACCGAGCAAAGCTCGTGGCTGTTGTTCCTAAAATACCTGGATGCCCTGGAGCAAGACAAAGCCACCGAAGCCGCATTGGAAGGCAAAAGCTATCATGCCATTCTGGATTTGCCGTATCGCTGGGAAACTTGGGCCGCACCCAAAGACGCAGTCGGTAAAATTGATCACAACGCCGCACTTTCTGGCGATGACTTGATTGTTTTCGTCAACTTTCGACTTTTCCCGTATCTGCACGGCTTCAAACAAAAGGCGAGCGGGCCGAACACCATCGAATACAAGATCGGCGAAATTTTCGGGGAGATTAAAAACCGCATCCAAAGCGGCTACAACCTGCGCGAAGTCATTGATCATATTGACGAATTGCGCTTTCAGTCGCAAACCGAAAAGCACGAGCTGTCGCATTTGTACGAAGCCAAGATCAAAAATATGGGCAACGCCGGGCGCAACGGCGGCAAGTACTACACCCCGCGCCCGCTGATTCGCGCGATTGTTGCGGTCACAGCACCTACGCTTGGCGAAACCATCTGCGACCCAGCGGTGGGCTCGGCCGGGTTTTTATGCGAATCGTTTGACTACTTGCGCGCGCAAAACCCGAACCGCAGCACCGCGCAAGATCGCAACCTGCAAGAGCGCACCCTGTATGGCAAGGAAAAGAAATCCTTAGCCTATGTGATTGCGATCATGAATATGATTCTGCACGGCATCGAAGCGCCGAACATTATTCACACCAACACGCTGGCAGAAAACCTAAGCGACGTACAGGAAAAAGACCGCTTCAATATCATTCTGGCCAATCCACCCTTTGGCGGCAAAGAACGCAAGGAAGTGCAGCAAAACTTCCCCATCCGCACCGGCGAAACCGCGTTTTTATTCCTGCAGCACTTCATCAAAATTTTAAAAGCCGGTGGCCGCGCTGGCATCGTGATCAAAAATACTTTTCTGTCCAACACCGACAACGCCTCGGTCAGCCTGCGCCAAAAGCTGCCGGAAGAATGCAATCTACACACCGTGCTGGACTGCCCCGGCGGCACTTTTATCGGTGCGGGCGTAAAAACCGTGGTGCTGTTTTTTGAGAAAGGCAGTAAAACCCGCAAAGTCTGGTTCTATCAGTTAGAACCCGGCCGCAATATGGGCAAAACCAACCCGCTCAATGACGCCGATTTAGCCGAGTTCATCGAGTCACAAAAAACCGCTGCCGATTCGCCGAAAAGCTGGAGCGTTGATGTTGCTAACATTGACGCTAAGAGCTTTGATTTATAAGTGAAAAACCCAAACGGCGTGGAAGTGATAGCGCACCGCAGCCTGGAGGTAATCATGGACGAAATTGCCGCGTTGGATGCTGAGAGTGCGGAAGTTTTGGCGGCGATTCGGGGGTTGTTGTGAGGCTCACAGACATGGCAACGACGAAAAACCCGCCACAACCAGCTCCCTCGCCCCGCCGAAACCCAGTGGGCAAAGCGCCAACCGAACTACGGGGAGAGGGTTGGGGTGAGGGGCAAGCGCGCTTTATTGCTGTCGCGATTGCCAAGAACCGTACAGTCCAGCCCCTCACCCCCGCCCTCTCCCCGCGCATGGTTTTTCGCACGAATGTAGCGTGGCGGCGTGGAGAGGGAGCCGGTTGCGGTTTGGCGTGGGATTCTGGCTTTAGTGGAGCTGGCTTGTGAAAACGGGTTGGCAGATCAAAACACTACTGGAAGCATGCGTGATTAGGCCGCCAAAAAGTGAAGCGCGACAACGACTCGCAAAGGATTCATTGGTTTCATTTGTGCCTATGGAAGACCTGGGCATTGGCGTAAAGCAGCTTCGGACAAGTCGAACCAGACAATTTTCCGAGGTCGAAGGAAGCTACACCTACTTTGCGGACGGCGATGTATTGCTCGCGAAAATCACGCCATGTTTTGAAAACGGTAAACTTGGAATAGCAAGTGATCTAGAAAATGGCATCGGATTTGGATCAAGCGAATATATTGTTTTCCGACCAGAAAATTATCTAAGCAAAGAATGGCTCTACCATTACCTTTCCCGCGAATCATTCCGTACTGAAGGTGCCGCTCGAATGACCGGCGCGGTAGGCCATAAACGGGTTTCTAGCGAGTTTATTGATGGCTATTTAATTCCCATCCCCCCACTCCCCGAACAACACCGAATAGTCACCATCCTCGACGAAGCCTTCGAAGCCATTGCCACCGCCAAAGCCAATGCCGAAAAGAACCTGCAAAACGCGCGGGCGGTGTTTAAGAGTTATTTGGAATCGGTGTTTAGGGAGCGTGGGCCGGGGTGGGTGGAGAAGCGGTTGGATTCGGTATCTGAGTTCTCTCAGGGAATTCAGGTGGGCCTAGCTGAGCAATCAAACGCATGTGCACCAGGACTAGTTCGATTCATCCGAATCGTTGACTACACCCGAGGAACGGCAGATATCCGATACGTCCAAGATCCTGGCCGCCGATACTGGGCTGATAAATTGGATATTGTAATGGTGCGATACGGTACGCCCGGAATGGTAGGACGTGGTATCGAGGGAGTGATTGCAAATAACCTATTTAAGATTTCAATTCGAGACGATTCTTTGACGAAAGATTTCTTGGCCTACTTTTTGGGCCAGCAAACGATCCAGAATTATTTGAGTAGCCAAGGCGCATCGACGATGCCAGCACTGACCTTTACGCAACTTGGTTCGGTAGTAGTTTCATTCCCGCGTGAAATGGAAAAGCAGAACGCAATAGTTTTTAAGCTCGACGAATTATCCACCCAAACCCAAACCCTAACCCAAATCTACCAACGCAAACTGGCCGCCCTAGACGAACTAAAAAAATCCCTGCTACATCAAGCCTTTAGCGGCGCATTGTGAGATATGGCAATCAAATGGTGACAAGTTGTCAACGACTGAAGTTGCCCGATTCAAGTCTAGCGTGCGCTTGTCTAATAACTTGACTTACGCTTGACTTATGGTCACAGCCCCAAAGGGGCGCGTTGCGGCAAGTAAAGTGTATGGCGACCCAAATCCGACGATTCAATCTGGTGTTTCGCGGCACTGTGAATTGCAATCAGGACTTGACTAATAAATTGACTTACGCTTGACTTATGGGCATGGCCTATGAACCGCAATTTACCATTACTCCGCATTTACTGACCTTAGTGGAGCTAATTGCGACACTGCGGGAAAGGATTCAAGGTGCAGCGGTCGCGGTTACTTGGATTCCTGCGCTGCAAAAGGATACTCGAACCCGCAATGGCCATGCGTCCACGGCCATCGAAGGCAATCCGTTAACCTTGGAACAGGTGCGGGCGTTAGAAGAAGGGCGTGTATTGGCCGCGTCTGATACACGATCAAGCCGCGAGGTGCTGAACTATTTTGCCGGTTTGCGTTACGTGGAAAAGCATGCAAAGAAAAAGATCATTCGCCATGAAGACCTGTTTGATTTGCACCGGATTTTGGCAGATACGGTGATGGATCAAGGCACCGCAGGCAGCTACCGAACGATACAAGTACGCGTGGGTAGGCACGTGCCGCCCCCAGCGGCCGATGTTTCCGGACTGATGTTTGAACTATTAACGTGGTGGAACATGCAATCCGTGCGGCTTTCCCCCGTGCTTAGTTCCGCAATCTTGCATTACCGATTCGAGCATATTCATCCCTTTGCGGATGGCAACGGGCGCGCTGGCCGTGCACTTGCGCTGTGGGAGCTGTACCGGCGGGGGTTCGATAGCCATCATATTTTCTCGGTGGATGAATATTATTGGGGCGATCGCCCTGGCTATTACGCCGCATTAGATGCTGTGCGCGTCGCCGGTGAGGATCTTTCCGCGTGGTTGGAATATTGTGCTGAGGGCGTGCGCCAAACACTGGAACAGGTGTGGCTTCGCGTGCAGACCTACATGATGAAATCACCCGAGAAAATTGTGCTGCGCCCCAAACAAGAATTACTGCTCAAATTATTGCGCGACCACGGCAGTATGCCGCCGTCCGAGCTGTGGGCGTTGCTCTCGGTTTCAAAACAGGGCGCAATGGATCTGCTGCGCCCGCTCATAGAACTGGGTTTAGTGGAAAAAATTGGCGGTAAAAAGACTGGGCACTACAGCCTCAAACAAACATGAACGAAGCCGAGACCCGCGCCGAGCACATTGACCCCGCACTACACGCGGCGGGCTGGGGTGTCGTTGAGGGCAGTCGGATTCGGCGTGAGTATGCGATTTCACCGGGGCGCATCGAAGGCTATGGCAAGCAGGGCCGGGGCCTGACGGCGGACTACATTTTAGAATACCGCAACACCAAGTTGGCGGTGTTGGAAGCAAAAGCGTGGGATCGGGCGCTGACGGAAGGCGTGGCGCAGGCGAAGAATTACGCGGGCAAATTGGCGCTGCGCTTTGCCTATGCCAGTAACGGCCAGGGCGTCTACAGCGTTGATATGGAAACCGGCAAAGAGGCGGAAATAATTGCCTATCCCAGCCCGGATGAGCTTTGGGCGCTGACCTTCGCGAAAGCAAACGCGTGGCGGGATCGTTTCGCGGCGGTGACTTTTCCCGATAAAAGTGGCAGTTGGGCGCTGCGTTTTTACCACCCCGACGGCACGCCGATGTCGGCGCAGCAGTTTATGGAACTACTTTACGGCAAGTTGCCGGAGTTCTTCAAAAGCGAAGCCGAATTGCGTACTTTGTGGAGCGCACCCGACACGCGCGCCAAGTTGCTACAGGGCTTGGCGGAAAAAGACTTCGGGCCAGACAAACTAGAGGCCATGCAGCAACTGATTAGCGCCGAAAATAGCGATCTTTTTGATGTGCTGGCCTATGTTGCCTATGCGCTACCGCCCATTACACGCGCGGTGCGGGCCGATTTTGCGCGCGTGCATATCAGCGGCCAGTTCAGCAGCAAACAGCAAGTGTTTCTGGATTTTGTGCTGCAGCACTACGTCAGTATTGGCGTACGGGAGTTGGAACAAAGCAAATTGCATGTTTTGCTGCGCTTGCGCTACCGTGATTCGATCACAGATGCGGTGTCGGATCTTGGCGGTAAACCAGAAGTCATCGCCAAGGCATTTTCAGGATTTCAAAAATATTTGTATGCCGAGACGGCATTTAGATCTTGAATTTGTTCGAACTTCGTTCTGGCAAGGGTAGAGTCAACTTATATTCTGCCAAGGTTTGTGCCAAGCCATCCCGCCAATCAGGCAGGCGAATGTCAAATTCGCGGGCAATTTTGGCGTTGCTCAAGACTGAATATCGTGGCCGTGGCGCGCTTGCAGCAAAAACTTTGCTCGAAACCGGCGTGGTTTTCGGCGCTTCAGTAAGCAGGCCCAGTACAAACGCTTGTTGGAAAATCTCGTTAGCGAACTCAAACCAGGTGGTTTGGCCGCCCGCAGTCAAGTGATAGGTGCCCGTACGCGAGTGGCCAGGTAATGTCAGGTCTTGCAACCAGCGCGAAATCATGGATGCAACGGCACCGGCAATCCAGCGTACGGGCGTTGGCGCGCCAATTTGATCGTTGACAATCTTGATGAGACTAGGTTCGCCGCCCTGAGCGCGCGCGTCTAATTGCGCCGCCCCTAAGCGCAAAATGGTGCGCATAAAATTGTGGCCGCGCGCCGCGTAGAGCCATTGGGTACGCAGTATCCAATGCGCACATTCACTATCGACAATCGCTAAGTCGCCACTCAATTTGCTATTACCGTAAATTGACTGTGGCGCGGTCGGGTCGCGCTCAGTCCAGGGAATTTGGTTTTCCCCGGAATAAACATAGTCAGTGGAAAAATGCACCAACATCGCGCTGAGTTCACGGGCTTTGCGCGCCAGTGTTGCGACTGCATAGGTGTTGATCGCCTGCGCGCGTCCAGGCTCCGATTGCGCTTGGTCAACAGCGGTGTAGGCGGCGGCGTTAACGATTACATGCGGGCGAATCTGCTCAAGTAGAGTCGAAGTAGCATCGCCATCATTTAGATCCAAATACAGACAGGGATAGCCAGCCGGGCATTTACTAGTACGCGTGGTGATGCTGACCTCACCAAATAGGGATAGCGCGCGCTGTAACTCGAACCCTAGCTGACCATTTCCGCCTATTACAAGAATTTTCATCAATGACGATCCTCCGCCTTAACGCAGCTGACTATTACGAGAATTTTCATCAGTAATCGAGGTCCTGTAGCGCTAACTGTGGAGCGGATTTGTCTTTGTCGGACAAAATTGCATTGTTCGCGTCCGGCCACTCCACCGCTATTTGCGGATCTGCATAGTGAATCGCACGGTCAAATTCTGCCTGATATGGACGCGTGCACACGTAACAGAACGTTGCCGATTCGCTAACCACCTGAAACCCGTGCGCGAAACCTTCGGGAATCCAAAGTTGACGATGGTTGCTTTGCGATAATAAACAGCCTTCCCATTGGCCACAGGTGCTCGAATCTTTGCGCAAATCGACTGCAACATCAAAAACTTCCCCTTCTAATACCCAGACAAGCTTGCCCTGCGGCTGTGGCCACTGATAGTGCAAACCCCGCAAAACGCCGCGTGCTGAGCGTGAAACGTTGATTTGCTGCACGACTATGAGGGCAGTGGGGTCAATTTGGCGGGCGCTGTTAAACGCTTCAAAAAAAAAGCCTCGGTTATCGCCAAAGACTTTGGGCTCGACGATCAGGCAGCCTGCCAAAGAAGTCGCGATCACGTTCAAGATTTGCCCCCGCTTTCGATCAGCCCCGAGCTATCAAGCAGCCCAAGCAAGTAGGTGCCGTAACTATTTTTTGCAAGTGGTTGCGCGAGACTGCGCAGCTGCTCGGCGGAAATCCAGCCATTTTGAAACGCAATTTCTTCAGGGCACGCCACTTTTAAGCCTTGGCGCTCCTCAATGGTGTGTACAAAAGCCCCTGCTTGCAGCAAAGATTCATGCGTGCCCGTGTCTAACCAAGCGAAACCGCGTCCAAGTTTTTGCACTTTAAGCGCGTCATGCTCCAGATATACGCGGTTGAGGTCGGTGATTTCTAGCTCACCCCGTGGGGAAGGTTTTAACGCGGCGGCAAAATCACAGACGCGCTCGTCGTAAAAATACAGCCCGGTCACAGCATAGTGCGATTTCGGTGTGCTGGGCTTCTCCTCAATGCTGAGCACTTTGCCCGAAGCATCAAATTCCGCCACCCCATATCGTTCCGGGTCGCGCACGTAGTAGCCAAACACAGTAGCGCCGTTCGTGTTTTTTGCTGCTGACTGCACTAACTCAGTCAGGCCATGGCCGTAAAATATATTGTCCCCCAAAACCAGGGCGCAGGGCTTGCCGTCAATGAATTCTCGGCCAATCAAAAAGGCTTGGGCTAAGCCATCGGGGCTGGGCTGTACGGCGTATTGAATATCCATGCCCCACTGGCTGCCATCCCCCAGCAGGCGCATAAACATGGATTGCTCGTGCGGCGTGTTGATGATCAATACCTTGCGGATGCCCGCCAACATCAGCACGCTCAAGGGGTAGTAAATCATCGGTTTGTCATGCACGGGCAGCAGCTGCTTACTTATGCTGATGGTCAGTGGATATAAGCGTGTGCCCGAGCCGCCCGCTAAAATAATGCCGCGATCAATCATGATTGGGAGCCTAAACTTTCGCCCAAGCTGGCTCCCAGGCGCTCGCCGCGATAGCTACCATCCAGCACATGACTGACCCAGTGTGAGTTTTCCAGATACCAACGCACGGTTTTTTCCATGCCGGAAGCAAAACTTTCCTGCGCTTTCCAGCCCAGTTCACGCCTTAGTTTTGACGAATCAATGGCGTAGCGGCGGTCGTGGCCGGGCCGATCTTTGACGTAGGTGATCTGATTGGCGCACGGTTTTCCATCGCTGCGCGGGCGTAGCTGATCGACGAGCCTACAAAGCGTTTGCACGACTTCGATATTTTCTTGTTCCGCATCGCCACCCACGTTATAAACTTCGCCGCTACGCCCGCCTAACAAAACCGCCGTAATAGCAGCTATGTGATCCGCCACATAAAGCCAGTCGCGCACGTTTTTGCCGTCGCCGTATACCGGCAAAGGCGCGCCGCTTAAGGCTTTAGTAATAATCAGCGGAATTAGCTTTTCCGGGAATTGATACGGGCCGTAGTTATTGGAGCAATTCGTAGTCAGCGTGGGTAAGCCATACGTATGGTGAAACGCGCGCACTAGATGATCCGATGCGGCTTTGCTGGCAGAATAGGGCGAATTAGGCGCGTAAGGCGTGGTTTCAGTAAATTTACCGGTGTCCCCTAAAGAGCCGTAAACCTCATCTGTTGATACCTGCAGAAAGCGAAATTCTGCCGCCAACTCAGGCGCCAATGCACGCCAGTAGCTAAGCGTAGACTCTAATAAGCTAAGCGTGCCGACGACGTTGGTTTGTACAAACGCCGCTGGCCCGTCAATGGAGCGATCCACGTGGCTTTCAGCGGCGAAGTTTAAGATTGCATTGGGTTGATATTCGCGCAGTATTGTATCAAGCAGTATACGATTGCCAATGTCGCCGTGCACGAAAATATGCTCAGAATTATTTTCCAGCCCGCTTAATGTATGGCGATTACCAGCATAGGTAAGCGCGTCTAAATTAATAATACGCGCCGATTTTCCGGCGTGCGTGAGAACAAAATTGCCGCCGATAAATCCGGCTCCACCGGTAACTAGCCAAGTTTTCATACTAATATATTCAGTTAAATTTTATGGGTGGGATAGTGATACTTATAAGATTTGCTAATCAGATGGTATTAACCTAGTTCCTTTAAAGCGCTGCGTGCCGCCAATAAATATTGAAAAGCAGACCAAAGCGTCAGAATTGCCGCGACAATAAGACAGATTTCGCCGATTGCTCGTATAGGAATAGTCATCAGATTATCTTTGTATAACAACATAGCAAGCGCCACCATTTGCGCAATGGTCTTTATTTTCCCCGTTAGCGCAACCTTTATCCGCCCACGCTGGCCAATTTCTGCCATCCATTCGCGTAGTGCAGAGATACTAATTTCTCGACCAATAATCACTGCACCAATTGCTGCTAACCATGGCTCGGGCGTTGCCTGAACCAGCAAAATCAATACTGTTGACACCATTAATTTGTCAGCAACTGGGTCTAAAAAGGCACCAAACGAGCTTTCCATATTATATTTTCTAGCCAAATAACCATCAAGCCAATCGGTCAAGGCCGCCGCAATAAATATAAATGCTGCAATGTTGTTGTTGTACTTGATGCCACTGTAAAAAACACCCACAAGTACCGGAATTAGGGCAATGCGAAGCAGTGTTAAAAGGTTGGCAATGTTGAGCGTCATCCCGGGAGTGTACCCAATGCGGTTGAGTTAAGCACTGACTTGTCCAGTGGGGCGATGCCCAATGTATGTGGTTTAGTGGGTGGTTTAGCTTGCAGCAATGCGCCAAAGGCGTAAATGCAAAGTAGAATCAAAAACCTACTCAAAGGAGTTGAGATGGATCTCATATTTGCGCCCAAGCGCATCGCTTTAAAGGGCGACATTCGCGTCGATGGTGATAAATCAATTTCGCACCGCGCGGTGCTGTTTGGAGCGCTGGCCGAGGGTGTTACCGAAGTACGTGGTTTTTTGACTGGCGAAGATACGCGGCACACTGCAAAAATCATGATGGCGCTGGGCGTGCAGATTACGGAAGTAAGCCACGACTATTTGCGCATCAGTGGGGTGGGTCAAAAAGGACTGCGCGCGCCCAACGTAGATTTAGACTGTGGCAACGCCGGCACCGGTATGCGTTTGTTGGCGGGCGTGCTGGCAGGGCAAAACTTTGCCTCGACCTTGATCGGCGACCATTCGCTCAGCGCCAGGCCAATGCGCCGCATTTTAGCGCCGCTGGCACTGATGGGTGCGCACATTGAAGCTACGGCCGCACAAACCGCACCGCTGCGTATTTTGCCCGTCAAGCAGCTCAACGCCATTGACTATCAAACGCCGATTGCCAGCGCACAGGTGAAATCATGTGTGCTGCTGGCGGGCCTTTACGCACAGGGCGTCACCACGGTACGCGAGCCCGAGCCCACGCGCGACCATTCGGAGCGCATGCTGCAAGCGTTCGGCGTCAACGTCGTATGCGATGGCTTGGCGGCCAGCGTTTTAGGCGGCCAGCGGTTAAGTGCTTGCGCGGTTTCAGTGCCGGCTGATCCGTCTTCAGCGGCGTTTTTTGCAGTGGCAGCCGCAATATCGCCGGGCTCGAATGTGCTGTTGACGGATGTTTGCATCAATCCGCGTCGTACCGGGATTTTCGCCTGCCTACACGATATGGGCGCGGAAATAAGCTATGAAAATCAACGTACTTTAGGTGCTGAGCCGGTTGCTGACATTCGGGTGCGCGGCGGCGCGCTGCGCGGCATTCGGGTGCCCGAGGCGCGCGTGGCGGATATGATTGATGAATTCCCGATCTTTTTTATTGCCGCAAGCGTAGCCGAGGGCGTTAGCGAAGTCGTGGGCGCTGCAGAGCTGCGTGTGAAAGAAAGTGATCGCATTGGCGCGATGGTGCGCGGCTTAGCCAGCTTGGGCGTGCATGCGCAAGAACGCGCTGACGGTGTTCGCATTGAAGGCGCAGGCGGTTTGATTGGTAAAATCAATGCAGATGTGCCTGCCTGCGTAATCGATAGCCGGGGCGACCATCGCATCGCGATGAGCTTTGCGATTGCCAGTTTAGCCACGCGCGTACCGATAAAAATTCTAGACTGCGCCAATATCGCCACTTCGTTTCCCGGATTTACCGGAATTTGCGCACGGCTAGGGATGCAAATTACCCGGTGATTTTTCGGCGCTGCAAATATTTGCGTTATGCCGCCTAAAACTATCGGACTGCCTGCGGCTATGCGCTAATCTTGTGTCCCTAACCTTCAGGTGAAATGTATTTTGTTGGAACCCGACGCCCACACTACCGCACAACTACTGCATCACATTCGTGATGGCAAGCACGGCGCGCGCGACGTATTGATTGCGCGGCTAGAGCCACTGCTGCGTAAATTTGCCCACGGTCGGGTGCCACAATTGCTGCGCCAGCAGCAAGATACCAGCGATATCGTGCAAGTAACCTGGCTGAAAGTGCTAGATAAATTACCTCAGATTCAAGTGCAAGAACGCGGTGACTTTTTCGCGTATTTGCGACAAACGCTGGTCAATGCGCTACGTGATGCTTTGCGTACCGAGGCGCGCGCGCCTGAGTTGCAGCACGGTGTGGGCGATATTACTTTGCAGTCGGTGGCCAGTGTCGTGAACGTGGCGCAGGATGACTGGCTAGCTTACGAGCAAGCACTGGCGAAATTGCCGGAAGATTTTAGAACCGCAGTGCTGATGCGCTTTGAATTTGGCATGAGTTTCGTCGAAATTGGCGCTGAGCTAGATCAGCCAGCTGACCGTGTACGAATGCGGGTAACGCGCGCGCTGGAGCAAATGGCTGGCGTACTGGCATAAACGGTATGTCTGACTCCAACATGCCTGATCCCACAATTGCTAACCCAGCAATAGCCGATGCCAGCAAAGCCGCATTGCGCATCATTACCGAGCGAATTGCCGCCGGGGAAGCGCTCGATAGCACCCAGCTTACGCCAGAATTGCTGGCGCGCCCCGAGCTGCAGCGCTTATTGCAATTGCACCGGGTCATGCACCAAATTGATTGCAACCAACATGCGGCCAGTGAGGTTTTAGCCTCCAGCATGGTGGGAAAAAAGTTTGGCTCGTACCGTTTGCTGCACCTCATTGGCTCAGGCGGTATGGGTGAAGTTTGGCTGGCTGAGCGCACCGATGGCATGGTGGAGTACCAAGTGGCGATTAAACGCGTGCGCGGCATGATTGGCTCGTTGGGCCAGCGTTTGGAGGCCGAGCGTCAGCTGCTGGCAAAATTATCGCATCCGAATATTGCGCACTTTATTGATGCGGGCATTGATAATCTGGGCGTGCCCTGGTTTGCCATGGAATATGTCGCTGGCAGCGCGATTACCGACTGGTGCGACGTCAACAAAGCCAGCTTGCGGATGCGCTTGGAGTTGTTTCGCAAAGTCTGCGCGGCAGTAGCGCATGCGCACCGCCATTTGATCGTGCATCGCGATATCAAACCCGGTAATGTATTGGTCAATCACGAGGGCCAGCCCAAGCTTCTGGACTTTGGCATCGCCAAATTGCTCGATGGTAATTCTGCCGAACATACCGCCAATGCTTTAACGCCGGCGTATGCCGCCCCCGAGCAATTGAAAGGCGAACCGCTGTCGACCGCAACCGATGTCTATGCGCTGGGCCTGTTGCTATTTCGGCTTTTGACCGGGCTGCTACCCAGCACGCGCAGCATGGAAGCGATTGCGCCGATTTTACTGCGGCTGGATCAGGAAGAAACGGAAAAACCGAGTTTGCGGGCGCGGCCGGTGGGGGCGGAATTTAGCTACCCTCAGAGCGCCCTCAAAGGCGATCTAGACGCTATTGTGGCGCAAGCGCTGCGCAGGCGGCCCGAAGATCGCTACGGTTCGGTCGTGGAATTTTCGGCGGATATTGAGCGCTATCTATCTGCCCAAGCGGTGCGCGCTAGGCCGCCCACACGGCGCTATTTATGTATGCGCTTTATGCAGCGCAACTGGTTAGCCGTCACCCTGACGGGTGGCATATTTTGTGCGATTGTTATGGGCGCAGGCGCGGCGCTGTGGCAAGCCCAGCGTGCTGAGCGTGCCGCCAGCGAACAGGCAGTCGCCGCCGCGCGCGCGCTCGCCGCACGCGATTTTCTTCTTGACGTGCTGCGCTTTGCCAACCCGTATCAGTCGGCAACGCCATCACAACAATTAGGGGCGCTGTATGAGCGCGCCGTGCCGCTGGTGCGGGAAAAGCTAGGAAACGACCCCGATTCTGCCGCGCAAATTTTGTTCCAGTTTGGCCGCAGCTTGATTGCGCTAGGCCGCGATGACAGCGCAAAAATGGCGTTGTTAGAAGCGGAAAAACTGCTGCTTGCCCAAGCCCATCCTGATAAAACCGTGCTGCGCTTAACCCGCACTTATTTAGCAGATTTGGCCCGATATCAGCGTGATATGAACACCGCCATCATGCGCTCGGATCAACTTGCTGGGCGCTGTCACGATGCGGGTGTAGATCCCGTGGAATGCTTAGAAACCATGTCCACGCGCGCTGAAACGCTGCTGTTCGCCGGGCATGCGCAACAGTCGCTGAGCGCGGTAAGCAAAGCCCAAAGTTATGTCGACGCGCACGATTTAACGGCCAATTACAGCGCGGTGTATGTGGAATATTTGCAAGGCATGGCGGCGCGGGAATTGGGCAACAGCACAGATGCAGCCCAGGCTTTTGTCCAGCTCAGCGAACGCACCTTAAACGTTGCCCCAGCCACCCATCCGGGCCTGCTGACTGACCTAATGTGGCTGGCTTGGACCGCTGCAGATTTTGGTCAGCTAGAGCTAGCATCTAAAATGTCCTACGCCTCGGTGCAGGGGCGCGAAGCCCTTTTTGGCCCGGCATCGCGTATGGCAATGCAGCCTAAGCTGCAGCAAGCCGTGCTGATGCAGATGCGCGGTCAGCCCGAACAAGCACGTGCATTGATGCGCACCGCCGCCGCACAGCTTAAGCCTACCGCAGTCATGCGCCCTTTCGAGGAGGAGCTAACGGTTTGGCGTGCCCTCGCGGATGACGCAAACATTACTGCTAGCGCATTGACCAGTGTCGAACAAACTCGAGCGCTAGCCTTAGGCGAAAATCATGTACGCACGGCCGACTTGCGGCTGCGCATTTGTGCCGCCTATTTACGTCGGGGCGATGCCGCTGCCGCCCGCGCCCTATTTGCGCGCGCCCAGCCCGCTTTAGCCAGCCCTGATGCGCACGGGCTGCAACCCTTAGCCCTGTTGATAGCCGCCGAATTGGAAAGTGATAAAAATACCGGTGATAAAAATATTAGGCAAGTAACCTTATCAAACGTCGAAAACCTACTGGCGAAACAGGGCAGGGTCATGTATGACCCTATCCATGCCCGCATGATTGGCGCTAAGCCATCGGATGCGCCAGCGCTTGCTGATCTATACCAACGCATTTTAACGCGCAGAGAACAGGCGCAGGCACCCGGGTGGATGGCACCTGAAAGTGTTGCGCCAGGTCAGTGAAGGAAGCTTCGAGGCAAGAAGTTTGGGGTTTTCGGCCCGCTAGCCTGTGGAATTTTCCATTCGACGATACGCGACCAAGCAAACTGTCGCGTTGAAATGGCCGCTAAAACTCACTTTTGCACCACCAACCTAGCCCGCAAAATCGCCGTCAATTCCGCAGGGTTCGCCTGCCCACGGCTGGCTTTCATCGCTTGACCAATCAAAAATTGCCAGACTTTTTCATTGCCGCTCAAATACTGCTGCACTTGGGTGGGGTTGGCGGCAATCACTTCATCCAGGAGTGCGGCAATGGCGCTGGCACCGCTCATTTGCTTGAGTCCGAGCTGGTTAATCAGGGCATCGGCGCTTGCTTGATCGCTCCACATGGCATCCAACACACGCTTGGCGAGCTTGCTGTTGAGTGTGCTGTCGGATACGCGGTTCAGCAGTCCAGCAAAACGCACCGCCGATACCGGCGTGGCGTCCAGTTCCAGCTCCGCCGCGTTGAGCTTGGCGGCTAACTCGCCCATCATCCAGGTGGCGACCAATTTGGCATCCGGCTTTTCTAACGCAGCTAAGGTGGCCTCAAAATACTCCGCGTGCTCGGCGCTCAGCGCCAGTTGATCGGCCTCATAAGGGCTCAAATGCAGCGCGCTTACGTAGCGTTCGCGGCGTGCGCGCGGCAGCTCCGGCATTGCGGCGCGCACGCGCTCAATCATCGCCGCACTTATCATCAGCGGCGGCAAGTCCGGGTCGGGGAAATAGCGATAGTCATCGGCATTTTCTTTGCTGCGCATCGGCCGGGTTTCATTTTTTGCGGCGTCGTACAGGCGAGTTTCCTGCACCACGCTGCCGCCGCTTTCAATGATGCGAATTTGCCGATCAATTTCATAGTTGATCGCTTTTTCGACAAAGCGAAAGCTATTGACGTTTTTAATCTCAGCGCGCGTGCCCAGCTTTTCCGCACCGACTTTGCGTACCGAGACATTGGCATCACAGCGAAAACTGCCTTCGGCCATATTGCCATCACAAATTTTGATCGACTTGACCAAGGTATGCAGGGCTTTGAGATACGCCACCGCTTCAGCGGCG
Source organism: Rhodanobacteraceae bacterium (assembly GCA_043754435.1). GTDB lineage: Bacteria > Pseudomonadota > Gammaproteobacteria > Xanthomonadales > SZUA-5 > JANNYA01. The sequence continues at coordinate 28,789 of JAYUUS010000180.1, forward strand.
CTTGTCATGCACGGCTCACTGACCACTTCCAGTAGCGGCGTGCCGGCGCGGTTCAAGTCGATGCCGCTTTTGCCAAAATAGGCGTCATGTACGCTTTTGCCCGCGTCTTCTTCCAAATGCGCGCGGGTAAGCTGCACGCTCAAGGTGCGGCCATTTTCCAGCGTCGCCTCAACCGTTCCGCCGACCACTACGGGCAGCTCAAACTGACTAATTTGATAGCCTTTGGGCAAGTCTGGGTAAAAGTAGTTTTTGCGCGCGAATACGCTCATTTGGGCGACTTGTGCATTCACCGCCAGGCCAAAACGCACCGCCATTTCTACCGCCGCCGCGTTCATCACTGGCAAAGTGCCGGGCATGGCTAAATCCACCGCGCTGGCTTGGGCATTGGGTGCGGCACCATAACGCGTCGCCGAGCCAGAAAAAATCTTGCTTTTGGTGGCCAGCTGGACGTGGACTTCTAGGCCGATCACCGCTTCAAATGTCGCGCTCATGCTGTTGCTCCAGGCGTCGCAGTCGAAAAATTGGGCGGCACGGCGCGATGAAACTCGGTGTGCCGCTGAAACTGGTGTGCGGCGCAAAACAGCTTTTCTTCGGCCAAGTGTGGCGCAATCAGCTGTAAGCCAATCGGCAAACCAGCGCTAAATCCGGCCGGAATGCTGACTGCCGGTAAGCCGGCTAGATTAACGCCCACGGTGAAAATATCGGCCAATATTTCACTGAGCGGATTGCTTTCTGGTTGGCCTTTCGCAAAAGCTACCGTCGGCGTGGTCGGCATTGCAATCAAATCAACGTGCGCAAATGCCGCCTGATACGCCTGCGCAATCAAACGCCGCACTCGCTGCGCGCGCAGATAATAGGCGTCGAAATAGCCCGCAGACAGCGCATAGGTGCCCAGCAAAATGCGTTTTTGCACCTCGGCACCGAAGCCTTCACTGCGGCTGCGCAGATATAAGTCATTGAGCGATTTCGGGTTTTCACAGCGGTGCCCATAGCGCACGCCATCAAAGCGTGCCAAGTTTGAGCTGGCTTCGCACGGCGCAATCACATAATAAGCTGCCAGCGCCGCATCCAGGTGCGCAAGGTCAATATCGACCAATATCGCGCCCAATTTTTCTAAACTCGACAATGCTGAGCGCGTCGCCGCCAAAACGGCTGGATCTAAGCCCGCTTGCGCACCACCAAAAATACCGCGCGGCAAGCCAACTTTTAAGCCGACCACCGATTGCGCAAGCGCCTTTTGATAATCTGGCACCGACACATCCAGCGAAGTTCCATCGCGCACATCGTGCCCGGCCATGATTTGCAAAACGCTCGCGCAATCGGCCGCTGACTGCGCGATTACGCCCGCTTGATCCAAACTGGACGCATACGCCACCATGCCATAACGCGAAACTCGCCCGTAACTTGGCTTAAAGCCAGTGACGCCGCAAAATGCCGCAGGCTGGCGGATTGAGCCACCGGTGTCGCTGGCCGTGGCATATGGAACAACCCTTGCGGCTACCAGCGCCGCCGAACCACCGGAGCTACCACCTGGCACGCAGCTTAAATTCCAAGGGTTTGACACCGGGCCAAAGTAGCTGTGTTCATTCGCAGAACCCATCGCGAACTCGTCCATATTCGCTTTGCCGATAGAAATGGCGCCCACAGCGGCTAGCTTTTCCACAATCGTGGCCGAGTAGGGCGGCACAAAGTTCGCCAGCATTTTCGAGCCGCAGCTAGTGCGCACGCCGTTGGTGCAAAACAAGTCTTTGTGCGCCATAGGAATGCCGACCAAAGGATGCTCAGGCAGATTGGCTGAAGCCGCTGAACTCAGCGCAGATGCAAACGAATCGGTAATCAACGCATTGAGTGGAGCCGCTGTTTGCGCCCTTTCAATGGCTTGCTCAACGAATGTAGTCGCGTGAACGCCGCGCGCTTTTTCCGCCTGAAAATACGCTAGATCGTAGGTGTAGCTCATGATTAACCTGCCTCCAAAACTTTCGGCACCAAATACAGATCACCGCTGACATCAGCTGCAAGCGCCTGAAACGCCTCATGTTGATCCTCCTCAGTCACTTGATCGATGCGCAGCGTGAGCGCTAGTTCACTGGGATGAAATAGCGGCTCAATGCCCGCAACCTCGATAGCGTTAAGCGCCTCAAACACGCCCAGCATTTGCTCAAGTTGGGTAATCGCAGCCGTTTTTTGGCTGGCATCGAGCCCTAATCGCGCTAATTTGGCGATGTGCTCAATCGTTTCAATGTTAATCGACATGGATTTCTCGTAAATGCGCAGACGTGGAAGCTAAACGCTGAGCGCTTGAGCTGTCAAAGTTACCTTGAACCGTCAAAGTAAAAAGGTTTCTTTGCCGCAGTGTATTCTTGCGTCCAGATGGTTTGCAGCCGGAGCTATCTTTGGCGGATAGCTCCGCCCCGAGCTGTTATGCCGACGATGGGGAATTGACGGCCCTGCTGGCACAAACTCTACGCTCAACGGCAACAGGGGTCGCACTTGCTTGGCATTTTCGGCAGCGCGATGGTGCGCAGGCGCGCGTGCAGCTGGTACGCGCGGAGGTTGCCACGCTGTTGGGGCAATTTAGCGTCGCTGAAAGTGCGCTTACGTCCGCGAAAAAAATTGCGCCCGAAACTGCCGTGTGTACGGGTGATCTTTGGCTCGCTGAAGCGATGTTGGCCAGCAATTGACGGCAAATTTGTCGAGTGAAGCGCTGTTTGCCGCCCTTTCCCGGCATCTCGTGCAGCTGGTTGCGGCCGAGCATATTTCGCTTTGGCTGCGCGTCGATGCCACCACGATCGCGCGGCAATTTTGCCTTGAAGATGGCGCGCCGTTAGCCCCTGTGCGGCACCGCTTGAACCCTGAGGCAGATGCTATAAGTCAATGTTTATTAGATAAATATCTATCCTGCCAAAGCAGCGTTGCAATTGATGCACACGACCCATTATTGGCATTGCCTGCGACGCTGAAATTAGCCGGTGCACAAAGCAGTTATCTTTCGGCTCTGCACGCGGGTGCACGGGCATTAGGTTTGCTGGTGATTCAAGCGCGAAAGGCGCGGGCGTTCAGCGACCGCGAACAGCTGATTTTTCGCACACTCAGCGCCTACACTGCCATTGCGTTGGACAATGCCAACGCCTATGAAGCGCTGGACGCTGCGCGCAGTCAGTTAGAACAGGCGAGCTGGACCGACACTTTAACTGGGCTGCGCAATCGTCGCTTCATGCTGCGCCAAATGGATCAGCTAGAGCGCCAACAGTCGCGTGAAGCGCATATTTTTTTTCTTGATCGATTTGGATCATTTTAAAGCCGTTAACGACCACTATGGCCATGCGGGCGGAGACGCGGTGTTGCAACAAGTGCACGCACGGGTAGCAAAGGTTTTTGGTGCCGAGGCGCTTATAGTGCGTTGGGGTGGTGAGGAATTTTTGGTGATGGTGGCAGACACCGCGCGCAGCAATGCGCCAGCCCTAGCGGCACAGCTCAACGCGGTGTTTAGTGACACCCCGTTTGTGCTTGATGGCGGTGTGCAAATTACGCAAACGTGCTCAATTGGCCTAGCTTATTTTCCGCTTGATCCCGACGCACCAGCTGCGCGAAGCTGGCAGCAAAGCATCGCCATTGCCGACTTCGGGCTCTATCAAGCTAAGAAAAGCGGCCGCAATACTTGGCGCGGCTTGGCCATTGCGGCAGCGAAATCTTGCATGTCGGCTACCGTATTGGCGGGTGATTTGCCTAAAGATCGGGTGCACAGGGCTATTTGCAATGGCTGCAGCCTGCTCGCTGAGCATCATCTTATGTGCGATAGCGCACCGAGTTTCAACACGTTCTGAGCAAACCTGCCATGTCCCTCTGCGCCAGATTTTGTCTGAATGTATAACCTAGGCAAGCCAATGGTGTTAGCCTTAAAATTCTAGTCGAATCCCCCCACTTACCAAGGAAACTGAACATGAATCTACACCTCGCAAGTCCAATCATCGCGCTGCTTGCCGGTATCCTAATTTTGGTACAGCCCAGGCTACTCAACTACATCGTTGCGATCTATTTGATCATTGTCGGTTTGCTTGGGCTAATGGGCGGCATGAATTTGCACTGATGTAGTGATGTAGTCGGAGTGGGCTTGAGGGATGACGTGTATCCGGTAGAGCCCAATTTCCTAAGTTCATAGCGTCTAAGCTAAAGTGGATAAACTGCGCTGATGAAAAAATCCTCTGCACTCAGCGTTAATGACTTACACGGCATCACGCAGTTGACCGTACACGGCACCACCGCCGTCACCGATTTAGCAGAGGACTTGCACCAGCGCATTGCCGCACCGGGATCCGCTACTAAAGGCCGCACCAGCGGTATTACTGGCATGGTTTACCGCACGGTGCGCGGTATTACCCGTTTGGTGGGCGATGGCGTCACCGGCGTGATCCGCCTGCTAGGCGCACAAGAAATTATTGAGCTGGGGCCAGCGGTAGGTAAGGCGCGCGAAAACTTGATTTCTATATTGAATGGCGTGGTGGGCGATCATTTAGCGCTGACTGGCAATCCGCTGGCGATTCAGATGCACTTGCGCTGTCATGAGCCGTCGTCTAATCCGTCGACCATTCCTGAAGCACAAAAATACGCATTGTTTATTCATGGGCTATGTCTCAACGAAAACCACTGGCGCGCGGATGCGCACGTGCAAGCGCTGACTGATTTGGGCTACACACCGCTGTTTTTGCACTACAACACCGGCCGTAATGTTGCGGACAACGGTGCGGAGCTGGCTGAGCTGCTGGATCGGCATTTTGCCAGTGCCAAACTAGATAAAGTGGCGGAAATGGTCGTGCTTGCGCACAGTATGGGCGGTTTGGTTATTCGCAGTGCGCTGCATTTTGCGCGTGCGGCTAACCACACATGGCACGCACAGGTTAGCAAACTTATCTTCTTGGGCACGCCGCATTTCGGCGCGCCTTTAGAGCGCTCGGGCAACTGGATTCATGCGCTTTGGCAGGCCACGCCCTATGCGGGTGCGCTATCGCCGATTGCGAAGATTCGCAGCGCCGGCATTACCGATTTGCGGCACGGCCAAATTTTAGCTGGGGACGCCAATATAGCGGTGCACGTTGCGCTACCCAAAAATATAAAGTGCTATGCAATTGCGGCGGCGTTAGCAAAGTCTCCGGGTGAGTTCAGCGACAGCGTTATTGGTGACGGCCTAGTGCCGATCAACAGTGCGCTGGGTCAGCATGGGGATGCGGGGCGTAATTTGGCGTTTCCCAAGACACGCGCAGAAATTATTCGCGGTATCGGGCATTTGGAATTGCTGTATGCGCCGCAAGTAACGGCGCAGCTTCGTAAGTGGCTGGCTTAGTGA
>JAYUUS010000181.1:0-10996 GCA_043754435.1 Rhodanobacteraceae bacterium
GGGTGCGCTCAAGCGCACCATTAGATTGCACGGCAGTTGAATGGTGTGCTTGAGCGCGCCCAATGGGTATTGGTGCGCTTGAGCGCACCCTAAATCGCGGATGTTTTTAGCGAACTTAACTTTTACTTGCGTGAATTTCTGTTGAGCCGCTATAATCGCGGTTCACTGCTGCGGGGTGTAGCAGTCTGGCAGCTCGTCGGGCTCATAACCCGAAGGTCGTAGGTTCAAATCCTGCCTCCGCTACCAACGTTAGAATAAGTTTTCGATAGGGTAACGTCAGATTTTACGACGTTGCTTGGAGCGCATGGAAGCGCTCGTCTTTATAGATCGGTTCTAAGCTCGCGTAGCGAAATTTGAGTCGATTTACAGAAGAAATAAATGGGCCTAGCGCCCTTTTTTTTCGAGTTAAGATTATTCGAGGGCCGATTGGCCCTTTTTTATTGCTAACGAAACACCGATTGCCGCATCAAAAAAACTTTGTTCCGCACACTTGAGTTTGACCGCCCTTGCACGCTACCGATCGCAAAACCGAGCTAGAAAATGCCCTGCGCCCCATCGCAGAAGCGCTCGGCTATGAATTTTGGTCGATGGAGTTGGTGCAAAGTCGGGGCACGAGCATTTTGCGTATCTATATCGAGCTGACGGAACGCCACATTCGGGTAGAGGATTGCGCTAAGGTTTCGCGTGCGATCAGTGATAAGTTGGACGAAATTGATCTAATTTCCGAAGATTACACTTTGGAAGTTTCATCGCCTGGACTTGAACGCCCGTTGGTGACTGCATCGCATTTTGCGCGCGCGCTGGGCGAGGAAGTCAAAGTTGAAACCTTTTTGCCGCGTGATGGCCGTAAACGCTACCGTGCATTTTTGACGGCGGTTTCGGGTGATGAAATTACGCTGGAGTTTGAGAAAAAGTCCGTGCAATTACGTGTCGCTGAAATAGCCAAGGCGCATGTGATTCCTGATTTCACTAAACCGCATGTTCCACGTCCGGGCGATGCTTTGTTGGATGCCGACGATGGCCCGATAGAAGGCGCTGATGTCGATGCGGATGAAGCTTGATTCGAATAAAATGAAGTTAATGAACTGTATTGCCCCAAGCCGCTGCTGTTGGCCTTTCTGACCGGCGGTATTTCTACATCTAGTGTGTCTGTTTGCAAGTTGCCACATACCTGCGCGATGTTTTTCTGAGTGTCTTTATGAGTAGTGTCCTTATGAATATCGTTCTTACGAGTTACCTGTCATGAGCAAAGAAATGCTTCTGGTTGTTGAAGCGATGGCCAATGAAAAGAGCGTTTCGCGTTCGGTGGTCTATGAGGCGCTTGAGAGTGCTTTGGCTTCTGCGGCGAAAAAAACCAGTGGCGACGAAATCGCTGCGCGGGTTTCCATCAATCGCAACACCGGTGTATATGAAACGTTCCGCCGCTGGGAAATTGTTGCGGATGATGTGCGTATGGAAAACCCGCAGGCGCAAATTCGTTTGATGGATGCTTTAGATGTGCAGCCAGACGCGCAAATCGGCGGTTTTATCGAAGAGCCGATGGAAAACCCAGAATTGGGCCGCATTGGCGCGCAAACCGCGAAGCAAGTTATTTTGCAGCGCGTGCGTGAAGCTGAGCGCCAATTGGTGGTGGATCGCTTTATTGATCGCAAAGGTGAGTTAATTACCGGCACCGTCAAGCGCATTGAGCGCGGCAATGTCTATGTCGATATGGGCGAAAACGCAGAAGCGATGATCCCGAAAGAACGCACGATTCCGCGTGAATCGATCCGGGTAGGTGATCGCATTCGTGGGTTGCTGTATGACATCCGCGCCGAAATTCGTGGCCCGCAGCTGTTCGTTTCGCGCACTGCACCCGAATTTATGATTGAGCTGTTTCGCTTGGAAGTGCCGGAAGTAGGGCAGGGCTTGGTTGAAATTAAAGGCTGCGCCCGGGATGCCGGTGACCGCGCAAAAATGGCGGTGCGTGCGAAAGATCAACGCACTGATCCTATCGGTGCCTGCATTGGTATGCGCGGCGCGCGGGTGCAAGCGGTGACCAACGAATTGAACGGCGAGCGCGTTGATATTGTGCTCTGGAACGACAATGCCGCGCAATTTGTCATCAATGCGATGGCACCAGCGGAAGTGCAGTCGATTATTCAGGATGAAGAAAATCATTCTATGGATATTGCGGTTGCCGAAGATAAACTGTCGCAAGCCATTGGTCGCGGTGGTCAAAACGTGCGTTTGGCAAGCAAGCTGACCGGTTGGGCGCTCAATGTTATGACCCAAGCGCAAGCACAAACCAAGAGCGAAAGCGAATCCAACGCGACCCGCGCCATGTTTATTGAGCGCCTTGATATTGACGAAGAAATTGCCAATATCTTGGTGCAGGAAGGTTTCTCGACCGTGGAAGAAGTGGCTTACGTTCCCGCCAGCGAACTGCTCGGCGTGGAAGAGTTCGACGAGGCTTTGGTCGAGGAATTACGTGCGCGTGCCCGCGATTCGCTGCTCAATCAACTGATTGCACAAGAAGAAGCGGTGGACGGCAACCCGGCTGCGGACTTACTCGGTTTGCAAGGGATGGATCAAGATACCGCTTTCGCTTTGGCTGCGAAGGGCATTAAAAGTAAAGACGAGCTTGCCGAACTTGCAACTGATGAGCTGATGGAGTTGGTGGAAATCTCAGCAGAGCAGGCTGCGGCTTTGATTATGTCGGCCCGTGGTCCCTAGCACATAAATAAGATCCACGTTGAAAATAGCTAAACACGTTTTGTTTAATTGTTTTGCCCAGGCAAAACACGTTTTGTTTAATTGTTTTGCCAAGGCAAAGCACGTTTTGTTTAATTGTTTTGCCAAGGCAAAACAAAATTTGAGTTTAAGACTCACCAATGTATTGAGATTCGCCAGGAGCACTACACCATGGCCGGTATGACCGTTCAACAGCTTGCCCAATTGCTCAACCTTCCGGTTGAGCGCTTGCTTGTACAATTTAAAAATGCAGGTCTTAAGCCCTCTGCGGCGGGTTCCGAGGTGAATCCTGCGGAAAAGGTCAAGCTGCTGGAGTTTTTGCGTACCGCGCATGGTAAAGCAAGCACGGGCAGCGATGTCAGTGCGCCCGCACAAATTACGCTCAAACGCAAGACGGTCAATGAGTTACCGGTGTCCCCAGGTGGCGGTGGTAAATTCCTGCATAGCAACAAAACTGTCAGCGTCGAAGTGCGACAAAAACGCACCTACGTTCAGCGCGGTGCGGTAGCCGATGCGAATAGCGAACAGGATCTTGAGCGCGCCGATGCCATTCGTAAGCTAGGCGAGTCCAAATTGCGCGCTGAGTCCGAGCAAATGATTCTGCGCGATCAGGACGCAAGACGCAAAGCAGAAGAAGTCAAGCAGCTGATCGAAGATAATCGCCGTCGCGGTATCCACGTTCAAGAAGTGATTAAGCCGGTAGAGGTCATTGCACCGCCGCCGGTTGAAGTAAAGGCAGGGGAAGCAAAGGCTGTAGAAGTGAAAGCGGTGGAAGTAAAGGCCCCGGAAGTAAAGGCCGTGGAAGCACCGGTTGCGGTAGCGGCAACGCCCGTCACGGTCAGTGTGCCGGACGTCGCAGCGGCAACGCCTCAAGCGACACCTGAGCGCACCGTAACGCCTGAGCGTGTTGAAGCACCGCCTAGACCGAGCTATCCACCGCGTACGGGTGCGCCAGCGGGCGGTTATCCACCGCGTACGGGTGCGCCAGCGGGCGGTTATCCGCCGCGTACGGGTGCGTCAGCGGGCGGTTATCCGCCGCGCACTGCGCCGCCAGCGGGCGGTTATCCCCCGCGCACAGCGCCGCCAGCGGGCGGTTATCCACCGCGCACAGCACCACCAGCGGGTGGTTATCCACCGCGCACAGCACCACCAGCGGGCGGTTATCCGCCGCGCACAGCACCACCAGCGGGCGGTTATCCGCCGCGCACAGCACCACCAGCGGGCGGTTATCCGCCGCGCACTGCGCCACCAGCAGGTGGTTATCCGCCGCGCACCGGTGCTGCGCCCGTCCCCGGCGCACCGCGTAATTTGGGGCCAAATTCCGCGCCGCTGAATGAGCGTAAAAATAATTACGGCAAAAACGCGCCGAAAGGTAAAGCGGCAGGTGCAGCACCTGCGCGCGGTCGCGAGGATAGCGGTACGCCAAGCTACGATTTAGGTCAGCTGCATTTAGCAGACGGCGCTACGCGGCGGCCAAAGCGTCGCGCGAAAGGGCCGCGTGATTTGGTTCGTGGCGCGCAAACTGCGGCTGCTGGGCCGCATGCGTTCTCCAAGCCAACCGCACCGGTGACGCGCGATGTCGCGGTGGGCGATTCTATTCAAGTCGGTGAACTGGCGAGTTTGCTGGCGGTGAAAACTGGTGAAGTCATCAAGTGCCTCATGAAAATGGGCGTCATGGCGACGATCAATCAGGTTATTGACCATGACACCGCCGCCCTAGTCGCGGAAGAATTGGGCCACGTGGTCACACGCGCCGCAGATACCGATGTGGAAACGACGCTGATCGCGGCGCAATCAGATGAAGCCACCGAGCCACGTCCGCCGGTTGTAACGATCATGGGCCACGTTGATCACGGTAAAACCAGCTTGCTCGATTACATTCGCCGCACCAAAGTCGCTTCCGGTGAAGCCGGCGGCATTACCCAGCATATTGGCGCTTATCACGTCACCACGCCGAAGGGCGTTATTACTTTCCTCGATACCCCAGGCCACGCTGCGTTTACCTCGATGCGTGCACGCGGTGCCAAACTCACTGACATTATTGTGTTGGTGGTGGCTGCCGACGATGGCGTGATGCCGCAAACGATTGAAGCGATCAAACACGCGAAAGCAGCCGGTGTGCCGCTGATTGTGGCAGTCAATAAAATGGACAAAGCCGACGCTGACCCTGAACGCGTCAAGCAAGGCCTGCTGCAGCACGAAGTGGTGCCAGAAGAATTCGGCGGCGATGTGCAGTTCATCCCTTTAAGCGCCAAAACCGGCATGGGCGTGGACACGCTGCTGGAAAATATTTCGGTGCAGGCCGAGGTGATGGAACTGCGCGCCGCAACTTTGGGCCGTGCACGCGGTACGGTCGTGGAATCCTCGCTCGATAAGGGGCGCGGTACGGTCGCCACCATTTTGGTGCAGTCTGGCACCTTGAAGAAAGGCGATGTCATGCTCTGCGGCACCCAATGGGGCCGTGTGCGTGCGATGTTTGACGAAACTGGGCGCCAAATTACCGAAGCTGGCCCGTCTATTCCTGCCGTGGTGGTAGGTTTACAGGGCACGCCAAATGCCGGTGATGACTTTATGGTGTTGGCAAACGAGCGTATGGCGCGTGACGCAGCACTTGAACGTGAAAACAAAATTCGCGATCAGCGGCTAACCCGCAGTTCAGCTGGCAAGCTAGAAGACATGTTTAGTCAAATGACCGCAGTCGATGTCAAAACATTGAATATTTTGGTCAAAGCCGACGTTCAAGGCTCGGTTGAAGCCCTACGCGAAAGCTTGGTCAAACTGGCAACGGCCGATATCAAGGTCAATGTGATTAGCTCGGGCGTTGGCGGCATTACCGAAAGTGACGCTTCACTTGCGGTATCCGCCAAAGCATTGGTCATTGGCTTTAACGTCCGTGCCGATGCCAGCGCGCGTAAGGTCTTGAGCGATGGCGGCGTATCGTTGAACTATTACTCGATTATTTATGAAGCAATCGATCACGTTCGCGGCACTCTGACCGGCCTGCTTGGCAATGAAATCAAAGAAGTTATTTTGGGCACCGCCCAAGTTCGTGATGTGTTCCGCTCCACCAAATTCGGTGCAGTCGCGGGCTGTATGGTGTTGGAAGGTGTGGTCAAGCGCAGCAAGCCAATTCGCGTTCTACGCGACAACGTGGTGATCTTCCAAGGCGAATTGGAATCCCTGCGCCGCTTCAAAGATTTGGTCGACGATGTACGCAACGGCATGGAATGCGGCATCGCGGTCAAGCAATACAACGACGTCAAGGTCAACGATCAGATCGAATGCTTTGATCGTATTGAAGTTGCGCGTATTTTGTAGGTTTAGTGCTTACGAAAGTGAAAGAGTGAAACCCTGCTTATGGCGGGGTTTTTTTTATTGAGCAAGGCGGCACGTTTTTGTTTTTGCCACGCGAAATGAGTGCGGGCGCGTGGATCGTGGCTAAACATTGAATCTGTAGAGCCGGTTTTACTCTTACCGGCTGCGCCCGCACTGCGGTATTCTAGGCAACCCGAATTTAACCGAATTAACCGCCCATGAGCATTGAGCAATTAGAAGAAATCGCGCTGCAATTGGTTGCGCCCGGCAAAGGCATCATTGCCATTGATGAGTCCAACGCCACCATTAAGAAGCGCTTTGAGGCGCTCAAAATCGAATGCAGCGAAGAAAACCGCCGCGCGTACCGCGAGCTGCTGTTGACGACGCCCAAACTCAACGAATACATCTCTGGCGCGATTTTGTTTGATGAAACGCTGCGCCAGTCGACCAAAGATGGCCGTCGATTCACTGAAGTCATGCTGAAAAACGGCATTTTGCCCGGCATTAAGGTCGATAAAGGCACCGTTGCGTTGGCGGGCTACCCGGGTGAAGTCGTGACCGAAGGCTTAGACGGCTTGCGCGCAAGGCTTGAGGAATATGCCAAGCTGGGTGCCAAGTTTGCCAAATGGCGTGCGGTGATCAATATCTCGGAAGACGCGCCTTCAGGGGCGGCGATCTCGGCGAACTGCCACGCGTTGGCGCGCTACGCGGCGCTTTGTCAGGAGGCCGGCATTGTGCCGATGGTGGAGCCGGAAGTGATGATTGATGGCGACCATGATATCGATGTGTGCTATGACGTCACCGAATCCACTCTGCGCTCGCTGTACGATGAAATGTATAGCCAAAATGTGCTTTTGGAAGGCACGATTTTGAAAGCCAGCATGGTTATTTCTGGCAAAGATAACAGCGACCGCGCGGATATCGACGAAGTTGCGGAAATGACGATGCGCTGCTTGAAGTCCACCGTCCCCGCCACTGTGCCCGGCATTGTGTTTCTTTCCGGCGGCCAAAGTGATGAAGAGGCGACCGCGCACTTGAACGCCTTGAACAAACTCGGCAACAAGCCTTGGCCGTTGAGCTTTAGCTATGGCCGTGCGATGCAGTCGGCGGCGCTACAAGTTTGGTCAAAAGATTTGGTGAAAAACTTCGCGCAAGCGCAAGCGGTTGTCTATGCCCGCGCCAAAGAAAATGGCTTAGCGGCATTGGGCAAATGGAAGAAAGGCTAACTCAGCATGGCGCGCCGTATCGTTGTTCGAAATTCCGCCATCCACGGCCGAGGTGTGTTCGCTAAGACGCCATTTGCGCAAGGTGAACGCATTATCGAATACCGTGGTGATCGCATTTCCCCGGAAAAAGCCGCCGAGCTATACGGCGATAACACCGAATACGGCCACACATTTTTGTTTACCCTCAACGACAAATATCTCGTCGATGGCGGCGTAAATGGCAACAACGCGCGTTGGATCAACCATAGCTGCGCGCCCAATTGCGAAGCAATCCTCTACGTCAATGAAGACTATGAGGAAGAAAAAGACAAGCTGTATTTAGAGGCAATTCGCCCGATTAACGCGGGCGAGGAGCTGTGCTTTGACTACGGCATACGCTTAGATGTGCCGCACACGCAGCGATTAAAGCGCATTTGGATCTGTCGCTGTGGCGCCCAGGACTGCACCGGCACGATGCTTAAGGCCAAATTGCCGAATAAGGGCAAAAAGGCGAAAAATGTCGACGCCGCCGCCTAGTCCACCTAACGCACCTAAGTCGGCAAAGGCCGCCGGTTTATTGGCGTTAACTTTTGCCATGTTGGCATTCGCGCTGGCTTTTTTGACCGACTGGAGCAGCTATTTATCCGCACCCGCACCAAAAACCATCGTGCAGAGCGCAACGGATGCGGCTACGGGCGCAGCTGTTGCGGTCAAAGACCGAGTTGCGGGTTGGTTTGACGATGCGCCAGCCGTAGTCGCTAGCCCGCCGGAAGTTGTAGACACAATCGACTGGAATAAGCGCGGCAAAGGCATATCAGTGCTGCTGGCGGTCAGCGCGATTTTGCTGGCAACGCTGGGCTTTGTGCGCCACGAGCCAGAGCGTTTGATCGCCTCGGCATTGGCATTGGCGGGTGCGGCGTTGGCTTACCAGTTCGTGTTGAAGGGTTTGGTCGCGATGGCGGCGGGACTGATTATTGCCGGAATTTGCGCCCGGGCCAGGCGTCGGAATTGAGCAATGCCATTCGCTTAAGAACATTTTGCAGAAATTTCGTCATCGCGAGGAGCGCAGCGACGTGGCGATCTCACCGCACATCGAGTTAAAAAGCGAGATTGCTTCACTGCGCTCGCAATGACGAAATGGGGGCTTTGAGCCACAGAAGGACGAGCAAGCGGGCAACGAGGTTTTGGAAAGAATGACTACAGGGAAGTTGAGCAAATGAATCTATTGATTGAACTGGGCTGCGAGGAATTACCGGCGCAAGGTTTGACCGAACTGGCCGGGCAATTGCGCGACGGCGTGGCCGCAGGGCTAAAAAAGCGGGGTTTAAGCTTTAGTAACGCCACGGCACTTTGGACGCCGCGCCGTTTGGCAGTGCAGGTGTTTGAGCTAGCGTCCGAACAAACCGCGCAACAATCTGAGCGCCGAGGCCCGGCGGTGGCGGCGGCTTTGGGTGGCGACGGCACGCCGAGTAAAGCGCTGCTCGGTTTCGCGGCCAGTTGCGGCGTTAGCGTCGAGGCATTAGAAAAGCTTGAAACCGATAAAGGCAGCTGGTTTGTGCATCGCGCATTGGTGCCCGGCCGCGCCACAACGGCACTGATATCGGAGATTTTGGCGGAAGCGCTGGCAGCGCTTGTGATTGCTAAACCGATGCGCTGGGGCGACTCCAGCGAGGCCTTTTTGCGCCCGGTGCATTGGTTGGTGGTGTTGGCTGACGCGGAAGTAGTGCCCTGCGTCGCGTTTGGCATTCACAGCGGCCGAGTTAGCTTTGGGCATCGCTTTTTGGCACCGGAAGCGATTGCGCTGAGCCATGCAAACGACTACGCGGCAGCACTGCTCGCGGCAAAAGTGCAAACCGATCCCGTGGCGCGCGCAAAAATCGTTCGTGATGGCGCGCAGGCGCTCGCTCAAGAGCTGGGCGGCCGCGCCGAAATCCGCCCCAGCCTGTTAGATGAAGTGGTCAATCTGACCGAATGGCCGGTGCCGATTTTGTGCGCGATTCCGCCCGAGTTTATGCGCCTGCCCGCCGCCACGATTGTGACGACGATTGAAGTGCATCAGCGCTACTTTCCTATTTATGGGCCGATTGAGGGCGCTGACAATGCGTTATTACCCGCGTTTATCGGCGTCGCCAATATCGACAGCTTAGATCCGTGTGAAATCCGTAAAGGCTATGAGCGGGTGGTGCGGCCACGGCTAGCGGATGCCGACTTTTTCTATCAACAAGACTTAAAAACGCCGCTCGCCGAACTGCAAAATGCCCTTAAAACCGTAACGTTTCAAGCCAAGCTCGGCAGCGTTTGGGATAAATCTGTGCGCGTGGCAGCGCTGGCACGGCAATTGGCACCCGCATTCGGCGTTCAACTCGACATCGCCGAACGCGCAGCGCTATTGGCGAAATGCGATTTGATGAGCCGAATGGTCGGTGAATTTCCAGAATTGCAGGGCGAGATGGGCAAAACCTATGCCTTGGCACAAGGCGAAAGCCATGAAGTCGCGGCTAGCTTGGATGAAGTCTATTGCCCGCGCGCCAGTGGTGCGCCGATTGCTGCAAGCGCGCTAGGCAAATTATTGGCCGTGGCAGAACGGCTGGACACGCTAGCTGGGATTTTTGCCGCCGGCTTAAAGCCCACCGGCAATAAAGACGCATTTGCACTGCGCCGCGCCGCGCTCGGCTTAGCCCGCACGCTGATAGAGGGTGCGGTGCAGCTTAATTTGGTGCAGGCGATTCAATTTGCCGTGGCGCAATTGCCAAGTAGCGTGGCCGCAAAACCGGAGTTGACCAATGAGCTGTATGGCTTCGTGTTGGAACGTTTGCGCGCTTACTATTCCGAGCGCGGTATTGAGTCGGCTTTGATCGACGCTGTGGCCGAGCGCAAGCCGGTCGATTTGCTCGATTTTGATTTGCGCCTGCGCGCCTGTCAGGCGTTCCGCGCGCTACCTGAAAGTGGTGCGCTGGTGGCGGCGAATAAGCGTATCCGCAACATTTTGCGCAAGCTGGACAGCACCGAGGCGCAAAGCCTGCTGCACTGCCCAATTGAGTCTAAACTGTTTGAGAACGACGCTGAGCGTGTACTTGACCAAGCAGTTGAACTTGCCAGCCAGGATAGCGCGCCGTTACTTCTTGCCCAGCGCTATGTTGATGCTTTAACCCGTTTAGCCGCACTGCGCGCGCCGGTGGATCAATACTTTGCTGCGGTGATGGTGATGGACGAACGGCCCGATGTTCGTCGTAACCGCTTATCAAGTCTAAAACGTCTTTCCGATTTGTTTTTGAACGTGGCGGATGTTTCAGTATTGGGCTAAGCGGTTTGAAGATTAAACGTTCTAAAGGCGACCCGTTACCAGCAGCACAATAACGATAATGACGACTATACCTAAGCCACCGCTCGGCCCGTAACCCCAACTTTTACTGTGTCCCCAGCTTGGGATAGCGCCGATCAACAATAAAATTAATACCACCAATAAAATGGTTCCCAACATGACATGCTCCTTAAATAACGGTGAATTCGAAGGCTAGCACATCGGGTTCAGGCGTTCGGTGCGCTTTCCAACATTCGCGTTAAAATTTCATTCAACGTAACCGTCCGCCCCAGCCACTCTTGCCTGTGAAGCTGCGACCAACTATCAGGCTGTTGAAATTCACGCACCCATTTCCCCGACAGCGTCAAGCCCACTAAAAAATTAGCAATTTTCAGGTTTATTTAACTTAAAAACCGCCTTTTCACGTTGTTTCCCCATGGTT
>JAYUUS010000182.1:0-3614 GCA_043754435.1 Rhodanobacteraceae bacterium
GGGGCGTATACCTGCGCGTACCGTGGCGGAATTGCGTTTGGCGATTAGCTCGATTGTGCAACGCGGCAATACGCCCGCAGCGCGCTATTTGGCAGTAGCCGGAGCCTCGAGTTCGGCGGAGCATTTCGATATTCATAGCCGCGCATTGCTGTCGTATTTGCGCCAGGGCCAGCCTAAGGAATTTGCGTTGGTGGATGAACTGGGCATCACCGAAACGCGCGCAAAAGCGGCGGCGGGTTTAAGTGGCGACGCGGATTGGATCAACTACTTAGGCCATTCCAGCCCGAACCGTTGGGCCAGTCAAAACCTACTTGATACCAGCCAGCTGAGCGCGATTACCCGCAGCGGCATTCCCGCTGTGGTCAGTCAGTGGGGTTGCTGGAATAACTATTTTGTTATGCCCGATCAAGACACCATGGCGCACGCCTTGATGTTGCGTAGCAATCGTCTGGCGTCCAGCGTGATTGGTTCCACCAGTTTGGCCGAAGATGCCAGCCACATGGCCCTGGGTACGCGCTTTTTTGATCTTGTGGAAGATGGCCGTATCGGTGATCGTGACGGTCCGGCGATCAATACGCTGGGTGAGGCGTTAATGGCCGCGAAGGCGGACTTAGCGCGCAGTAACCCGGAAAATATCGAATCCAATTATTCGATTACTTTGTTTGGTGACCCGGCGGCGGTGTTGCGCTAGGCTAGATTGGACGGACGCGACGCGGCATGACTACCCGCGCCGCGAATTTGTCGTGCTAACCTAAGCCGATGCTACGTTCGCTTACCATCGAAAATTTTCGCGCCTTTCGGCAGTTCAAAATGGCCGGATTAGGGCGCATTAATCTTTGCGTTGGCACCAACAACTGTGGCAAGACCTCGATTCTCGAGGCAATCAGTATATTGGTCGCGAAAGGTCGGGCTGATGCGTTGTTCCAAGTGCTTTCGCGGCGTGGCGAATATTGGTCGGATAGCACCCTGTCAAGCAGGCGTACTGAATTCGATATCCGACATCTTTTTTATGGGCATGAGCTGGCGCGGAGTTCTTCGTTCAAGGTGCGTGCACGCAATGATCAGCATTCGCAGGATCTCACTGCACGCGTTGTCGAACGTAAAGCAACCGACTTTCATGATGGCTCTGGAGATCAGCCATCCCTATTCGATGAAGCAGGCGAGAATTTTGATTTAGCTATACTGGATGATCCAAAAAAACTTGCGCTAGAGCTAAAGTGGGAAGGAAACTTGCCCGCGCTTAGACAGCTGCGGATTACCGCTAGGGGCGGCATTCTCAACGGAATCGCGGCTTTCGCTGGTGAGCGCAACGAAGTTTCGCTACCCACCAAATTCATTACCACCGAAGCGCTGAAGCGTGACGAGGTTATTGCCTTATTTGACGCCATTGTGCTTACACCCGAGGAAAATAGCGTTATCGAGGCCTTGCGTACCATTGAGCCTCTGCTCGAACGCATCGCACCCATTAGCTCAGACAGGCGCGGCGCAACAGATTCTGGTCGGGGTGGTTTAGTGGTCAAGCTTCGCGGCAGTAATCAGCGGATTCCCATTGGCAGTATGGGCGATGGTATTTGGCGATTATTAGGTATTGCACTATCTCTGGTGGGCGCACGCGGCGGGATTTTATTGGTGGATGAGATTGATACCGGATTGCACTACAGCGTTATGGCCGATATGTGGCGCATGGTGCGTGAGACCGCAGCGCGCTTGGATGTGCAAGTTTTTGCAACCACCCACAGCCGGGATTGTGTAGAAAGTTTGGCGGCGATTTCGCGTGCAGGCGTCACCAGTGACTCAGAAGTCACGATTCAGCGCATTGAACGTGGCAGCGAAAATGCGGTGGCGTTTGCGGAGCGCGATATTGTAATTGCCGCCGAACGACATATCGAAGTGCGATGAGGCGCAACCCAGAACGCCTTTTGTTGGTAGAAGGCGATGAAGACAAGCGAGTTTTGCCCTGGCTTATTGAACGAGCTGGCGTTAGTTGGGGGTCAAAGAAAGAACCGGTGGTGATTATTGAGGCTTTGGACGGGGCCGAAAATTTATTGGCTGCAGGCGTAATTGAAACTTATTTAAAGCAGTCGGGGCTTTCGGCGCTTGGCGTCATTGTTGACGCGGATGAGGACGCAGCGGCGCGCTGGCAAAGTATCTTGGCGCGCATTTCTGGACGCTTTCAAAATCTTCCTAAAGTCATACCTAGCAAGGGTTTTGTGGTGCGCGGGGACGACGGGCCAGCGTTTGGTGCTTGGATCATGCCTGACAATATCAGTCGAGGAATGTTGGAAACGTTTCTGCTTTTTCTTAGGCCAAATACAAATTTGCCACTGCAGCAACTTTCCAGTGAAGTCGTCGCGCAGGCGAAACGCATTGGTGCGCCGTTTTCACCCGCACACCAAGACAAGGCCCAGATTCACTCCTGGCTCGCTTGGCAAGATCCGCCCGGTGCGCAAATGCACAACGCCATAATGCAGGGAATGTTGCGCGAAACCAGTCCTTATCTCACTACCTTTGTCGAGTGGTTCTGTCTGCTCTATGGCCTGCCCAAGTCCTAAGCTTGCAAACTTAACGCGCTGACTTAGCAAACTCCCGCACCAGCTGGCCGGCACGCCCAATCAGCAGACGGTGATCGCTCAAATCTACGCTCAAGTGCTTGAGCAACGCCAAGCGATCTACGCCGCCGCGTGCATCTAATAGTTGACGGTCAAGGCATTCCAACAGCGCGCGACCGATGCTTTGAAAAAGCAAGCCATAGGCAACCGCATGCAGCGCGCCGCCGCCCAGTGTGCCAAGCCCTGGAAACGCTTTTGCGGCGTTGCCTGCAATCGCCAGCAGCAAGGTGATTGAACCCTTGAGCTTGCCGCCCAGCAAGGCTAACAAATCATCAATATCCAACTTGGTCATGCCGATGCCGTACAGCTCAGTCAAGGCTTTTACCAAGCCAAACGAGAGCGCGCCTTGAATTACTAAATCGCTGCCGGGCGCGACTGATGCCATCGCGCCGATCATCGCGCGGCGGGTGTATTGCGTCACGATTTGTTCGCCCTGACTTAATCGGCGGCTGTGTTCGGCGCCACTTATTTTTAGATCTAGCGCATTCAATATCGCATGGCTGCGCGCCGGCTCTAGTTTGGCTTTGCTGAGGTGATTTTCACTGGCAAACTGTACCAACCTAGTCTGTAGCGCTGCCACTTTTGCCGGGATTTTTCTCAATCGCTGGCTTTCCACGCCGGTTGCGTCAATCACGCTGACACTTTCCTCATAGCCAGCGCTGACCGCAATGGCCTCCGTGCCAAATTTTTCTTTTAGGCGCGCTAATAATTGCATCAATTCTGTTTCCGAGTAGCGGTCAGTTTTATTCAGGATTAGCCAAACCGGTTTGCCAAACGCGACCAGCCACTGCCACTCGGACGCTTGCGCTCGGGAAAGATCGCCGGTTACTACCAGTGCTACGACATGCGCGCGCAAAGCTTCTTCGCGCGCCAGCACACCGCGCGCCCTGGCATCCGCTTCATTGGTGCCGGGAACATCCGCAATCATCAACGAGTGCTTGTCCGGCAGCTGCGCGCTGTAGAGCTTGGCCTGTAGGGTGGTGCCGCCGGTCACTGAAACCTCGA
>JAYUUS010000183.1:0-33926 GCA_043754435.1 Rhodanobacteraceae bacterium
GTTTCGTAAGTGCCTTGGACAATTCCCTGCGTGCCGATATAAATCCAACTGCCCGCCGTCATTTGCCCATACATCATCAAACCTTTGCGATCCAGCTCGTGAAAATGCTCCCAGGTCGCCCATTTCGGCACCAAGTTTGAGTTCGCAATCAACACGCGCGGCGCGTCAGGATGCGTCGGGAAAACCCCGACCGGCTTACCCGACTGCACCAGCAGCGTTTCCTCGTCAGAAAGTTTTTTCAGCGCCTCCAAAATCGCATCAAAACTCGCCCAATCGCGCGCGGCTTTGCCGATCCCGCCATACACCACCAAGTCCTCCGGGCGCTCGGCGACTTCTGGATCTAAGTTATTTTGGATC
This sequence comes from Rhodanobacteraceae bacterium, assembly GCA_043754435.1. GTDB lineage: Bacteria > Pseudomonadota > Gammaproteobacteria > Xanthomonadales > SZUA-5 > JANNYA01. Next base: position 358 of record JAYUUS010000183.1, read on the forward strand.
ATGCGAAATGCGGCTTCGCTGAGCCAAGATTTGCAGCTCAATTCAGTGCCACGAGGTGCGCGCACGACGCGTGCGACAGGTTTGCAGAGCGTTTGATTCATGACTAATTCGCAGGTTTCAAGATCCGGCAACTTTAGCGAAGTGTTGGCGACAAAGCACTGGCTTTTCCGCCAAAGTGATCCATGTGAGAACTGGAATAAGCAGACAGGCTATAAATGCGAAAGGCGCGCCGCAAAGCAGCGCGCCTTTTATTCTTAACCTAGATTTAGCCTAGATTCCGCTGACTTAGTGCGCTGGAAAATATGCAGCAGCAAATTTATTAACGTCAACATCCAGTTTGGTCTTCTGCGCTGCAGCTAGACGCAATGCGGTACGGTCACGCTGTTCAGCCGCTTTTTCGACGTTCAACTTAGCCGCTAATGCATACCAGTAGTAGCTCTTCGCAGCGTCTTGAGTCACACCGTCACCATCACGATACATCACCGCCATGTTGTACATCGAATTGCCGTGTCCGGTCTGCGCTGCCGCCGTGTAGAGACGAATTGCTTCACCATTATTTTCCGGCATGCCTTCGCCTTCATCATTCATAATAGCCAGGTTATACATCGCACCCGCATGGCCTTGATCGCCTGCAAGAGCGTAATACTTAGCTGCAGCTTGGTCGTCCACCGGGCCGCCTTCGCCGTTGTCATACATCAATGCCAAATTGTATTGCGCATTGATGTGGCCTTTATCGGCAGCAGATTTGTACCAAAAGCGGGCGCGCTCATCGTCAGTCTTGACGCCTTCGCCATTGTCATACATTAATGCCAAATTGTACTGCGAGGACAAATTACCGCCGTTTGCTGCCTTTAAATAAAGCTGAGCCGCCTTGATATCGTCTACCTTAGTGCCCTCGCCTTCGTCATACATATAAGCCGCGCGTGCTGCCGCATCAATATTGCCTTTGGCTGCTGCCTTCTCAAACCAACTCAACGCTTCTGGGTCGTTGGTTTCACCATCTTTACCTTCATCCAGAGAATCGCCCAGCTCAAACATTGCTTGAACATTGCCCGCTTGCGCGTTCGTACGCAGGTTAGCCAAAGCTGCGCTACCAGCTGCAAATCCTAAAGTTGGCGCTGCAAAAGCGCAGATCACCGCTAAAGTAAGAATACGACGCATATTAAAACCCTTTTGATCGATTGAAGAAGCTAGATAATAGCGAAAATTTAGCCCTTGGAACCCCTTGATTTAGGGGGACTTAAGGGGGATTTAGGGGAAAATCGCTAGCTTGCCTTGGCTTGATCTACTTGGCGCACCATCGCATTCAAACCACCCTGCAGTGCGGCGGCTTCAAAACCCAGTTTGCTCAGCACAAAAGCCGCAGCCGACGAGCGTTCGCCTGAGTTGCAATAGGTGATGTAGCGCTTTTTTTTATCCAAATTTGCCGCAAATTCGCGCAGCCTGGAAAGCGGCATATTCACTGAACCTTTAATCGCGCGTTCGTTGAATTCTTCCACCGTGCGTACATCAATCACTCCTGCGCCGCCGCGCACGGCAATCGAAGCCTTGCCTGGTGTAAGCCACTCCACCGCAGGTTGTTTGAGCAACTCGGAAAAGTCAGATTTAGCTAGGCGCATCAATTTGCCATCTTTCATCATGGTAACCGTGGCGTTGCGCACATTGTTACTTAACAACGCATCTTCACCAAAACTATCACCACGCACTAAATAAGCAATGACCGATTCGCCCGCATCGTTCATTTGGCTCACCGCCGCAGCACCCTCTTTCAATACGTAAAAAAAGTCACCATCATCCCCTTCGCGGATGATGGTTTGCGCATTGTTGACGCTCATTTCGGCAAAGCGGGTAAACAGCCGCTCAATGTTGGCGATTGGCAACTTTCGCAAGGCTTTGCTTTGCAACAAACGAAACACCCAGCGATTTCCTTCTGGGTTAGTATCAAAATGTTTTACATTGCCACTTTTAACAACTTGATCCCAAGCGATCACTTTTTCCAGGAAACGACGATCTATTTTTGCCACCCGCGCACGCGGCGATTGCACCGTGGCGGTGAAACGACGCGGCTGTAAGTCACCGATGGCATAACGCCCTTGCAACGAAGTGCCGCCACTTTGACTCTTCGTGCGGCCATCAGGATAGTCGCCGCGCACTTCGCCTTCAAGCAAATAAAGGGTATTTTCATCGGTATCGCCCGCGCAAAACAGTACCTGATCGCATGGGACGTATTCTTCTGACGCCTCACGTGCCAGCGCTTCCAAGTGCTCAGGGCGCAAGGACTCCAGCGGATACAAGTTTTTTAGTAAGTTCGCGTCGACACTCATGTTTTTCCCCGATTATGGTTGACGCTCAGCGGCTTGATCACTGCAATACTGCGCCCGATATTCCAAAGCTTTGGGCATCCAGCGATTTAAGTCTTCAATTCTATGCTCATTGCTTGGGTGCGTACTGGCAAACTCAGGCGGGTGCGCGCCGCCAAGTGCCGCCATACGCTCCCACAGTTTTGGCGCTTCACGCGGATCAAAGCAGGCAGCGGCGGCAAAATACAGCCCCATCTCGTCAGCTTCAGATTCATGATCCCGTGAAAATGGCAGCAGCACGCCAAACTTTGCCCCGGCCCCTAATGCCGCCATAACCGCTTGCCGCGCTTGCGGACTCATATCCCCTACCGAAACACCGGCTGCCATGGAGCCAATTTGCACCAGTTTTTGATACGCCATACGTTCAGCGCCATGCCGCGCAACCGCGTGCGCAATCTCGTGGCCCATTACCACTGCTAAACCATCGGCATTTGCCGCTACCGGTAAAAGACCGGTGTAGACGGCAATTTTGCCGCCCGGCAGAGCGAAAGCATTCACTTGGTCAGACTCAATAACATTGGCTTCCCACTCGAAACCTGGGTCTGCACCTGGAAATTTCTGCACGGCCTGAATTAATCGCGTGGCGACATCCTGCACCATTTTCGGCGCTTCGCCTGTGGTAACAATATGCTCGTTTTGCAAAATCTCTTGGTAGGACTGATAGCCCAAAGCCGCTTCTTGTTCGCGGCTTATATCGACAAGGTGTTTGCGTCCGGTAACAGGCACTACATCTCTGTGGCTAAGATAGTAATAGCCCATATACAAGCCGAAAAAAAGTATCGGTAATAACCGCATCAGACCGAAACCACCCCGGCCACCGCTTGCTTGTTGCTGTTGAGGATAATTCATATTTGTCTTTCGCTAACTTTGATGACACAAGTGTAGCGCGCGCTCTACACTTTTCGCACGGTCAATTCTGCAATTGTGTCGACGCAGGCTTGGTGTCGATGATCAGGCAGGCTCAATGTGCCAATGCCATCGACTGAAGATGGGCGCTTGTGTTGTTCACGACAAATTTTCCGTGCTCCCAAATCACCGTTGCACTCGCAATTTTAGGATCATGGGTAAAGAACAATCGCACGTTACGCGCCGCTTTATCGGTCAAAAACGCACGCTTTTCGTCCACTAACAATTCTGGAAATCGGTCATACCCCATCGTGACGGGCACATGCACCCAAGGCGCACCTGGAATCAGATCCGCACAAAAAACCATACCGCCAACGCCGTTTTCACCACAAATTTCCGCCAGCATCAAACCCGGCGTGTGACCATCGCTATAGTGAAAACGCACCGAGTCCCCCAAGACGGGCGTATGCGCACCCTGAACTAATTCTAGCCGCCCCGACATTTCCAAAAGCGGCTGCAGCTCAGCGATAAAGGAAGCGCGGTCGCGCGCATGCGGTGCTAGTGCACGCTGCCAGCAGGCGCTGGAGACCACAAAGGTGGCGTTGGGAAATAACAGGCGCGCAGGCATACCTTCCTCCCAAGCGGCAAGCAAACCGCCAGCATGGTCAAAGTGCAGATGACTTAAGACCACAACATCAACATCAGCGTCCGACAAGCCCAAAGCGGCAAGCGCATCTAACAAACAATGATGTGCCTCCACAACGCCAAAACGCTCGCGCATTTTTGGCTCAAAAAACGCGCCGATACCCGTCTCGAATAGCACTGTCTTGCCGTTTAGACCCCGAGCTAATAGGCAGCGGCATGCCAGCGGAACCCGATTATCCGCTTCTGGCGCAAGCCATTTTTCCCACATGACGCGTGGCGCGTTACCAAACATCGCGCCGCCATCAAGTTTTTGGGAATTTCCGTCTAACGAATCTAAAATGACGTTTGAAATAATTTGTGTGGGCATTTGACGACCTTTTAAAAATACTCTTAAAAATAAAAACCCTACTCTTAAAAACAAAACGCGCCACTAGGGCGCGTCTTGTCGCTAACAATTGCTACAGCATCTTACTTCATAGGGGCTGCAAGCTTTGGTGCGCTGGGTACGCGTCCACCAATGTTGGCCGGTGCACCTACACGCGAGCCGGTTGCAAAATAATCGTGCAAGTCATGCGCAAATTCATCGAATCGGCCCAGTGTTACGCGATTGGCTCGAACAAAAAAGTTATAAGCAAGCACAGCAGGAATGGCCACTGCCAAACCAATACATGTCATGATTAACGCTTCGCCAACAGGCCCTGCGACGTTTTCCAGTGACGCATTGCCGGTTGCACCAATTTGAATCAGCGCGTTATAAATTCCCCAAACCGTACCAAACAACCCAACGAATGGCGAGGTTGAACCCACGGTTGCCAACAAGGTTAAGCCTTCTTCTAGCTTTCCGCTTTCACGGGTAACGGCTTGACGCAGGCTGCGATCAATAAATTCAGAACGATTTAAGGCTTCAACTAAACGATTGCCTTCGCTCTTGGCGTGGTGTGCCGCCGCTTGTGCACATTCAAGGGCGATTTTAGAAAAAGGCTCATTCGCGGGAAAACTTTCCATAGCTCGAATGGCTTCCTGGGGATTTGTCGTCGCCCAAAATTGAGTGACTACGTTTTCCGCATTACTACGCACCGCAATGTTTTTGATGGTGTTACGGATAATGTAGTAAAGCGTAGCTAAACCCATGCTCGCAACAACACTGAAAGTCAACCAACCCACAAAGCCTGCGTGTTTTAAAATATCCAGCATGCCCATACCCTGGGCGGCCATTCCTGAAGCTGTCATTGCCTGTCCTTCGCTTGATCGTGCATTAGAGTAAAAATCCGAATGCAAAGGTTAGTACAAAAGACGAAGTCCTGACAAGCGGCGATTTGGTTTGCGCTAAAATATTTTGTAAATCTGCGGGTCTTTCTGAAATGACATTATTAAGCGTTAACGTAAACAAGGTGGCAGTACTGCGAAATTCCCGAGGCGGGCAGTTGCCAGATGTGGTGTTCGCCGCGCAAACCGCCCTACGTGCTGGCTGTGACGGAATAACGCTGCATCCGCGCCCGGATTTACGCCATATCCATCCTAGCGATTGTATAGCGATACGCACGCTGCTTAATTCCCAAGCGTTTTTGGGACGCGAACTCAATATCGAAGGTAACCCATTTGCGCCCGCAAACGCGCAGTATCCAGGCCTGTTGGCGATTATCGAACAAACACGGCCTGAGCAAGTTACGCTGGTGCCCGATGGCGATAGCCAAATCACTTCCGATCACGGTTGGCGTATGCGTGAAAATGCCGCGCGCTTAGGACCTATGATTGCAAGCATCGGGGCTTTAGGTGCACGGGTTAGCTTATTTGTCGATGATGACATCGACGAAGCGGCGCTACGGATTGCGCGTGATTTAGGTGCGCAACGCATCGAAATTTATACCGGGCCCTATGCGCATGAATTTGACGCTGAGACTAAAGATAAACAAAATGCGCTATCGCGCTGCGCCCGCACGAGTGGCCTTGCCTGCGCGCTTGGCCTTGGTGTAAACGCCGGGCATGACCTAAGCCAAAGCAACCTTGGCGCACTCTTGCAAGCGGCACCTAGCATTTGCGAAGTCTCCATCGGCCATGCGCTATTTAATGACGCACTTTATGCTGGGCTGGACAGCGCCGTGCGCGCCTATCTAAAAATTGTCAGCGCTGCTTAAGCCGCAATTTCAAAGCAATCTTTAACGCGCACCAAAAATCGCCGACCCTACCCTTACCAAATTCGCGCCGTGCGCAAGCGCCAATTCAAAATCACCGCTCATTCCCATTGATAAAGTGTCGAGCTGCACGTTCGCGTGATTTAACAGCGAAAAGTGCGTACGCAACTGCGTATAGAGTTTCGCCATCGCAACAAAAGTCACTTCAGCGGCGTTTGGCCGCCCGATCACCATGAGGCCGCGCAGGCAAAGCTTAGGCTCGGCTGCCACCAATTCCGCGAGGCTTATGATCGCACTCGGCGCACAACCGGATTTTGTTGTTTCATCATCAATATTGACTTGAATCAATACATTTAGCGGCGGCTGCAAAGGGCCGCGCGCGCGCGCCAACAGTGGTATTAATTTTGCCCGGTCTAAGCTTTGTAGCCAATCAAAATACGCCGCGACCTGGGCGCACTTATTGGATTGCAAAGGCCCGATCAAATGCCATTCGATCGCTAAATCACTCAGCAATGCGCGCTTTTCGATAGCTTCCTGGACATAGTTTTCACCAAAAGCGCGTTGACCGGCTTCATAGCAAGCGCGTATGTCACCGGCAGGCATCAATTTGCTAACGGCCACTAAGCGCGGTGTGGCATCTTTGTTGGGCGTTGCTCCTGCGGCGGCGGCAATTTGCGCTAAAACACGCTGTAGGTTGTGCGCGATGTCAGACATGGGTTGAGCCTTTTACTGCGAACATGGGTGCTGGACAGCTTAACTTAGTGGTAATCCCAGCCACAAAAACAGATCACTATAATTTCGCGCAACGATCAGTTTGTACCGCAGTTCGCCAGCGTATACTCTTGGCGTTTGGCGTCGCAATGTCGCCGAAATCCGCCTCCAGAACCTCAGCTGACTTAGGAAAAAAGCATGGATATCGCAGAATTATTGGCCTTTTCGGTAAAAAATAAAGCCTCAGATTTGCATCTGTCGGCTGGATTACCACCAATGATTCGAGTGGATGGCGATGTACGGCGTATCAACGTGCCGCCGCTGGAGCACAAGCAGGTGCACAGTTTGATTTACGACATCATGAGTGACAAACAGCGGCGCGATTATGAAGAATTTTTAGAAACCGATTTTTCTTTTGAAATTCCGGGTTTAGCGCGTTTTCGGGTGAATGCCTTTAACCAAAATCGCGGCGCGGCGGCGGTGTTTCGAACCATTCCATCGGAAATTCTTTCGTTGGACGATTTAGGTGCACCAAAAATTTTCCGTGAACTGATTGATTTCCCTCAGGGTTTGATTTTGGTAACCGGCCCCACTGGCTCGGGTAAGTCGACCACGTTGGCAGCGATGGTCGATCATGTTAATAAAAACGAATATGCACACATTTTGACCGTGGAAGATCCGATCGAATTCGTCCACACATCCAATAAGTGTTTGATTAACCAACGCGAAGTGCACCGCGATACCCACGGCTTTAACGAAGCGCTGCGCTCGGCACTGCGTGAAGATCCAGATTATATTTTGGTTGGCGAATTGCGCGACTTAGAAACCATCCGCTTGGCGCTAACCGCCGCTGAAACCGGCCACTTAGTGTTTGGCACGCTGCACACCAGCTCGGCTGCGAAAACCATTGACCGTATTATTGACGTATTCCCAGCCGGGGAAAAGCCGATGGTGCGCTCAATGCTTTCAGAATCTTTACGGGCGGTTATTTCGCAAAGCTTGCTTAAAAAAGTAGGTGGCGGACGGATAGCTGCGCACGAAATCATGACCGGCATTCCGGCGATTCGAAACTTGATTCGCGAAGACAAAGTCGCGCAAATGTATTCGTCGATCCAAACCGGCGCACAATATGGCATGCAAACTCTGGATCAGTGCCTACTAGATTTGGTCAAGCGTGGCTTAGTTACCCGTCAGCAAGCGGCAACCTATGCCAAAGAAAAGAAAAATTTTGATAGTTAGGCGTAGAAAGTTAGGCTCAGAAAGTTAGGTTTAGATAGTCAAGCTGCAACCGTTAGATTTTGACAGTTTTGCGTCAAATACCCCTTTAAAGATAAACGCTACAACATTTTAAGGCACACACGCATGAGCGGCATTGATTTCAATTCTTACTTAAAACTCATGGTGCATAAAAAGGCCTCGGATTTATTTATCACCACCGGGGTATCGCCGTCGATGAAGGTCAACGGGCGTATCGGCCCTATAACCCAAAGCCCATTGACCAGCCAACAAGCGCGCGATGTGGTGTTAAGTGTGATGACGCCCAGTCAGCGTGAAGAGTTCGAAAAAACGCACGAGTGTCAGTTTGCAATTTCGCTGCAAGGTGTCGGGCGCTTTCGGGTTTCAGCGTTTTATCAACGTAACCACGTGGGCATGGTTTTGCGGCGCATCGAAACCAAGATCCCAAGCGTAGACGAGCTGACTCTACCCGCCATCATCAAGACACTCGCGATGACCAAACGCGGCATGATTATCTTCGTGGGTGCCACCGGTAGCGGTAAGTCGACCTCACTCGCCGCAATGATTGGCTATCGCAACCAAAATTCCACCGGACATATCGTCACGATCGAAGATCCAATCGAATTTGTGCATAAGCATGAAGGCTGCATTATCACTCAGCGCGAAGTTGGCATCGATACCGATAGCTTCGACAGCGCCCTGAAAAACACCTTACGCCAAGCGCCCGATGTGATCTTGATTGGGGAAGTACGCACCCGTGAAACCATGGATCATGCGATCGCGTTCGCCGAAACCGGGCATTTGTGCCTGTGTACGCTGCACGCAAACAACGCCAATCAAGCCATTGACCGAATTTTGCACTTTTTCCCGGAAGATCGCCGCACTCAGCTGCTGATGGATTTATCGCTGAATTTAAAAGGCATCGTTGCGCAACAGTTGATCCCTACTCCTGACGGCAAAGGCAGGCGGGTTGCCGTAGAAATTTTGTTAGGCACGCCCTTAGTGTCGGATTACATCCGCCAAGGCGAGCTGCATAAAATTAAAGATTTGATGAAAGATTCGACTCAATTAGGTATGCGTACTTTCGATCAAAGCCTGTTTGAGCTGTATCAAGCGGGCGAAATTAGCTATGAAGATGCGCTGCGGCATGCCGACTCCGCCAACGAGGTGCGCCTACGCATCAAGCTCAGCCAAGGCGGCGACGTACACACCCTATCCAGTGGCATGGACGGTGTGGAACTGGTGGAATCATAAGCATAATTATGGCAAAACAACCCGCTATACTCTCCAAAAATTGACATACGCCTGCGTATGGTGTGGGCATGTGGCGCATCGCCCTTTCTTTTTGGAGTTAACTAATGCCAAGCTATACCGCCCCACTGCGCGACATGCGCTTTGTACTTTTTGAATTGCTGCAAGCCCAAGCGGAGCTTAAAACGCTTCCTGCCTATGCAACGCTCGATAGCGATACGATCAATGCCGTTTTAGAAGAGGCCGCGCGGTTTGCCGCGCTCGTGATCCACCCGCTCAACGCCGTGGGTGATCGTGAAGGCTGCACCTATCACGGCAACGGCGTTGTTACTGCCCCATCAGGCTTTAAAGCCGCGTATCAGCAGTATGTTGAATCCGGTTGGCCCTCGCTCGCGTGCGACCCCGAATTTGGTGGGCAAGGTCTACCGATCGTGCTGAACAACGGCGCCTATGAAATGTTTAATTCAGCGAATCAAGCTTGGCTGATGTATGCCGGCCTGTCGCACAGCTCCTACGCCTGTATCAAAGCGCATGGCAGTGCAGAGCTAAAAGCGCTGTATTTGCCGAAAATTGTATCGGGCGAATGGACTGGCACCATGTGCCTAACCGAGCCGCACTGCGGTACGGATTTAGGCATGTTGCGCAGCCGTGCACAGCCCCAGGACGATGGCACCTATTTACTCTCAGGTTCTAAAATTTTCATTTCTGCAGGCGAACATGATCTTGCCGAAAACATTTTGCATCTGGTGCTTGCCCGTCTGCCCGATGCTCCCAAAGGCACTAAAGGCATTTCGCTATTTCTAGTACCCAAGTTCACGCCAAATAGCGATGGCAGCCTGGGTGCGCGTAACAGCATTTATGCGGGTTCGATCGAACACAAAATGGGCATCCACGGCAACGCCACCTGCGTGATGAATTTAGACAGCGCCCGCGCTTGGATGATTGGCGAGCCCAACAAAGGCTTGAACGCGATGTTTGTAATGATGAACTCCGCGCGCTTAGGCGTGGGTATGCAGTCTTTAGGGCTGGCGGAAGCGGCGTATCAAAACGCCGTGGCTTACGCACGCAACCGCTTGCAAAGCCGCTCCGCTACGGGCGCGAAACAGCCGGACAAATCTGCTGACCCGATTATGGTGCACCCTGATGTGCGGCGCATGTTGTTGACCGCTAAAGCCTACACGGAAGGTGGACGCGCATTTACCAGCTGGATCGCGCAGCTCATTGACCGCGAGCTTTCGCACCCAGATGCCGCCGTGCGCACGGAGGCCGGTGAGTTAGTGACCCTGCTAACCCCGGTGGTCAAAGCTTTCATTACCGATAACAGCTTTGAAACCAACAATTTGGCACTGCAGGTTTTCGGCGGCCACGGCTATATCGAAGAATGGGGCATGAGCCAATACGTCCGCGATTCCCGCATCAATATGATTTACGAGGGCACCAACGGCATTCAAGCGCTGGATTTGCTAGCGCGCAAAGTGTTGGCTGACGGCGGCAAACGCCTACAAAAATTTGGCGCAATCATTGCTGAATTCGCGCAAGCGCAATCCGGGCATCCGGGCATGGATGAATTCATCGCGCCCTTGATTGATCTGGGTAAAAACCTGACCCAGCTAAGCATGGAAATTGCTGGTAAAACCGCACACGACGCAAACGAAGTGGGTGCGGCCGCAAACCACTATCTCCGTATCGTTGGGCATCTGGTTTACGGCTACCTGTGGGCCCGCATGGCGCGTATTGCCCTTGATAAAGCCGATTCTGGCGACGCTTTTTACGTCGGCAAACTGCACACCGCGCGCTTTTACTTTCAACGTCTGCTGCCCGAAACGGCCTATCACTTACAAGCGGCGCGCGCGGGTGCGGCGAGTTTGATGGCGATTGACGAGAGCTTGTTTTGAAGGGCATTGCGCGTTCATTGGCCGCCTAAATCCAGCACGGCCATTCAACTAAAAATTCCGTTGACCACGCAAACTAAAATTCGGCCGCAAAACACGCCTAAATTCCCGGCATCACCAAGCCATCGCGTACAAACGGGGCTTTGACGACCCGCACTGGCATGGCTTTGCCGCGAATTTCAACGCTGACCGCGCCCAGCTCACCGGCTGGCACACGCGCAAACGCAATGGCCTTATTTGCGCTCGGGCTGAATGTGCCGGAGGTAATTTCGCCAGCACCAACGGCGGTGTGCACAACTTGTCCGTGTCGCAATACGCCCTTTTCATCCATCACGAGAGCAACCAGCTGGCGCGGCACGCCAGCGGCTTTTTGCGCTTCAAGTGCGCCGCGACCAATAAAATTGCGCTCTTTCGGCTCAAACGCGAGCGTCCAGGCCAGGCCAGATTCTAGTGGCGTGGTGGATTCGTCCATATCTTGCCCATATAGATTCATCGCCGCTTCCAAGCGCAGCGTATCGCGCGCGCCCAAACCGGCGGGCAGCACGCCTACCGCGTTCAGGCGCTTGCAAAAATCTTCAGCGGCTGTTTCCGGCAAGATAATCTCAAAACCGTCTTCGCCAGTGTAGCCGGTGCGCGCAATGAACATATCATCGCCCTCACAGGCGGCAAATTTACCCAATGCCAGGGCTTTTGCAGCCGTTTCTTGGCTTAATAAAGCCGCCGCTTTGGCGCGTGCGTTTGGGCCTTGTACCGCGACCATCGCAAGCTCAGGGCGCTCATCGACGACTACCGAAAATGCCGCCGCTTGGGTGGCAATCCAGGCTAAATCCTTATCGCGAGTGGCGGCGTTGACCACAATCCGAAACCAAGATTCGTCTAAAAAGTAAATGATCAAATCATCAATCACACCGCCTTGAGCATCCAGCATGCAGGTGTAAAGCGCTTTGCCACGGCTTTTCAGCTTGTCAACGTTATTCGCCACCAGATAGCGCAAAAACTCCCGCACGCGTGGGCCAAGCAGGTCCACAACGGTCATATGAGAAACATCAAACCAGCCAGCGTCTTTGCGTACAGCGTGGTGTTCGGCAATTTGCGAGCTGTATTGGATCGGCATATCCCAGCCACCGAAGTCGACCATTTTTGCGCCTAAACTGCGGTGCAGCGCGTTCAGTACGGTTTGTTTGCTCATTGTGGTTTGCGTTCGCGATTTGTGGGAGCGAGAGTGTAGCGGTTTCCAGGCCGCGTCAAAGTAGCTGAAATTCGCATAACCCACCCGAGGAGTCCCCTACGCCCTTGAGGAGACGCAGACGCCTGCAATACTTTCAAAGCTCTACACAGCAATTCCAAATACAGTGCGTAAGCGCTTGACCTTGGTGCCAGCTGGAACGCATTTAAATTAGGCATGGGGCCGGAGTTTCGGGACGTTTTTACTGCGCAATTTTTGGCACCAGGACACTAACGTGCGGGCGCAGCTAAGCAATCATTGAACTAGCCTAGAAAAGGTGCACCCAGGAACCAATTGACCAATCAATGGTAGATCCGGCGATTCACATTTCCAGTACAGCGGAATTTTAGGGTCGGCGGAAACAATTGGACGCATAACGATGCTGCCGCCGCCCGCTTGACGATTTAATGTGACCGACAACACGCCGTTTGCAAGTAGGTCAAACCTTGAAATCCAGTTTTGCGCATAGCTAGTAGGTGCGCTTACATAAGCCGGATCGGCAGCGGCTGGCCATGCACCGTTCCAATAAATTTCTGTAACCAAAGTTTTGAACTGATTTAACAGCCCAATCGCCTCTGCCCGAATCAGCGCGCGCTGGTAATTCTCAAAGCAAGGGTCTAGGAATTGCCCACTTGCATCAGTGCTGGGGCAACAAGTCTGACTTTGTACTTCGGCACTTTGAGCGTGCGCCGCTTGTATGCAGGCAAACAGCATGCCTGAAGCGATTATATTTGCAATTTTCATTTAGATCGGCCTTTGGCGAGCGATACAACTCGCTCACCATACACCTATTTTTGGAGCAAACACCGTCCGCTGATTGCGCGACGTAAACGTCGGCCGCTAAATCCCCGGCAGAACTTGGCCATAGCGCACGAATGGCGCATTGACCACCCCGGGCGTGCCTGTGGCTTTTTGCGTTTCAAGCGCTGTGCCGCCGATGAAATTTCGCTCTTTAGGCTCAGGTTTTTCGCGATCACAACTTCACCGTGTTTTACTACCTATCCGCCGCATAATCTGCGTTCAATCGGAGCACACCAATGAATTCAGCATCAGCAAAAGTAGCACTTGTAACGGGCGCTGCAAAACGGGTCGGCGCGGATATTGTGCGCGTTCTGCACGCAGCGGGCTTTGACATTGCCTTGCACTATCGGGGCAGCCATGCCGAGGCAAGCGCACTCAAGCTTGAGTTGGAAACTATCCGCTCTGACAGCGTTGCGCTGTTTCAGTGTGACTTAAACCAACTGAGTGAAATCGCAACGTTGGTGCAAAACGTGCTTGCGCACTTTGGCCGGCTCGATGCGCTGGTGAATAATGCCTCTAGCTTTTACCCAACGCCGCTCGGCGAAATCAGTATTGACCAAATTCAAGACTTATTCGCCAGCAACGCATTTGCACCGCTGTTGTTGGCGCAGGCGGCGGCACCCGCGTTAAAGCAGGCGCAGGGCGCGATCGTGAATATCGTGGATATTTATGCCGACCGACCTTTGCCGCGCTATGCGCCCTACTGCATGGCAAAAGCCGCGCTGGTTGCCGCCACCTACGCGTTGGCGCGCGAATTGGGGCCGGACGTGCGGGTGAACGGTATTGCGCCGGGCAATATTATTTGGTCGACCAATATGGAGAAAGCGGAAACCCCGCAAATCGTGCTGGAGCGCACCGCGCTGAAACGCCAGGGCGGGCCACTCGATATTGCGGCGACAGTGAAGTTTTTAATTTGTGATGCACCCTATATCACTGGCCAAATTTTGCGCGTGGATGGAGGGCGCTGGTTGTTTATTTGAGCTGCGTCGCCGTTACAGCCAGCCTTTTTGGCGCGCCAAGCGATAGGCTTCGATACGGTTGGATACGCCTAGTTTGCTGATGATTTCCGACAAATAGTTCCGCACCGTACCCTGCGACAAAAACAATTTCTGGGCGATTTCCACCGAGCTGGCACCTTCGCCGGCCAATCTGAGCACTTGGCGCTCGCGTTCGCTGAATGGATCTTGTTCGGTCCAGGCGGCGATTGCCAGCTGCGGGTCTATCACCCGATTGCCACGATGGACGAGTCTTAAGGCATCGGCCAGCTGCGCGGAGGGCGCGTCTTTCAAAAGATAGCCGCGCACGCCGGCATCCAGAGCGCGCCGCAAATAACCGGCACGGGCAAAGGTCGTCACGATCACCACGCGGATGTGGTTGGCTTGGTCTTTGACACGCTGCGCCAATTCCAAACCGGTAAGTTTGGGCATTTCAATATCTGATACCAATATGTCAGGCTGATGTCGCTGGATTAAATCCCAGGCAATTTCGCCATCGGCTGCGTCGCCTACGATTTCGAGATCCGGCTCAAGTTTCAGCAGCGCGACCAAGGCGCCACGCACCATCGCCTGATCTTCTGCGAGTACGATGCGGATCATCTTACCAGTCAGCCTGCGTCACTAGATTTGCAAGCGCAGCGGGCAACGCTTTGGCTTCCGGTATCGGGCAACTCAGGCTGAGTCGAACGCCGCCGTGCGCGCCGGTATCGATTTCTAATCGACCGCCCAGCAATTCCAGGCGTTCGCGCATGCCGGTCAGACCATGTCCTGGGGTAACTTGACCTGGGGTGATTGGACTGCTTTTGCCGTCATCAGAAATTTGTAGCCGCACCCTATTTTTGCTCCTGCTCAAGTCAATTTCGACTTTGCCTGCATTTGAATGGCGAATGATGTTAGTGACCGCTTCGCGCACCGCAAGCGCCAAAACCGTCTCGATTTCGCTTGCCAGTTCAACCGGTGTCAGTTGGTAGTGCAGTTGAATATCGGCAGAAAGCAAAGATAAGCGTGCGTTCGCCAATTCCGCTTCCAAACCGGCAAGGCGAATACCGGCTACCGCGATGCGGATTTGGCCGAGGGCGTCACGCGCAATTTTTTCAACTTCGCGGATTTGCCCAATCGCGGCGTTCGGGTCGCGCTCGAACAAGCGGCTGGCGAGTTCACTTTTCATCACGATCAAAGACAGCGTATGGCCCAGCACGTCGTGCAAATCACGGCCGATGCGTTCCCGCTCGGCCGCTTGTGCCAGCCTTTGCACTTCCTGTTGGCTCAAAAGCAAAATCTGATTGCTGCGCTCAAGGCTCAAGTGGTAAATCGTGTAGAAAACCAGCATGCAGGCCATGATTGCAGTAGCGGCGTAAAAGGCGACCGGCAAGCCCAGACTATAGCTTTGGATCGCCAGAACCAGTAATGCCGCAATCAAACAAACGATTGCATTGCGCGCTTTAAAGGTATGTGCAGCCGCAATGACGCCGTAAATTAAATAAGTGTTGGCACCATAGTTGTACGGCATGACTAAAAAGCAAAGCAGCAATATTGCGCTGATCGCAATCACCAGCTCAGTGCTACGCTTTTTGTAGGTCAAAAAATGCAGAGGCAGGAAAATCGCAATGCTGGTCAGCGTAACTAGGATTTGTGTGCCGCTGAATTTCGGATAGAAGAAAAAAGGCATGCATAAAAACAGCAAATACACCAAATTGATATACGGTAAGTATTTGTATTTACTGGCAAAACGGTTGATTTCTGGCGTGCCAAGTTGGCTGCGTGATGTTCCGTTTTGTGCGCGCGTCGCCATCATTGTGTCCTGACTTAGCTTATTTAATTTCGACATTGTCGATAGTGAAGCGAAACTGACCAACGGGGTTGCTGGCATTGAATGAAAAGCCAACTACCTGTGCCAAGTCTAGCCCGTCAAAGCCCGTCAGCGGTAGACGAATTTCCTGCCACTGCGTGCTGCTATCAAAGGTTTGACTCGGTGGAATACCGCCACGCGGGCCTGCGCCATCGGCAACAAGTTTTAGTTCTGCAAGCGAACTGCCACTTGTCGCGTTGATTTTTACCGCCGATTTTTCCGGATTCAGAAAAACTGCGGCGGTTGCAGCCGCCAGCAATGTTGCGCAGGCAAGCGCCGCCTGCCATCCCGTTGAAATTCTCATGTAGTGTGCCTTATTTATTAAATTTCTAGTTCGAGAGAACAACAATATGTTAGCGCCCGCTATCGTCATTCCGGCGAACGCCGGGATGACGAAAGCGCAGGTTTCTTTATTAGGGTTTTGAAATAGGATTGAACCTATTTCACTTTCATGCGTAACCAGAACGTCATGGCGAGCCAAATCATCACGGCCGTAAATACCAGCAGGTAGGTAATGTGCTGCCAGAGCGGCACACCCAGATCCGCACCAATCACTTTCAAGGCGATTTGCGAGGCGTGGTACGAAGGCCAGATCGGCGCAATTTTGCCGAGAAATTTTGGCAGTAGGTTGATCGGCAGCCACAGACCGGATAGAAACGCCATCGGTAAGTAAATGAAATTGACGACCGCCGGTGCCGCTTGGGCATTGACCAAAGTGCCAATTACCAAACCCATCGCGCAAAACGGCAATGCACTCAACAGGCTGATGAGCATCAGTAGCAGCCATTGGCTCAACTCTAGCTGCACGCCGCCAAAAGTCGTGGCTAATAAAGCTAATTCCAGAAAAATGATGCCAGCGAAAATTAAAGCCATGACCATTTTGGCGATGAAATAGGCACCCGGCAATGCCGGGACCGCACGCCGCCACCGCAACCAGCCGCGATCTTTTTCCATCGCTACGCTGACGCCAAAGCCGAATAAGCCTGGGCCCATTACGCCAAAAATGCAGTAGGTTGCCAACAAATAGCGGCTGATGTCGCCTTTACCGCTACCCATCAACACGCCAAACAGCGTATAGAACATCCCCGGAAATATCAGCGCCGGCAGGGCAAACATCGGCATACGCAGCATGCGCAGGAATTCGAAGCGCGCTTCCGTTAAATAGACCGAAAAAGCGCTGTAGGAGGACTTTTTGGATGAAGATTGGGTGATGCCGCTAGCCGTGCTCATTGCACTTGCTCCCTGGTTAATTTGACATGGGTTAATTCGACAAATGCTTCCGCCAAACCGGCGCGTTTGATTTCCAGTTGCTGCAGGCTGTGATCGGCATTCAATAAACGCCGCGCCACCGCTTCGGCATCCTGCGTTTGAATGTGCAGGGTTTCGCCGTCGCGACTGACGCTGTCGATGGCAGGCCAAAGTTTGATTTCTTCGATATCTAAGGCGCTGACGCAGCGGATGCGGCGCTGTGAAACGCGCGCGCGAATATTGTCCACGCTGCCTTCGGCGATGACCGCGCCCTGGGCAATCACGATCACGCGATCCGCCAAGGCTTCCGCCTCTTCCAAATAGTGCGTGGTCAGCACAATTGCGCAACCCTCAAGGATGAGCTTTCGCAAGCTCGCCCACAGCGCCGCACGCGCCTCGATATCAAGACCTACGGTAGGCTCGTCCAAAAACAAGATTTCAACCTTAGCGCAGATCGCCAACGCAAACTGCACGCGCCGCTGCTGGCCGCCGGAGAGTTTTCCGTAAAAGCGCGGCAGCAAATCCGCGATACCGGCCATTTCACAAACTTCTGTAAGTGCGCGCTTTTGCGGGTAATAACTCTGCGTCAAAGCCAGCAATTCCGAAACCCGCAGCGTTTCTGGCAGCTCCGCACTTTGCAGCATCACGCCGATACGTTGCCGTGCTGATAACTCCTGCGGGTCCTGACCGAATAGGCTAACTGTGCCAGAGTCTGCTGCAATCAAATTCAGCAGCAAGGATACAGCGGTGGTTTTGCCCGCGCCGTTCGGCCCCAGTAGCGCCAGAATTTCACCGGCATGTACCGATAAATTCAAGCCTTCGAGCGCGCTTACTTTGCTGTAACGCTTGCTAACGTTTTCCAGACGCGCCAAAGGTGTTTTGATGTCTTGTGATGTGCACATGGTGTTTTCCTCAATGCTGGCTAATGTGCATTTGCGAAGCGCCTCGTATGAGTGGCCTTCGTCAGCAATATCAGATGACATTTGTCAGCTCGGCGAAATTTAGTTCACGTTGGCTGCCAAAATTTACGCAAAGCAACGCGCACGCGCCAACCGACAGGGTTAATCTTTTGCTTGAGCACTTTCACTTGACAGGAAAACCAAAATGCAGCGGAGCCACAAAAAAATAGCGACCTGCTTTGCGGTAGCCGCAATGTTGTCGGGTGTGGGTAGTTTTGTTCAGGCAGCCGATTTGCCCTATGTGAATTGGGAAAACCACCCGATTCATGCGCTGGATTTAAGCCCAGATCACAAAACGCTGGCGGTGGCGCACACGGCAGATCAACGCGTGCAGCTTTTTGACGTCTCGAGCGGCACGCCCATTCCGATTGGCAATGTCTTGGTAGGCGTTGACCCGGTCAGCGTGCGCTTTCGCAGCAATTCCGAGCTTTGGGCGGTGAATCATATTTCGGACTCGGTCAGCGTCATTGATTTAGCCACGCGCCAAATTCGCGCGACGCTGCACACCAGCGATGAGCCGTTCGATGTGGTTTTTGCCGCTGGCAAAGCGTTTGTAAGCTGCTCGCAAGCCAATGAAATTGCGGTTTTTGACTTAAACGATCTGACCCTTAGCCCGCGCAGCATTGCGATTCAAGCGCAAGATCCGCGCGCACTGGCGGTAAGCCCAGATGGTAAAACCGTGTACGCCGCGATCTTTGAATCGGGCAACGCCACCACTGCGTTATTTGGCGGCTTTAGCCGCAGTGACCCACGCTTGCCCAATGTCGTCAACGATGTGCGCGGCCCTTACGGTGGCGTCAATCCGCCGCCGAATGCGGGCACCACCTTTAACCCGCCGGTGAATCCGGTTGTGACTCCGCCGAAGGTTTCGTTGATTGTGCGCCGCGATGCGAACCGGCGTTGGATGGACGACAACCAGCATGACTGGACGCGCTTTGTCTCTGGCGATTTGGCAGGTGCATCCCGGCGTGTGCAGGGCTGGGACGTGGTAGATCGCGATATCGCCGTAATTGACGCCGCGAATTTGAGCGTGCGCTATGTCACTGGCCTGATGAATATCGGTATGGCGCTTGCCGTCAAACCCAGCGACGGTGAAATTACCCTGGTCGGCACCGACGCCACCAACGAAGTGCGCTATGAACCGAACGTCAAAGGCCGCTTTGTGAAAGTCGAATTAGCGCGGGTCAGCGCCGCCAATGCCCTTAGCGGGACGAGCAATGCAGCAACGGGCGGAAACAGCGTTGTCGATCTGAATCCGCACCTGAATTACGCGCTGCAAACTGCGCCGCAAAGTGTGCGCGATCAATCTATTGGCGACCCGCGTGCGGTCGTTTGGCGGGGCGATGGTCAGTTGGCCTGGATTGCGGGTTTGGGCTCCAATAATGTGATTGCGATTGATGCACTTGGGCGGCGCGTGGGCGCGCCGATACGCACCGGCGCAGGCCCTGCTGGTTTGGCGCTGGATGAAGCCAAGGCTAGGCTTTATGTGTGGAATCACTTTGATGCCTCGCTTTCGGTAGTCGACACCGCGCAGCTCAGCGAAATTGCACGGGTGCCGGTGTTTAACCCGCTGCCGCAGGCAATTCGCAACGGTCGGGCGTTTTTGTACGACACCCAGCGTACTTCAGGCTTAGGCCAAGCCTCGTGCGCCTCGTGCCATGTGGACGCGCGTATGGATCAACTGGGCTGGGATTTAGGCGACCCATCGCAGCCGCCGGTGGCGTTTGATCAAAATTGTGCCACTTCCTTAGTGGCAGCTTGCACCAGCTATCACGCCATGAAAGGGCCGATGACCACGCAAACGTTGCAAGACATTATCGGGCATGAGCCGCTGCATTGGCGCGGCGACCGGCGCGGCATCGAAGCCTTCAACCCGGCGTTTGTCGGTTTGCTGGGCGATGATACTGAGCTAACGGCCCCGGATATGGCCGCGTTTAAAGCGTTTTTAGCCAGCATCACCTTCCCGCCGAACCCGTATCGCGGCATTGATAACAGCTTGCCAGAAGCCTTAGCCTTGACCGGCCAACGCACCAGCGGGCGCTTTTCGATGGTCGGTTTACCGCTTGGCGTGGGCAATGCGAAACGCGGCTTGCAGCTGTATTCCAATAGCTTTTTAGACTCGCAATTTCAGTGCGCCAGCTGCCACACTTTGCCCACCGGCATGGCGGTCAACGGCGCGATTCGTTCGCCGATTTTGAATTTTTCCGTGGGCATGGGTAGTTTGCCGATTGGCCCGCTGGGCGAAAACCACTTAGGCGTGGTCAGCACCGATGGCTTCACCAATGTTTCGATCAAAGTGCCGCAAACCCGCAATATGCAGGAAAAAGTGGGCATGGAATTCACCTCCACGGAAAGTTTGTCGGGCTTTGGTTTCGCGCATGACGGCACGGTCGATTCACTCGCAGACTTTTTCTCCGCCAGCCTGTTTAGCCCGCAATCGGATCAGGACATTGCTGATCTGGTGGCGCTGAATATGGCCTTTTCAGGCTCGGATTTTGGCAATGCCAATCCGATATTGACGGCACCCGCACCGCTGTCCAAAGATAGCCACGCGGCCGTGGGTGTGCAGGTGACTGTAAGCGCAGCGAGTCCGCCTGCACAAGCCAGCGAATTACTCGCGTTAGCGCGTGCGCAAAAAATTGATTTGGTTGCCGTGCAAGGACGGCAAAGCTATGCGTTTAATGCTGGCGCTGACAAATTTATTGGCGATGTCGGCCAAACGCCATTGAGCAGCGCGCAGCTGCTGGCCCTAGCCAACGCGCAAGCGCCGCAAACTTGGACCGCTTTGCCTGTGGGTTTAGCGCAGCGCATCGGCGTTGACCGCGATGGCGATGGCATCAGCAACGCAGTTGAAATTGCGCAGGGCTCGAACCCAGCCGATGCCACATCCAAGCAAATTCAACCGGTGCAAGGCATGTGGTTCAACCCGGCGCGCAGCGGCCACGGCTTTGATGTGCAGTTTGTCGGCTCCACGCTTTTTGTCACTTGGTTTACCTATCAAGACGACGGCACGCCGACTTGGTATGTCGCCGTGGCTGCCTATGCGCGCCCCTGGAGCGCGCCGATGAGCCGCTTTGTTTGGGATCCAGTGGCAAAGCGCGCGGTGGAAACGCGGGTTGGGCAATTGAGCTTGAATTTCACCGATGCGCTGCACGGGCAGGTGGATTGGCAAATTGGGAGCCGAGGCGGCTCAGAACCCTTGCAGCCCTTGATTACTGCCGCGACGCCGGTTTTGGATCGCACCGGCAATTGGTATGACCCGACACAGCCCGGCTGGGGCTTAGGCGTTTATACCTTGGGCGATGTGCTGTTTAGCGTGGCGTATTTTTACGACAGCGCCAATCAGCCGCGCTGGGTAGTCGGACAGTCCACTAATACCGACAGCCCTGTCGTTGCGATGCAGTCCGCAATGGGTTTTTGCCCGGATTGCGCGCACAAAGCGTTGGTATTAAGCCCAGGCGGCGAAGTTCGCTATCAATTCAACGGGACACGCGCCGCTACTGCGCAAGTTGATGTGTTTGATGCAGGTGCGTCAAATGCCCACTGGCAGCGCGGACCTGCGGCGATTACGCCGCTTTCGACGGTGGTGCTGCATCCGGAGCAGTTTTAAGTGGTATCGAATGGCTGGACATCCAATGCTTGATCTGCCCGAAGAGTTTGAATTAATTGGCTTCTTTGAGTCTGAGTCGCATTTGGCGGCCCCCGGAACGCCATGGGTTTACAACTCCATCACTTTTGAGACGCAGCCATGGCCAAACTTCCCAGCAATCTGATCCTAATCATAGCCATGCTCGCCGCTCAGTCCTGCGCAGCGACATCATCTACCGACCGTGCTGTGTGCCCGAGCAGAACAGCAGACGACTACTACTTTGCACGTAGCACCATCGATCAGACGGATAAACGCTCCGATAAGTTTGTCCGTCGGTGGTACTCCAAGCACTTAATTGCCATGGCGGAGCCGTCGATTTCTTGCGGACGGCCAGGACATGTTCTCCGATTTACGTGGTTACGCACATTTCACCATCCGGTTGTTGTAAAGGTCACTTATAAGGGAAGTAATGCGCTTGTCCAAGCTGTTGAGCTAGATGGAGCTGGTGGCTATGAGCCGGGAAAAGTACTCAGACGCACAGAAAAGACGCTATCGGTCGATGCGCTTAAAGATCTGAAGAAAGCTTTTACTGAGGGGGAATTTGACTCCATAACTGCCTCTGAAAAGCGCAATGGTCTTGACGGTTCTGAGTGGATTGTGGAAGCCTCAGACAAGGGCAAATATCACATGGTTGTGCGCTGGTCCCCGGATAACGGCCCGATTCGGGATATTGGCTCCCGTTTCCTTGCTCTCACCGGATGGACGTTTGATGAGGTGTACTAGCAATGACAGCTAAAAATTTATTCAAGCCGAAGCTGCTGCTTCGCAGCTCGGCTTAATTCAGGTGTTGAACCAAGCCGCTAAGCGGCAGGCACACTGTTAGCGTCCATGGCAATAGCCGTGCAGCGCGCCCCACCCAATTGGCTAGCACCTACAGGCCAAAACGACACATGGCTGTTGCCACAGAATTCTTGAGTCAGCACAGGCGCTATATCCAGCGCTGACAACTCGGCCAAACATACGGCGGCAGCATAGGCGTAGCAGCGCTGTCGCCAACGCAAAACGGTGATTGATGCTTCAGCTGGCGCAATTGGGGCACCACGTGGTTACGCAGCTGCTTCCAATGCCGCTTCTTCGATGAGCTTGGCAGGAACGCCCCTCTTCTTCAGCGCTTCTGCAAGGCGTGCCGACTGACCAAAAATATGCAGAGCTTCATCGCGTCGCAGACACTCGCTAATGTATGCCTTGAGCAGCGCTTGATAGCCGGTGAACCCCTTGTGGGGCGCGATCGCTTTGAGCGACTCCACCACATCTTCCGGGATGCGCAGAGTGATGCTAGTCATGGGCCGGTTTTTTTGAAGGCGCGTTTTTAGTTGTTTATGAATCATGGTCTCTGCGCTCCTGGGGTGTGGCTTTGCGGGCCGAAATGATGCGGATGAACTCACTCTCAAACTCGATATGCACCACGAACAGCAGCCGTCCTTTGGTGTCGTAGCCAATGATTGCGTCACGGGCTTCGTTGTTTCTGCTGGCATCTACCAGCCGGAACAAGGGGTCGAAGAACACTTCTGCGGCCTGCTCGAACGTAATGCCGTCATGTTCTGCGATATTGAGGCGCGCCTTCTCGTCATCCCAGACGAAGGCGGTGCCATTGAGTTCAAAGCGGACGTTCATGCATAGATGTTGCTCCGACGTATGGACATAGTCAATACGTTAATTTCTGACTCGTTGCGCTTCGATTTCATTTATTTTACAAAGCAATTGGCGTCCGGTTATGTTGAATAGCCCGGCAACCGCCCAGTGCGCTGGCAACCGGGGGAATCCAACGTCAACACGCTGCCCGAGGTAGGACGAACGTGAAGTCATAATGGTAGCCTCGGTGGCAGGAACACGTTATTTGCGCGTGACTGCACCGTGGCGACCGGCTAGCTACTCAAAGCCATTGGCAAAAATGAAGTCCGCTTCGTTGTTTTCGACAAGCTTGCTCACGAATGCATCGCGCACGCCGCCGAAGGCCGCCTGGAAGGGGTTGATGAGCGCGAAGTTGTTGGACTCTGTGAACCCCGCCACATAGGCGCTGCCAACTAGATCGACACCGATACCAAAGCCCTCGTCGGCGGAGACGCCGCCTAGATAGGTCGAATAGATCAGCGCCGAACCGGCCAGATTCAACTTGCTCACAAAGGCATCCGACGGCCCGCTTAGGGCTGCCTGCAAGGGTTGTGCCCGCGTCGGGAAGTTAGGCGAAGTCGTACTGCCAGTGACAAAGGTATTGCGTGCCAAGTCGATAGCGATGCCTTGGCCCTGGTCGTCGCCCGCACCACCCAAATAAGTTGAATAAACAATCGCCACCCCAGGCGGATTGATTTTGGCGACGAAGGCATCGTTGGCACCGCCACCGTTGGATGCCTGTAGCGGCGTGAGCGTTGGGAAGTTGGTCGAAGTGGTACGGCCGGTGAGATAAGCGTTCATCGGCGCATCGATGCTCATGCCGAACACTTCGTCAGTGCCAGAGCCGCCGATGAAGGTCGAATACAGCAAGGCGTTACCGGCCAAGCTAAAGTGGGTCAGGAAGCCATCGCGGCCGCCCGCTAGTGCCGGTTGGACGGATCCAGATGTGGTTGGGAAATTCGCCGATGTTGAGCTGCCGACGACAAACACTGCGGCATCATCTGCCACCGCCATGTCATAGACGCGGTCGTCGCCAGCACCGCCTAGGTACGTCGAATAAACAACTGAATTGCCAGCGACGCTAAACTTGGTCATGAAACCGTCCATGGCACCGGCAAGTGCTGCCTGGAACGGCGTTTGCGTCGGGAAATTCGGAGCGCTGGTGTTGCCGGCGATGTAGGCGTTGTCGGCGGGATCGACGGCAACTGCGGTGCCTTCCTCAAAGCCGGTGCTGCCCCAGTACGTCGAGAATACGATGGCATTACCGGCCGAGGTCAGCTTGGTCAGAAAAGCGTCGGTGCCGCCCACTTGGGCGGCGATAGTCGGCGTGACCACTGGATAGTCGATTGAGGTGGTAGAGCCGGTAATGTAAACCGTGCCCGCACCGCTCACCGCGATGTCGTTCGCAACCTCAGTACCAACACCACCGATATAGGTGGAATAGCTCAGCGCATTGCCGCTCAGACTCATCTTGGTCACAAATAAGTCCTGCCCGCCGCCATTAGTCGAGCTTGGCGTGCCCTGAATCGGGAAGTTGGTCGAACTGGTCATGCCCGCGACATAAGCATCACCGGTAGGGCCTACGACCAAGGAGGTGGCCTGATCCAAGCCACTGCCGCCCAAATAGGTTGAATAGACCAGCACCGGGTCGATCACCAACGCACGCGCGTGATCGTAGCTGCCTAGCTCGAAGCTGACTTGGCTGCCACGCACGACATAGCCGCCGGCTACCAGGGTCTTGCCATTGGTTCCCTGTTGGTAGATCACCGGTGCCTTCTGACGCAGTTCGCCCTCGGCTACTGCAATGACCAGTTCACCGGCCGGATTAACCGTCAGGCTCTTGGCACCCTCGAAATTCAGCCGGATCGCAGCCGGGTCAAATCCAGGTTGGACGATGAAGTCATATTCGATCTCACTTGCGTTGCCGTAATAAACCAAATCGATGCCCGGGTAAAGCTGGCTGTAGCGTACTTTGGCAAACGAGATAATGTCAGTGTGCCACTGGTCAGGATCACTGCCAATGAAGTAATTGCTAATGCCGGGCAGCGGCTGCAATCCGACCATGCTGGGCTTCACAGCCGCGCCGACAAAGCCCATGCGCACGATTTCAGCCTCTGCCTGCGGTGCGGTATCCAGCGCTTTCGCCTGGGGCTGAGCGAGCACAATCACCGACTCGTTCGCAGTCAGAAACATCGTATAGCCCTTGCCGCGTGCCAAGAACTTGACACTTGCATCCGATTGGCCGACGTTGGGCTCGAAGCGCATCGGTAATGCAGCGTATTGAGCGGCGGCACTGCTTTCGGTCGAGCCTAAACCCGCTTGCGAGGGTAACGATGCAGCAAGCAAGGAGGAACTAGCAAAGACCGCCAGCAGCGCGCCGGTCTTGCTTGAGAAATAGGTGTATGTCATGGGCTAGGCTTTGGTGGCGACTGGAGTGCCTATATACCCTTCATTCGGTGCGCTTTACTGTGAAGTAGTCCGCCTAAGGGGCTGCTATTGGCGCAATCGTCGAGCGTCGTTGTCGCCGGTTAACAAGGTGCAAGAACGGGTAGCCGCAAGAAATACCCTGACAAATTGATCGTCATCGCCGCCGCACGCGCTAAACTGGGGCCATAACCCACAATCAACGCAACGCATATGACCGCCATCAAACAAGCCGATTTCATTCAATCTGTCGCCGATGCGCTGCAATACATCAGCTATTACCACCCGGTGGATTACATCAAAAACCTCAGTCGGGCTTATGATTTGGAGCAATCGCCTGCGGCAAAGGATGCGATCGCGCAAATTTTGATCAACTCGCGCATGTGTGCTGAGGGGCATCGACCGATTTGTCAGGACACCGGCATTGTTTCAGTGTTTTTGGAAATTGGGATGGACGTGCAGTGGCCAGATGCCAGCCTGGGTGTGGAGGAAATGGTGAACGAGGGTGTGCGGCGCGCTTATAACTACCCGGATAACAAACTACGCGCCAGCGTGCTCAGCGACCCGGCGGGCAAGCGCATCAATACCAAAGACAACACGCCCGCCTGTGTGTTGATGAAGGTTGTGCCGGGCAACACGGTCGATGTGATTGTAGCGGCCAAAGGCGGTGGCTCGGAAGGCAAAAGTAAGTTCGTGATGCTCAATCCGAGCGATTCGATTGTTGATTGGGTGTTGAAAACGGTGCCGACGATGGGTGCTGGCTGGTGCCCGCCGGGCATGTTGGGGATTGGCATCGGTGGCACCAGCGAAAAAGCCATGATTTTGGCGAAAGAATCGTTGATGGAGCCGATTGATATGCAAGAGCTGATTGCGCGCGGGCCGCAAAACCGGATCGAGGAATTGCGCATTGAGCTGTATCAAAAAATCAATGAGCTGGGCATTGGCGCGCAGGGTTTAGGCGGGCTGACCACAGTGCTGGACATTAAAATCCGTGATTTTCCAAGCCACGCGGCGAATTTGCCGGTGGCGATTATTCCCAACTGCGCCGCCACGCGGCACGCGCATTTCACGCTCGATGGCTCCGGCCCGGTCACTTTAGAGGCACCCAATTTAGCCGATTGGCCGACGTTGACCTACGATGTCAGTCAAGCGCGCAATGTCAATCTGGATACGCTCGATAAAGCCGAAGTCGCCACCTTTAAACCCGGCGAAGTGCTGCTACTGTCCGGCAAATTGCTCACCGGGCGGGACGCCGCGCATAAGCGCATGACCGAAATGCTGTCGCGCGGGGAAAGTTTGCCGGTCGATTTCACCAACCGCGTGATTTACTACGTCGGCCCCGTTGATCCGGTGCGCGAGGAAGTTGTAGGCCCCGCCGGGCCAACTACCGCCACGCGCATGGACAAATTTACCGCGCAGATGTTGGAGCAAACCGGTCTGATTGGCATGATTGGCAAAGCCGAACGGGGGCCGAGCGGAATTGCTGCGATCAAGGCCAATAAAGCGGTGTATTTGATGGCGGTCGGTGGCGCGGCATATTTGGTCAGCAAAGCGATCAAAGCTTCGCGCGTGGTGGGTTTTGCGGATTTGGGCATGGAAGCGATTTACGAATTTGAAGTGTTTGAGATGCCGGTCACGGTTGCGGTCGATAGCCTGGGTACGTCCGTGCATGAAACCGGGCCGAAACTTTGGCAGGGCAAAATTGCGCACAGTAAGCTGGGCACAATTCCAGTGGTGGTGAGCTGAGCCGATGCCAAAAACTAAAGTAAAGCTAAAAGTTTCCGAAAAATTGCCAGCTTCCGCGAAGCTTGAAATTGACCCGGAACTGCACGATGACCCGTTGCAATTGCCGATCAAGCGCGCGGCAAAAGCAAAGCCAAAATCGAAAGCGCGCGCTAAGGTTAAAACGCCAGCCGCCAAAAGTGCCAAATCACCGAAAGCGGTGCGCGCCATTGTCAAACGCGCTGCGGCAGCACCCAAACGCCCGCCGCTGAGCTTGCCGGAACTCAGAGAGCGCATTGATAACGTCGATCAACAGATTCAGTCCTTAATCGCCGAGCGCGCCCGCTATGCCCGGCGCGTCGGGCTTGTCAAAGGCCCGCTTGCCGCCGCGATTGACTACTACCGGCCGGAGCGCGAAAGCCAAGTCTTGCGCATGGTGATCGAACGCAATACCGGGCCACTTTCAAACGGCGAATTGGTGCGCGTGTTTCGGGAGATTATGTCCGCCTGTTTAGCGCAGCAAAATCCGCTGCGGATCGCGTTTTTGGGCCCGGAAGGTACGTTTAGCCAAGCGGCGGTGCTCAAGCACTTTGGCCATTCGGTGAAAGTGCTGCCGTTAGCGTCGATTGAAGAAGTATTTCAAGAAGTAGAAGCCAAAAATGCCGATTTCGGCGTGGTGCCCATTGAAAACTCGGTCGAAGGTTCGGTGCATCACACCCAGGATATGTTTGTTACTTCGAATTTGAAAATCTGCGGCGAAATTGAGCTCAGCATCCAGCAGCATTTGATGAGCACGGGCGATGATCTAGCTAAAATCGAGCGCGTCTATTCGCATGTGCAGTCTTTGGGCCAATGCCGAATGTGGCTGAAGAAAAACCTGCCGAAAGCCGAGAAAATTCCGTGTTCGAGCAATGCCGAAGCCGCGCGCCGCGCGCGCAACGCGCCGGAAGCCGCCGCAATTGCCTCAGAAACTGCAGCACAGATTTATGGCCTAAAAATTCTGCGCCGCAGCGTCATGGATCGCCCAGATAACACCACCCGCTTCGTGGTGCTCGGCCACAAATTGTTCGAGCCTTCCGGGCACGATAAAACCAGTTTGATGCTAGCCGGAAAAGATCAGCCGGGTTTGCTGTATCAATTGCTCGACCCGCTCGCCCGCGCTGGCGTTAGCATGACGCGCATTGAATCAAGGCCGATGCGCACCGGCAAATGGGAATACGCGTTTTTCCTAGATGTCGCTGGACATATCAAAGACGATGCGCTGAAATCCGCGCTTGGGGAAATGGGGCATTTGGCCGGGCAGCTGAAGATTTTGGGCTCTTATCCGATTGCGTTTGGTTAGGGAATTCAAGCCATTTAATCAGTTCAAACGCTTGAATTTATTTGCTTCGTAGTTCAGCATACGATGTATGACAACCTATTCGCAGCCAAAATCCCGCATTAATGCGCGCATCGATCAACAAGCCGAGGGGCAGCTGCGTTATGTCACTGAGCACACACAAATGACCGTGACCGAGGCGCTACGCGCATCTATTGCGCTGTTGTATGAAAAGGTTAGCCGCGAGACGCTGCGTCCGGCGGACGTGCTTGCGCGCGGTCAAAGTTTTGTCGCGTCGGGTGCTAGCGGCGATAGCGAAGGATCGCGTGAATACAAAGCTATTTTGAGCCAGTCCTTTGCGCAAAAATATCAAAGTAACTGAGTGCTGATCGCCGATACCGGGTTTTTCTACGCGTTGGCAGATCGCAGCGACCGCCATCACGTTAGGGCGGTGTCGGTGCTACAAACGATTACGGAGCCATTAATTACCACTTGGCCGGTGCTCACCGAAACCACACATTTGCTGATACGACGTTTGTCGCCACTGGCTTGCAGCCGCTTTTTGACGAATGTGGCCGATGGCTTTTGTGCTGTGCATGCGCTGGATCCCGCGCATATTCGGCGTATATGTGTGCTAATGGAAAAATATGCGGATTTGCCCATGGATTTGGCCGACGCCTCACTGGTGTTGTTGGCAGAGCACCTCGGCGAAGGCAGAATTCTCAGTACCGACCAGCGTGATTTTCAAGCGTATCGATTTAAGAATCAGAAGCCATTTCAGAACGTGCTGATGCCTTGACATGAATAAAAAACCCCCTGAATTTCACGCCGTATCGAATCGACTCAGCGCAGGCGCATCTGTTGCGCTTTTGCCGAATCGCGCGCTGCAGCTGCCAGCGTTGGAAAACATAGCAAATGCTCAACAGGAATCTGCCCTACCCGGCCTGCGTGGTTTGCTGAGCGCGCTGGGTGTGGCGCAGGCACCTGCTGCTTTGCGCGCGCAGGCGTTGGGTGCTGGAGCTGCGCCCTTTGGACACTATTATGTGGCGCTAGAGCTTTGCTTTTGGCAGATTGAAATGGGTGGCGCGCGGTGGATGGCGCATGGGGAAGGCATCAAACTGTCGGCTGCAGAGCGCGCGGAAATTACCGCTGCGCTGGCAAGCCTGTTTGCTAGCGCTGACGCGCAGCTGATTGCGCATTCGGGTGGCGAACTCAGTCTTTTATGTGGCGCTGCTACCCCGGCCGTGCACGCAGCGTTCCCGGATGAAGCGCTCGGCTGTGAGCTGAAAAATATGCTGCCTAACCCAAAAGTGTGGCAGCGCTATCTCAATGAAGCGCAAATGCTGCTGGCGAATTTGCCGGTCAATCAGGCACGCACGGCGCGCGGTGAGGCAGCGGTGAATAGCGTGTGGTTTTGGGGGCCGGAAAGGGTAGTGTCTGATTTGCCACCTTTGGCAGTGCGCTATCACGGTGATGACCCGATTTTGCAGGCTTTAAATTTGCCTGACGCGAGTTTGCCTGACGCGCCGCACGCGATTCAGATGGATGACTATCGCGCGTTGTTTGGCGCTGAGCTAGCCGCCGCCGTTGCCGCGCTACCGCCTGCGGCAAAACTATGGTTGAACGATGGGCGCGTCTTGCAAAGACGTGAGCCACCTGGTTTTCTACGTGGCTTATGGCGAGTCATCATGGCAACAGTGGGAAATAGCTCTTGAAGGTGGTCGCGCGCGAATTGCCGCCCGAATTTCAGCCCGGCGCGCTGCGGGAATTGCAGATTCCGGCCGCACTTGAGCGTGTTTACGCGGCGCGTGGCGTCGTTTCCCCGGCGGCGCTGGAAGCCGGGCTGAATCGCTTGCTGGCACCTGCCGATTTGTCTGGGCTTGAGGCCGCCGTGCAGATGTTGGTGCAGGCGATCAACCAGCAGCAGCAGATTGTTATTGTTGGGGATTTTGACGCCGACGGCGCTACCGGCACGGCGGTAGCGGTGCGCGGTTTGCGCCTGCTAGGCGCGCAACATGTGCGCTATCGGGTGCCGAACCGCTTCACGCATGGCTATGGTTTGAGTCCGGCGGTGGTGGAAACCTTGCTAGACGATTATGCCCGCGACCCGGTTGCGTTTCCCTTGCCGGAGGTATTAATTACCGTCGATAACGGCACCAGCAGCATTGACGGCGTTGCACGGGCGAATTTGGCGGGCATGCGGGTGCTGATTACCGATCACCATCTGCCAGGTGCCACGCTGCCAGCGGCTGCGGCCATCGTGAACCCGAATTTGCTGGGTGAAACGTTCGCATCGAAAAACTTATGCGGTGCGGGCGTGATGTTTTACCTGCTGCTGGCCCTGCGCGCCAAGCTTCGGGAAACCGGCTATTTTAGCTGTGCCCCGTTTAAAGGCCCCCCGTTCAAAGGCGCGGAGCCGAATTTATCGACGTTAATCGACTTGGTCGCACTGGCTACCGTTGCCGATTTAGTGCCCTTAGATCGCAATAACCGCATTTTGGTCGAGCAAGGCTTACGCCGTTTGCGCGCTGGCGCTGGCACCATGGGGCTGCGCGCGCTGCTGGCAACCAGTGGCACCGACACCGCGACGGTGTGCGCACAGGATTTTGGCTTTAGACTCGGGCCGCGCATCAATGCCGCCGGGCGCTTAGAAGATATGTCGATAGGCATCGAATGTTTATTGACCGATGACCCGGCGCGGGCGCGGCAGTTGGCGGAACAGCTGGGCGCGCTCAACAGCGAGCGGCGCGAATTACAGGCGCAGATGCAGCACGAAGCTTTCGTCGCACTGGATAAATTATCGCTATCGCCAGATAAAAAAGGCCCGCTACCGGCGGTCATTATTGTGGCCGACATAGAGTGGCATCAAGGGGTCGTAGGCTTAGTCGCTAGTAAATTAGCCGAGCGCTTTCACCGCCCGGCGGTGGCGTTTGCGCCTGCGGCCGATGGCTGGCGTGGCTCGGCGCGCTCCATTGCTGGCTTTCATTTGCGCGACGCCTTGGCGCTTGTGGATACGCAAAACCCAGGTTTGATGCAGCGTTTTGGCGGCCACGCGATGGCGGCGGGCATGACCATCAGTCGCGACCAGCTTGAGGCGTTTCAGCACATTGCGCCGAAAGTATTTGCCGCTGCACTGTTGCCAGAGATGCTGAGCGAGGTGATTTATACTGACGGCGATTTAAGCCCAGCGGAGTTTGACGTCGAATTGGCGCAGGCAATCCGCTTTGGCGGGCCCTGGGGGCAAGCGTTTCCCGAACCCGCATTTACCATTGATGCCCAAATTTTTGACGTGCAAACGCTCTCCGGCGGGCATTTGCGCTGCAAAGTGCGCTGGGGTGGTGCAACAAAACTGGTGAGTGCGGTTTGGTTTAGCCCAGATCGAACTAAAGATGCCGTGCCTGAACGCGCACGGCTTTTAGTACAGGTGGCGATTGACGAGTTTCGGGGTTTGGCCAGTGCCAGGCTGATGATTCGGCGTTTGTTGGATTGAGCGTGTGTCTAACCCGGCAGTTTTTAGGAGGTAATCATGTATGAACCCTTATTAGTCAATACTCCGCAACCCGTGGCTCAACTTTTGGCGCACCCGCCCAAGCACTTTAATACGGCCGGCCCGCAGATTGTTGCGTTGCACTACAGTATTGATCCGTTGGTGCGTATAGACCGCCCGATGATTGAAGGTTTAGTGGCGCAGCAGCGCTATTTTGTCTTACATGCGCCTCGCCAAACTGGAAAAACAACGTACATGTTGGCGCTGCGGGATTACTTTAATGCTGGCACCGACTATTGCGCGATCTATGCAAATATCGAAGGCGCACAAGGCATGCGCGGGAATGTGCGTGCGGCCATGGAAGGCATCCTGAGCCGGATTGCAGAAGAAGCGGAATTGTCGCTTGGCGCACGCGCATTGATTGACCAACATGCCGTACTGATGAGCCGAGGCGAAAGCAATTTATTGACGGCTGCCCTGCGTGTTCTCAGCGAAGAACTGCCCAAACCCCTAGTGCTTTTCCTGGACGAAATTGACGCGCTCGTCGGTGACACCTTGATTTCTGTGTTGCGCCAGATCCGCGCGGGCTATGCCAATCGCCCAGTGCACTTCCCACATTCCATTGTGCTGTGCGGCGTGCGCGACGTGCGCGACTACCGCATGACCATGAGCGACGGCGAAGTCATTACCGGCGGCAGCGCCTTCAATATCAAAGCGGAATCTTTGCGTTTGGGGGATTTTAGCCGGGAAGAATTATGTGCGCTCTATGCCCAGCATAGCGCTGCAACCGGGCAGATGTTCACATTAGAGGCATTGGAATTGGCTTGGCAATCGACGCGTGGGCAACCCTGGTTAGTCAATGCCCTAGCCGAACAGGCGGTGTGGAAAACCGCCGCAAATGTGGATCGCGCAGTGGTGATTGATTTGACGCGTATGCGCGCGGCGCGTGAAGCGCTGATTTTACGCAACGACTCGCATTTAGACCAGCTGATGGACAAGCTCAAGGAGCCGCGCGTGCGCGCCATTATTGCGCCGATGCTGGAGGGGCAAATTTTATCGCCGCTAGATGCGGACCGACAATATCTACTAGATTTGGGTTTAATTCGCCGCACAGAGGCTGGTTTGGCACCTGCTAACGAGATCTACGCAGAGGTTCTGCCGCGCGTATTAACGGATGCAGCACAGGCACAAATACACAGCGAGCTGAT
>JAYUUS010000184.1:0-10912 GCA_043754435.1 Rhodanobacteraceae bacterium
GCACTTCCACGCTGATCGGGCCACTTTTTACCGAACACACTGCGATGCCGTTCAAGTTAGCCTAGCCTTCACGTTAGTAAAGCCCTCACGCCAATCGAACGTAAAAACACTTAATGGTTACTGCGTAGTTCTTCGACCTGCCGCGAACGGCTTGTTTGTTCATAGGCTTAAGCTTTGGAAAGTTCAAACGCGAGACATTTTTTACCGAGTCCGCAAACGGAGACTTCTTTACCGTTGCATAAGACTCAGCTCCAAACTTGAGCCTAGCAGAAGCAATCCAACCGAACTAGGCTTATGCTTGACTAACGCCACACGCAAATCCTGCTGAGGCACTCAAGCCTGCCGGTTGCACCATGCGATTGATCACCCCGTTTTTAAGCCAAAGTCATGCCTATTTTTCGCGCAAAAATATCGCAGGGCTCATTTTCTTTGGCGTCACTTTCGCGCTGCTCGTCTATTTACGCGCCCAAAGTTATCTCGAACCCTTGACCTTAATGACTTACGACGCGTTTGAAAAAACGCAGCGCACGCCGGGGCTAAGCCCAGATGTGATTGTGGTGGGTTTACGTGATTCTGAGCTAGGGCGTGCAGGTTCGCATCCAGCCAGTGACGCATTGATCGCGCAGGTGCTAGATGCCGTGCAGGCACAAGGCCCAGCGGCAGTCATGATTTCCAATCAGCGTGATGTACCGATTCCGCCTGGGCGTGAACAGTTGCTGGCAAGGCTCGCAAAATACCCAAACGTCTTCGTTGCCCAAATCAAAGATCGCAACGAATGGACGGATGCAGCGCGGGCGTTTTATCAGGCGGCTGGCGATCCACAGCATCTCGGGTTTGTTTTTAAAGTGATGGATATTGACGAGCGCCATCGCAATGTATTGACCAGTATTAACAGCGAAGACGAGGCGCGTTGGGTTAACTCAATGCCCTTTCTAGCCGCGCAGTATTTTTTGGCGCAAACCAACGCGATGCCGATTAACTCAGATGAAAACGGGATTTTAAGTGTGGGGAGCAAGCGCTATGCCACGCCCTCGGAAACCTACGCTGATTTTGGTGACGCCGTAGCGGATGCCACCACACAATACATTCCTTATTCGCACGCCGGCGGTTTTCTAGAACTGGGGTGGTTTGACATACTGGATGGCAAGTTCGATCCGGCCCAGTTAAAGGGAAAATTAGTTGTCATTGGTGATAATGCCGACCTGCATTTGACCAAGATCAAAACTGGCTTTGGCCGGCATTTTTTTGATATCGACGACAATATGCAGCCGTCCACGCTCAATGCGTTCAACGCCGACCAGTTGATTGGCCTAAGCAAGTACGGTTGGCGGCCGATGCTGGATTGGCCCGACTGGGTGGAATATGTCTGGATGTTTGTATGGTCAATTATTTTTGCCATAAGCCTGCACGCGTTAACGTCGTTTAGGCAGATATTTCTGCGGCTAGCGATTGCGCTGATGCTGTTGGTTGTCAGCTGTTTTGTGTTGTTTCGCATAGGCTATTGGGCACCATTTGTGTTGCCGCTGCTGATGCTCGTTCTGAGTGGCGCGTGGACGCTGCGCTTAGGCATTTATCACGTTGTGTTAACCAAACGTGCAAGCACCCTGATGCACTGGCTCATAGATCAATTGCCCGAACCGGTTTGGGTGTTGGATGCAGACGGCGTTGTACGGGTTGCCAACGAGGCATTTTGCCGCTTAGCCGGGCGCTTGCCAAAAGAGGTTTTGCATAAACCACTGAGCGCCTGTGCGGTCAATCTGGTGGCAAGCGCTGAGCTTGATGCCAACGATACGAGCGCGCAGCGATTTGAGTTCAATAACAGCTTAGGCGAAAAATTCACCTTAATTGCGCAGCGCGACCGCGCCATTGCAAAAGAATTCGCAGGTTTTGAAACCTTTATTGTGCGTGGGATTTTAACCAGCGACAGCGCAGCAATTGATTCGCCGACGCTTGCTGCACAGCGCTTGCGCTTAGAGCGCTATTGGGCGCAATCGAAAGATCGCATGGCCGTGGTTATCAATGTTGCCATAGAAGCGCAGAGCGAGGTGGCATCGGCGGAATTAGTAAACGCCAGTGCTGAGCGCATACGCAAATATTTGAGCGGGATTAAGGCGCTTTGGCAAACCGCTGAGCTCAGCCTTGCGCTGCTATTTGACGCCGATAAAAATGCCGTTCAAGCGTTGCAAAATAGCGTCATTCTGGCGTTTGAATGGCCGTTGCAGCTGAGTCACGGCGAAGCGCAGGTCGTGGTTCGTGTCAGCTTGCAGACGGCCTAAACTGCCGCCGCCAAACGCGAGCTTTGCTCAATGGCCGCTTTCGCATCCAGCTCGCTGGCTTTAAACGCGCCGCCAATCAGCAGCGTTGCAATGGCAAGCTCCGTCAAGCCCGCTTGCAAATCACGCAGTGGCTCTTGCCCGGCGCAGATCACGACGTTATCGACCGCCAAGACAACTGGCGCTAGACTACCAAAACTGACGTGCAAACCTGCATCATCAATTTTTAGATACTCCGCACCGCTGAGCATTTCCACCCCCTTGTTTTTGAGCTGCGTGCGGTGAATCCAGCCGGTGGTTTTGCCCAAGTTATCGCCCAATTTGGCGTTTTTACGCTGCAGCATTGTGATCTGCCTAGGGCTCGGGTGTACCTTGGCGGCTGTGGTGCCGCCGGTGGCATTGGGGTCAGTGGTAATGCCCCATTCGGCGTTGAATAGCGCCACGTCGATGCTGGGGCTAACACCCTCATGCGCCAAATACTCAGCGGTATCAAAGCCAATGCCGCCTGCGCCGATAATCGCCACACTGGCACCTACCGGCCGCCCATCCCGCAACACATCTAGATACGACAGCACTTTTTTATGTGTGATGCCATCAATCTCCAGCACTCTAGGGCTAACGCCCGTAGCTAAAACCACGACCTCGAAACCGCTCTGCGCTAGTTGCGCGGCGCTGGCTCGGTGATTGAGCACCAGTTTGACGCCGGTGATTTCAATTTGACGGCGGAAATAGCGCAATGTTTCCTCAAATTCCTCTTTGCCCGGAATTTTCTTGGCGATATTGAATTGCCCACCGACCTCGGCGGCCGCCTCGAAGAGCGTCACGTCATGGCCACGTGTGGCCGCAATCACGGAAAAATTCATTCCCGCTGGCCCGGCACCTACCACCGCGATCTTTTTTGGCGCGCTAGTGGGCAAATATTTTAGCTCAGTTTCGTGGCAGGCGCGCGGATTGACTAAGCATGATGTAATTTTTCCGGCAAACGTGTGATCCAAACAGGCTTGGTTGCAGCCGATACAGGTGTTAATTTCATCGCCGCGCGCCTGCGCTGCTTTGTTGACGAACTCTGGGTCAGCCAGGAAAGGCCTCGCCATAGAAACCATATCCGCACAGCCATCAGCCAGAACTTGTTCGGCCACTTCTGGCGTGTTGATGCGATTGGTCGCAATCAGCGGAATGTTGACTAAACCCATCAAACGCTTAGTCACCCACGCAAACGCCGCCCTTGGCACTTTGGTAGCAATGGTTGGGATGCGCGCTTCGTGCCAACCGATGCCGGTATTGATAATCGTCGCACCCGCAGCCTCAATGGCGCGCGCCAAAGTGACTACTTCGTCCAGAGTCGAACCTTCATCAATTAAATCCAGCATGGAAAGCCGGTAAATAATAATGAAATTGGCCCCTACCGCTGCCCGCACTTGCCGCACAATTTCAACAGGGAAGCGCATGCGATTGGTATAACTGCCGCCCCATTCATCGCTGCGCTGATTGGTGCGCGTGGAGATGAATTCATTGATTAAGTAGCCTTCCGAACCCATAATTTCAACGCCGTCATAGCCAGCGCTCTGTGCAAGAACGGCGCAATGGCGGTAGTCCTCGATGGTACTTAGCACGTCCGCAGCGCTCAGTTCGCGCGGCATAAACGGGTTGATCGGCGCTTTGATAGGGCTGGGTGCGACCAGCGGTTTTTGATATGAATAGCGCCCAAAATGCAGAATCTGCATCGCGATTTTGCCGCCCTCGGCGTGTACCGCAGCGGTGACCGGTTTGTGCGCGTCGGCCTCCGCTTGGGTCGTCATTTTGGCACCACCGCCATACGGTCGGCCCACATCATTCGGCGCAATACCGCCGGTGATAATCAAACCCACGCCGCCGTGCGCGCGTTCGGCGTAGAACGCCGCCATGCGGTTGAAGCCGTTTTCCGCCTCTTCTAAGCCAACGTGCATGGAACCCATGACGACACGGTTGCGCAATTGGGTAAAGCCCAAATCGAGCGGCCGCAGCAAATTTGGGTACATAGCGCCGCCTGCTTCATTGGCTACGGTCATTTCAGCTCGCCCGAAACAAGGCGGCAAGCTTCATCGCGATGGTCATATCGCCATCAATTTGAATGCGCCCACTCATAAAAGACTTTATCGGATCTAAACGCCCGTTCAACATTTCGATCAGATCATTGGGTGTGCTGGTCATCGTCATCATCGACGCTTCGTCCGACGCATCGCTAATGCGCGCCGGGCTGACCCGGGTGTCTAAAAATAGCTGCGTTGCATCATCGAATTTGAAGTTGATTAAAAATGCGCCGGGTGGAGTTTCAGCGGTTTTATCGGCGAGCAGCTGGGTGATGGTTTCGTTCATGAAAAATCCTTTGGTAGGCAATTCGGCTGGAGCATAGTATTGAATTGAGCCGACATGCGGCCCGAAATTCAAGGATAGCGCGATGCCGCCATGTGCCGAGTGATTCGCCTGTGATTTTTAGTTGCCTGTGATTTTTAGCTCTGTGGTGGATGCTTTAGCTTTGCTAGTCAGCCCGGACTTATTTTTTCTGATGATGAAGTACACATCTTCGCCGTGCTGCGCTCGACCTACTTCATGCGTTGTTTTTACTATCAATCCTGCTAACTCTGTGGGAGCACTTACGCCCCATTCTGTACCGGGGAACTCATGTGGGAATACCGTTCCATTGGGATTGGCTGAATGGATATAGATAGCGTTGTTACCACTGTCTACACAGATAGTGGCAAAAATTTGGATCACTGCATCATTTGCGGTTGCAGCAAGTCTCTCTGCGTGTTTGAGGGCTTCATAGGTGATTTCTGCGACTGTCGCTCTATGTTCGGGGAAGCGATTGCCCTTGGATTTCCAGTCTGGATGCGTGTGCCATAGATCAAACCAAGACGAGAAGTTGAGGCTGTATATGGCACTTAATACCTTGATTCTTTCGCGAGTCCAATACGCATTCATTCGCTTTTTATAGCGATGATCCATATTTAAATCCTAATGTTGAATTCAGCCGACATGCGGCTCGAAAACCAATATTAACGCGATACCGCCAAATGCCGCGAAGCTCGGCGAGTGCCATCGCCGCAATGACGAGCTTCACTTCAGCGAAGCTCGAACCTGGGCAAGCGCATCAGCGATTGGAATCACCTGCATCGCGCCACTGTCGATGTCAGAAACTGTGTGTTCGGTTTCAGCCGCCCATGCTTCCTCAATTTCAGTATCTTCGTCAAGGGTGGCAAGTAATAGCTGGGCGAAAGCTGCACGCTCACCGCTTGTTAGCTGCAGTGCTTGGATTTCGAGTAATTCGAGTTGATTTCCCATATTTTGGTGCCTGCCTAGCAATACTTCCAATTTTACCGCGAACTCAGTACCAATGCCCAACGTCGAATTCAATCAACTGTGATTTTCAACTCATCACCGACCAACCCAGGCCGCCGCAAAAAAAGCACGTCGCCGCCAATTTCCACATTCTAGCGACAGCGCCGCCCCGCCACCCGAATCCAATCACCTTGCTGCTTCGTTTCTAGGTTTTCAAACAAACCTTGATAGGCAGGAATTAGTTCGGAATCTTGGCCCGCTAACATGCCAGAAAAAGCTGCTAAAGCCCCCGGTTTACAACCTGCGGCAAGCAGCTTTTTCAATGCCAATAGCGGCGGCAGCAAGATATTGGCGACCAATACATCGCACATCGGTGGCGCTGCATCTTTATCGGATAACACCGTAAAACGCTCATGCACGCCGTTGCGATGTGCATTTTCTTGACTCGCGATCAGCGCCTGCGGGTCGTTATCGACGCCATAAGCGTGCGCGGCCCCGAGTTTGAGCGCCGCAATTGCCAAAATGCCGCTGCCACAGCCGAAATCCAGCACCGTTTTGCCGGTTAAATCCAGCCCATCAAGCCACGCTAAACACATCGCAGTCGTTGGATGCGTGCCGGTGCCAAACGCCAAGCCCGGATCGAGGCGAATATTCACCGCGTTTGGGTCTGGCGGTGTGTGGGTGGTCGGCACAATCCACAGGCGTTTGCCAAACTGCATCGGCTGATAGGTATCCATCCACACGCGCGTCCAATCTTTATCATCCACATGCGCGAATTTGGCGGTGTGCAAAATATGCGCGGGAATGTCCGCATCAAGGGCTATCAATAGATCAAGCTTGTCCAGCTCAGCTGGAAATAACGCGGTCAGTGTTAGCTCAGGCCAAAGCGGGGTTTCCCCGACGCCGGGCTCTAAAATCGGCACATCTTCCGCGTCTAATAAAGTGATCGCCAAACTGCCTTGGGCTTCAATTGCGGCTTCAACCAGCGGCTGCTCAGCCGCGCGCAAACGGAGGTGGAGTTCTAAAAAAGGCATGCCGGATCCTAGGATGCAAAGCGGGCTAGGTTAGCGCGGAACGGGCTTGGTTTTACAGATACCGCATGCGGCGATGTCGTTTACGCTGCTTCACTTGTGGTAACGTAGCTACATGCTGCTTTGGAGAATGCCGATGTCCATCACAACCTTGTCTAGCCGTCAATTCAATCAAGATGCGAGCAAAGCAAAGCTGGCTGCACGTTTAGGGCCGGTAATCATTACTGACCGTGGCAAGCCAGCGCACGTTTTATTGAGCTATTTGCAGTACCAGCAGCTCAGCCAACTGCGCACGAATATCGTGGATTTATTAACGCTTGCGCCCGGCGAAACTCAGTTTGACGCGGACTTTGACTTTGATACGTTGATCCCAAATTCGCGTGAAACCCCTAGCGCTGCGGATTTTTCTTAAGTCTCGCGATAGCGGAACGGCAAACGAGTGTTCCTACTGGATACCAACGTTATTTCGGAGTTGCGAAAAATTCCCCTGGCGCGCGCGGATTTGCATGTCGAGCGTTGGGCCAAAACCACGCAAGCCGCAGATTTATTTATCTCAGTCATCACTGTTGAGGAGCTTGAAATTGGTGTGCGTCTAGCGCTTCGACAAAATGCAGATCAAGGTGCAGTATTGCAACGCTGGCTGCATCACTATGTTTTGCCTGGATTTCGAGGTCGTATCTTAGTGATCGACACAGCGGTCGCTCTGCGCAGCGCTGCCTTACATGTGCCAAATCCGCGCTCTATTCGCGACGCACTCATTGCCGCCACCGCAGGCGTCCATCATATGCAAGTGGTAACCCGCAACGTCGCCGATTTCGCCAGTACAGGGGTTTCTGTGATGAATCCATGGAACCCAGATGTTTCGTGACCAAAAATACCAAACGAGGCGCTAAACATCACCCTCCAGCACCCAGCCCTCGCCGCTACCTCGCTGCAAAATTTTATCTCCCGGCACAATGGCACTGGGTTCGCCAACAGCGGTACGTGCCCAAAAAAGTCATGAAATAAATCGGGCTCGCTGATGTAGTCGATTTGTTCCGGCTCGCGTATCCACCAAGTGACCGGGAATTGTTTCGCGGCAAGCAGCTCAAAAAATCGTAAATCCGGCAATAAGCCCTCAACGGCGACCAATTCCCAACCGGTTTTAGCACGCAAGACCTTATTCGCTTCGGAAAATTTTGGGATCTGATCGGGGCCTAGCTTTAGATCGTTAAGGCCCGCCATAAATTCATCGCATGCCAATATTGCGAGCAATATTGCGGCGTAGATAAAAAGCCGACATCCATCCCTCAAAAAGCGCCAACTGGCTTGACATCTATCGGGGTTATGCCGCCGGTCGGAAGCGGCTTTTGATTAGTTTTGGTTTGGAATTATGGCGAAATTGACGGACTAATATGGAAATGTCAGCGGATTTTAGATCGCTGGCATTTTTAGTCTGAAGCTTGGGTGTCCAGGCTGATTTCCGGCGGCTGGCGGTTTCCGGCGGCTGGCGGCGTTGGGTTTGGGAAAGTTTGCGTGCGGTTTTGGGCTTGGTTTAGGTGAGGAAGCGAATGATCTGGCGGCAGATTTTAGGCTGCCGCTAGATTTTGGCTAAAGGTGAGTGTCCGGTGCTGGTGTTTCAGCTATTTCGTCTGCCTTTCTTTTTCGGTGCCTGAGTACGAAAAATATCCCGAGCCATGCCCCTATCCCGCCCCCAAATGCACCGAGAGCAGTTT
The DNA here is from genome assembly GCA_043754435.1 of Rhodanobacteraceae bacterium. Classification (GTDB taxonomy): domain Bacteria; phylum Pseudomonadota; class Gammaproteobacteria; order Xanthomonadales; family SZUA-5; genus JANNYA01. Next base: position 8,338 of record JAYUUS010000184.1, read on the forward strand.
TTTTAAAGATTGGCAATTCAGCGCCGAAGCTCAAAACGGTTACTGCAACGCACATAGAAACAACCGCGATAAAAAACGCTTCACCAAAATTCTTCATAAGTTACCTTTTATTCTAAGGTGGACACATTTGTTCACTACAAACAACCGCAGCGCCGGCGGCTGAAGCACAAGCTGAAATGATTACAGCAGTGCAGGGAATGCTAAGCGCGCCTACGGTAATAACAGTACCAACGGTACATCCACAACCAATTGCTGCGCAAATGCCAGCGGCGGCGGCCGCACAAGTTGCACGGCAAATCGTACCTGTTATTGTTGGGCCAGTCGGCGGTGGTGGTGGCAAATCAGGAGGTGGAACGCAATTTGGCAACGGTGTCGAATGGTTTCTAGCCCAAACCGCCTGTTCAAAATCATCATATGTTCGGCAGTCATCGGGCACTAAGCCTTTGCGATCCGTCATTCGCAAGGGAAGATTTAAACCGTACCGATATAGCGCGATCCCACCATTCAATCCAATCGGATCACTTTCCACATACCGCCCAGTCCCCGCCTCATAATCCCGAAAATAATTATAAGAAAGTCCATTGCCATCCGCATACTGCCCAGGGAAGCGCAGATTAAATGTCTGCTTGCCAGTCGGTTCTTGTTCGCCAAACGCGTTTGAGCCGCTAGCGGTATTCGCAAGTAAACCCCATGACCAATCCGTGCCTGTACCATCCGGCTGTTGCATCGCGCGTGGGCTGCCCAAATGATCTGCTTCCAGTGGGAAAATCTCGCCATCTTTCACACGTGCAATCGGCGTAGCGTCTAAATACACCACGTCCTCAGTACTTGCTATGCACCTATCGTAGTGGCCGAGCAATGCGCCGGATTCACTGTAAATAAACCGACTTAATTCGACGTCATTCACGCAGTCACTGGCAGCCGTGACGCTCACGGGATCTCCGATGTGGCCTCCACCTGTTGGCGCGACGTAGCTTTCCACTCGTTCGCCGCGCGCGTTGTAGCTTGCGCTATGAAGACAGGCCCGGACACCCAAGCCTCAGACTTTAAAAATGCCAGCCCTTAAAATCCGCTGGCATTTCCATATTTCCCAATCAAAACCGCCCAAAATCCAACCTAAAACAAATCAAAAACAAATCAAAAACCAACACACCCAGCCGCAAGCGCGGCGTTAAAATGACTCAATATCGTCCTAAATCTTGTTCAAAATCCGCACAAAGCCAATGCCAAACAGCGTGCGTTGGCTGATTTCCTTGGCTTTGTCGATTAATTCTTCTAGTTCACCCACCACACGCCAGTAACCCAAGCCAATGCCCTTGACGCGCGTCGTCCAGTGATTTTTATCCAAGCCCAGTTTGGTCAGCGCTTTCGGTTCGCTCGCTGCAATCTTGCCGCGCTTGCCGGGATGTAGTTCGCGGCCCGTAAAATCGACCAGCTCTATATAGTCTGCTTCAGAAATACCTGGCAAATTGAAAGATCGCACGCCGACCAGCGGCATCAGTGGTTGATTCGCGCGCTCGGGATTTTTTTGCAGCTGCTGATTGCGCATTTTGACGCTGGTGTAACGCGACGTTGCAATCCTGCTCGCGAGCTTGGCGCGCACTGGGTTTAGATCGACATACGCCATCGCCGCCAGGATCGATTTTTCACTCAAGAGCGCTTGGCATCTGAACCTGCCTTCCCAAAATCGACCCGATACCGTGTCTTCCTCGTTTGCGCGGCGCGCAATCGGTTCCGACAATGATTTCATCAGCCTGCGGGGGAACGAAGTCGAATTAAGTCACTCCAGAGCCGAAAGTTTAAATTCGGTGGCGTTCTGCGCCCAAATCTAGGTGTTGTGGAAACGCACCCGAACAAAGTCACTGGCTCTGGGTTGGCTTCCCGCGACTTTGCCCGCCCGCAGGCTCATATGTACCACAATATGGAGATGGTTACTCATGACGGCCCAGGCGTGAATGCCGCAGGCGAAAATGCTGCCCAGCTCCAAAATACGCGTTTCAACCCAGGATTTTCGGTGCTCGAAGCTTTTGCCGAGATATTGATCGAAGCCACACAGCCAAGATCGGCGCACGCAGCGGTTGACGCAGTGAAATGTGCCCGCTTGGGTAGTGTCGACAAGTTGGCTGCGGGCTTGGGTCATAAGCGAAGTTTGGGCTTGCGCACGTTGCGGGCAAATCAGGTTAGGCGCAATCTTTACTCAGATTTATCTGAGAGCGATTGCTTCAGAAAACGGAAATAAAGCACGTTAAGGATTACTGGAGGCCGGAATCCAGCGGTACAGCGTAGGGCAGCGTAGGGAGGGATACACCGAGGTTCTTCGCCACGTCCTTGGGCGGCACGCCACTCACCAGCAATTTCTTGGCCGATACGATCTTGCTGTCGGTCATCTGCCGCTTGCGGCCGCCCTTGCGGCCAAGCTGACGGCCCACATCCAGACCGGCGCGCATGCGCTCAACGATCAGCTCGCGCTCCATTTCGGCTAGGCTGGCCATGACATGGAAGAAGAACCGACCTGATGGTGTTCCGGTGTCGATAGCATTTGGCATATTAAAAACCCACCTACAAGACTTACCAA
>JAYUUS010000185.1:0-3587 GCA_043754435.1 Rhodanobacteraceae bacterium
AGAATTTTCCGGTGCCCATAGTGCGTCGTCAGCCCGCGCACCTCGATGGCAAACTCAGAATTCGTGCTGTCTTGGGATGCGGATGCCATGCGTCAAGTATGCCGGGTTTAGCGGCGTAATCAAAAGCTGTTTTGCTGCTGCCCCTGCTAAACTGCCGGCAATTTCCATAGCCCAAAAAGCCAATGTCCAAGCGCATTCAATATCTGAAAACTGATCGCGGCGAACTGCCGATGTATGCGATCGGAATCGTGGAGCAAGATTGGGACAGCTATACCGACACCGATCATGCCGTCTGGAAGCAGCTATTCGAGCGGCAAAGCGCGCTATTGCCGGGCCTCGCATGCGATGAATTTATGGCGGGCCTTAACGATCTAAAGCTAGGCCCCGATCAGATTCCAAAATTTTCTGAAGCCAATAAAGTTTTACGCGCCAAAACCGGCTGGGAGTTGGTCGCGGTTGAGGGCTTACTGCCGGATTTACGCTTTTTTGAACTGCTCGCCGCGAAACAATTCCCCGTCACTTGGTGGATTCGCGAGCCGGAACAAATCGACTACATCAGCGAGCCCGATTTATTTCATGACTTCTTTGGGCACGTACCGCTGTTGGCCAACCCAATTTTTGGCGATTATCTGCAAGCCTATGGCGCAGGCGGTGTCAAAGCGGCGGGCTTAGACGCGCTAAGTTTTCTGGCGCGGCTATATTGGTACACGGTTGAGTTCGGTTTGATTCAAACGCCGGAGGGCTTGCGCATCTATGGCGCGGGCATTGTTTCCAGCAAAGGCGAAAGCCTTTATAGCTTGGACAGTGCCGCACCCAATCGCATTGGTTTCGATTTGCTGCGCCTGATGCGCACGCGCTACCGCATTGATACCTATCAGCAAAGCTATTTCGTGATTGATAGTTTTAAGCAGCTTTTCGATGCCACCGAGCCGGACTTCACCGGCTATTACACAGCACTACAGGCGCAAACGGCGCTGGGCGCTGGTGCAATTGCGCCGGGGGATAAAATTTTGCAGCAGGGTAGCGGCGAGGACTGGGTGCTGGAGGGTGATGTTTAGCAGGCCAAGGCTCAGATAAATCCGAGTCTAGTCTAGGCCCAGCCTGATACGAACGCAATCCCGGCCTCGACAAGATGAAGTCCTTGAGCGAACCCATCGCACGACGCGCAAATGCCGAAGATAAAGTCACGGGTCGATTTTGGGAAGGCCGGTTTAAGTGCCAGCTTTTGGTCAGCGAAAAGTCAATCTTAGCGGCAATGACTTACGTCGATTTGAATCCAGTGCGCGCTGATATTGCCAAAGGCGTCAGCACGTCGAGCTACACCAGCGTTAAAATGCGACTAACCGGGCGTGCGATAGCGCACTGACCCGCACGGGCGCACTTTGACAAGCTGAGTGTGCAGTGTGGCTACGTCGAGCATTCAACCGCGAACTGCAAACATCCGCTCTTTAGGAGAATGACATGCATAAAACTTTTTTTCGCCGCGAATTCCTCCAAGGTTTTTCGCTTTCTGCCGCAGTCGCTGTGCTCCTCTCGGGGTGCAGCGGCAGCTCCAATAGCAACCCCGATCTGCCGCCGCCGCCGCCACCGCCGCCGCCTGTGGTGACGGGCAGCAATGGTCCTGCCAACCAAGGCACGTTTGTGGTTCATCGCACAGGCAACGTGGTCAACGGTAAAACCGTATTTCGCTTTGAGACCTTTGGCAACGAACGCTTCTGGACCGATGCAATCCGTCTGCCGCAGGGAATTCTCGCGACCAACTTCACTCCCATCAAGGCGCTGCAAGCCGGGTTGAGCGTCGACATCGAGGCGCTGCCGCTTGCGACGCAACAAGCCATAGCTGCGGAACTAACCACTGACCTTTCACCCGCCCGGGCGCCGCTGCTCAACAGCGTTGCAACCACCGTGGCCCTGATCAACGCCAATGCGGTGATCGGCATCGCCGCCAAGGACAGCAACGGCAATGGCACGATTGATGTCGGCGCCGGGGACAAAGCCGGCGCGACATGCGCGCTGTGCCACACCATTACCGACAATTCGGTTTTCCAGATGCCCGGTGGTGGGAGTATTGGCAAGCGCCTCGACGGTCGCGCGGCGCACAATCTCAACTTTGGCGCGCTGGTCGCCTTGGGAACAAACTCGCGCGCCTATTACCCGGTGTTGCAGCTGGCACTTACCGCCAACGGCGGCGCGACCTTGGGCCGCGCGCCGACGGGTCTTACCGAAACTTCAACCGAAGCAGAGGTCGACGCCTACCTCAGCAATCCCGCGTTCTATCCGGTCGGTACGTTCGACGACACCTTCGACGGCAACGGCGACCCGATGCACAATTCGGCGCTGTTCCGCACCGACTTGGCGGCACCGTGGGGCAGTGAAGGCACGATTGCGACGCTCGATAATTTCAGCAACCTAGTCTACACCGGATTACTGGATCCGACGGTACTCACGACGCCTGGGGGAAGGGCGTTCCTGCGTTTGTTGGGCGGCACTGCGGCGGGCGACGAGATTGCGAACGACTATGTGCAGGTACTAGCGGCGACGGGAGTAACCGGCTATCCGTTCGTAGTGACCAGCACGACGGGAACGCCCGGCACCGAAAACCACCCGCTTGGAGTGCGCGTGGACGACACCAAGCTGGTCGACATGAACGGCTACCTCAACAGTCTTCAGGCACCCGCAGGCACGAGTACCAATGTGGCGGCGGTCGGGCGCGGGCGGGAGATTTTCCGCAACAATTGCACCACCTGCCACAACGTAGATCAGCGCCGCCCGGTTCCGGCGTTCGTGGTTCCGATGCTGACGATTTTCCCGGGCGACTTTCCGGTAGTGTTGCTGGCGCAGCGCACGCCACCGCTCAATCCAATTCTTAATACCCCGAACAACATCTTCGACGACAAGATGGCGGTGGTGAACGCGAGTATTCGTGGCGACATCCGAGGTACCGTCATGCCCTTGCTGTTGGATCTGGGGCGCAAGCCGAACTTCCTGCACGACAATAGCGTCCCGACGCTGGATGCGCTGCTCCAGCCAACGCGCGGCGCGACTGCACCGCACCCGTTTTACATCAACGATATGGGACAGCGCGCGGACATGGTCGAGTACCTGCGCAGCCTCAGTACCACCGACGGCTGATTCGGAGATCGCCAATCTCAAGCCGTTACAGAGCGACATGACAATAGGCCAAGCCTAGCCTGGACACGCAGGCCTAAAACTTAAAATGCCAGCGGCCTTAAAACCGCTGGCATTTCCATATTTTTCAGTCAAATTGGCGCGCTTAGGGTTCTTGCGCAGCTGCTGATTTCGTAATTTGACGCTGGTGTAACGCGACGTCACAATGTTGCTCGCAATATTGGCCCGTACCGGGTTTGGATCAACATAGGGTTAGATTTTTCTGATGGGTGATGAGATGGACGCCTCCCAAGTTACGGCGTCTACTGCGCCACACTGGCAGAACAAATGCCAGTCACATCTTGAGAGGCATCCACCATGGAAATTACACACGTTTCGATTGATCTTGCCAAGTCTGTTTTCCAGCTCGCAGCGTTCAATCGCGCCAACAAAGTCATTTTTAACCGCAAAGTCACCCG
>JAYUUS010000186.1:0-33253 GCA_043754435.1 Rhodanobacteraceae bacterium
CGGAAATATTCGGACATAGTTTTACAACAACGGGTGTACTTGGCCGCTGGCGCAATTCCGAAGGCGTGTGGACCGAGCGCGCCTTCCCGCATTGGCTGACAATTCCAGGGTTTTATTCGCTCGCTTTGGCGCGCGATTGGCATTTTTTCTTTGCCTGGGTGTTCGTGTTGAACGGCTTTTGCTATGTTGCTTACAGCCTTTACAGTCGGCATTTATTGCGCGTGATGTGGCCCACGCGCGCGGATTTAAAAGGCATTTGGCCGTCCATTAAAGAGCATTTGCGCTTCCACCACCCCGAGGGCGAGGCGGCGCGCTATTACAATGTATTGCAAAAACTGACCTATTTATTCGTCATTTTCGTGCTGCTGCCGATGGTAATCCTGATGGGCTGGGGGCTATCGCCGTCCATGAACGCTTTCGGCGCTGGCTGGGTGGATCTATTTGGCGGCAGGCAGGCCGCACGCACGCTGCATTTTGTTGCTGCGTGGGCGTTGGTCGCGTTTATGCTGCTGCACGTTTTTCTAGTGGTGGCCTATGGTTTTTGGAACCACATGCGCTCCATGATTACCGGCCGCTATCGCTTAAGTGGCACCAACCCAGAGCCTGCACCATGAAAATTCAGGATCCCAAAGCCATTGTCTTGAGCAAACGCAAATTCCTGTCGCGCACTTTGACGGCACTTAGCGGCTTCGTTTTAGCGGGCTGTGATCGCTTATCCATGACGCCCAAGTTCGCTTCCTTGCTGCGCGCTGGCTCCGAGCTTTCCTATAAAGCGCACCGCGCCATTATTGGTGATTCTTTGGCGCAGGAGTTTAGCGAAAGCGATCTCTCCCCCACATTTCGCGGTAATGGCACCACCAACCCGCGCAGTGCGCACTATCAAGCGCTGGTGCAGTCGCAATTCGCTGACTGGTTTTTAGAAATAGACGGCTTGGTCGAGCAGCCGTTAAAGCTGTCCCTGCAAGATTTAAAAGCTCTGCCTAGCCGCACCCAAATCACCCGCCATGATTGCGTGGAAGGCTGGAGCGCTATCGGCAAATGGAAAGGTGTGCAGTTGACACATTTATTGGCGATGGCAAAGCCTAAGCCAAACGCGCAGTTCGTGGTGTTTCGCTGCGCTGACCCCATGATGATGGACGGCAGCAACCCGTATTACGAAAGCATTGATCTGCATGATGCGCATCACCCACAGACGATCCTGGCCTATGATCTAAACGACAAAACCCTGCCCGTTACCAACGGCGCGCCGATTCGCCTGCGCGTAGAACGCCAGCTAGGTTACAAGCAGGCCAAATACATTATGCGTATTGAGCTGGTGGAAAGCTTTGCTGACATCGAGGGCGGCAATGGCGGCTTTTGGGAGGATCGAGGCTATGCGTGGTACGGCGGCATTTGAGTTGCGGCTTGGAAACCACGCTACTCAAGTTTTAGCTTGGGCTGCGGATGAAATAATTCATGGCACGCATCACAGCGCTTTTTAAGCTCGGGCAGTTGCAACCTTAGTGCTTGGCAGTCTGCACCGGTTGGCGAACCTTTAGTCGAGATCGTCGCTTGCGCCGTAAATGCTTCGCTGCTGCGCATGAGTTGGCGGCTCAATTGGGCAAAATCACCCGGCGCTTGACTGAGCCTCGGAAACACAGTCTCGACGTTGTGCGTCTGGGTTTCCAGGGCGTTTGCAGGCGCTAATACCTCAGTACCACAGCGCTCGGTTTTGAGTGCGGCGGTGATTTCACGGATGGATTTTTGCATGGCTTTCATGGTTTTTTGCTGCGCCCGCTGGGCCTGAATCGCGTTCCAGCTAAGCGGCAAAATCGCGGCACAGCTCAGGATCAAAATCAGCAAAATTAGCCATTTTCCCCAGGTTTTATTCGGCTTGTCCGCTAATTTGCTCATGCTTGCAACAGCGCCACGGCGCGCCCCAGCAGACGCCCTAAAGCGCCGCGTTCACTGACCACAACGCGCAATCCAGCTTCCCCCATGGCATTGCGGGTGGCGCTGTATCTTAAAATTTTGACGAGCGCGTTACCGAGTTGCGCGCCATTGGTCACCCGAACCGCCGCGCCGTCGCTGATCATGCGGTCAGCAATTTCTTCAAAATTATAGGTATACGGGCCGACAATCACCGGAATGCCTAAGCCTGCGGGTTCAAGCATATTGTGCCCGCCAATATCGCTTAGGCTACCCCCCACGAATGCCACATCGGACGCCGCAAAAAAATTAAGCAATTCGCCCATGCTGTCCAGCACAAAACACTGTGTGCTTCGCTCTGGAGTTTGGTTTTCGGAACGCGTGCTGGTACGAAAACCAATGCTTCGGCAGTGCGTGGTGACGAGCTTAAAGCGTTCCGGGTGGCGTGGCACGAAAATTAAAAGCGCGTCTGGAAATTGTCGCAGCACCAAAGCATGGGCCTCTAGCACGGCCGATTCCTCACCTTCATGCGTGCTGGCTGCCACCCAAACCGGCCGATTAGCACCCCAGCCAGCGCGTAAATCTTCGCCGATTTGATGAATGCCGTCCGGCAATTTCATATCAAATTTGATATTGCCCACCAGTTCTAAGCGCGCCGGTTCTGCGCCTAACCGTAAAAAACGCTCGGCATCGACTTTGCTTTGTGCAGCGATCCACGCAGCCGCGCGCACACAGTGGCCGGCGAGCGCCTTGGCCGGCCCGTAGCCGCGCAAACTGCGCTCGGATAGGCGGGCATTGGCAATCAAAATCGGAATTTTGCGTGCTGAGCAGCTTAAATACAGATTCGGCCAAATTTCCGTTTCCATCACCACCGCCAGTTTCGGCTGGGTGCGATTTAGAAAGCGCCGCACTGAACCGGGCAGGTCATACGGTAGATACACATGAAATACGCGCTTGCCTAATACACTTTGCACCCGCGACGAACCGGTGGGGGTAATCGTAGTGACCACTATCGGGCGTTCTGGAAAGCGATTAATCAACGCTTCAATTAAAGGCACCGCTGCGTTAAATTCGCCCACGCTGACCGCGTGTACCCAAATCGCATCCTGCATTTTTGGGCAAACAAAAAAACCAAAACGCTCGCGCCAGCGCCAAAAATAGTCCCGGTTACGCAAGCCTCGAAACGCCAAGCGGTACAGAATGATCGGCGTCGCCAGATACATCAATAATGTGTACAAAACCCGCATAAGCCCGATTTTCAGCATTTTTAAAGGTCGGCCTAAGCGTTTTGGGTTGAGGCCGCACAGTATAGCCAACACAACGTAAGCGTGGATGTGATCTCTGTGCAGCGTTGCCCAACGCATTTGATACGTGCGAAATTGCCCATAGAAAGGCACAATCGATTTCTTTTTCTCAATTTAGGAACGACACACAATGGCGATCAAAATTGCAATCAATGGCTTTGGCCGCATCGGCCGAAATATCGCGCGCGCACTATTTGAAAGTGGCCGCAATGGTGAATTCGATATCGTCGCCATCAATGACTTAGGCGATGCCGAAACCAACGCGCACCTTTTGCAATACGACACCGCACACGGCCGCTTTCCTTTTGAAGTCGCCGTAGACGCGGGTGATTTAATCGTCAAAGGGGATCGCATTAAAGTTTTTGCTGAGCGCGACCCAGCGAAACTGCCTTGGGCGGCATTGAATGTGGATGTCGTATTAGAATGCACCGGTTTGTTCACCAGCAAAGCAAAAGCCGGTGCGCACATTGCCGGTGGCGCTAAAAAAGTGCTGATTTCCTCGCCCGGCGGCGCAGACGTTGATGCCACAATTGTGTTTGGCGTCAACCATGATGTCTTGAAAGCCAGCGATACCGTGGTTTCGAACGCGTCGTGCACCACCAACTGCCTAGCGCCATTGGCAAAAGTTTTGCACGACAATATTGGTATCGTGCACGGCCTAATGACCACAATTCATGCCTACACCAACGATCAGGTGTTGACTGATGTGTTCCACACGGACTTGCGCCGCGCGCGCAGCGCTACAATGAGCCAAATCCCCACAAAAACCGGTGCTGCCGCAGCGGTCGGGCTCGTATTGCCAGAACTCAACGGCAGGCTTGATGGTTTTGCGATGCGGGTGCCCACGATCAACGTGTCGGTTGTCGATTTAGTCTTTGTCGCCGCGCGCGCGACCACGCATGCCGAAATTGACGCGCTGGTGCTAGCCGCCGCCGCCGCTGGGCCTATGAAAGGCATCTTAGCGTCTAATAAAAAACCGCTGGTCAGCGTTGATTTCAATCACAACCCGCATTCGTCGATCTATGACAGCACGCTCACCAAAGTGATGGGCGGCACGCTTGTAAAAGTATGTTCCTGGTACGACAACGAATGGGGATTTAGCAACCGCATGTTGGATACCGCGAAGGCGCTTATGGCAGCCAAATAAGAAAAATCCCGCTATAAAAATCCCTGCTAAAAAACAAATAGAATCATATAAATCATAGGGTTGCGCCTAATTCGCGCAGCCTTTTTTAAACTTTTCACGGCAGCTGCGTGCTAGGCAATAATTAGGCAATAAAGAGTGTGCGTTTGCAGCATCGAATAATCAAAATTTCTGTTGCGTTGACTTGTAAGCTCTGGCTAAATCAACACAGTCATTCATGCCGCTAAAGGAGCGTTCATGCAGTCGTTCAAGATTTTATCCGCCGCCATCGCAACCGCGATGCTCGCCGCCTGTTCATCAGGCACCAATAGTCCTTCAGTAGCCACCACCCCCCCACCCAATACCAGCGGGTCTACCGTGACCGGTGTAATTACCGCGCAGTTTGACTCCGCTTTAGGTTTGCTGCCCTTTCCAAATAATCTGCTTTTTGGCGGCAGTACCGACGGCACGCTCAATCCCCCTGTTGCTAATCCAGCAAACACCGGTGATCCAGCAGTGGCGCTAAGCGCGCTTGACGGTTTCAGCACCAATACCCCTTGGTCTACAACTTTTTCGGCGCCCCTTGATCCTGCAACGGTCGTTGCCGGTCAAACCGTGCGCTTTTTCGAGGTAACTCGGCCGTCGCCGACAAGTCTAGGTGTCACCGCTATTGTGCGCGAGCTGGTGCCAAACGTCGATTACGTCACCGCGATCTCTCGCAGCACGGAAGTCACTGCTACTGCGCCTCAAAATAACGGCAAAACCGGCATCCGCTTAGCGGTCGTGCCGCTTAAAGTTCTCGATGCTTCCTCGCTTACCGCCACGGGTCTTAGCTTGAAGACCTACATGGTTGTGCTGACCAAGGGTATACGCGACTTGGCGGGTAACGACGCCACGCCCGATACGACTTATTTCATCGCCAAGCGCACCGCAACTTTGGTCAATGGCAGCTGCACATCAAGTCCTTTGAACGCCACGAGCACCGACCCACTGTTGCCAATTGACAGTGCGTGTAGGCTCGAACCGGTTCGTCAACTCGTGAATGCGCAAGAAGCCTTAGCTGCGGGTGCGGGTGTGGTGCGTGACAACATCATTTTAAGCTGGACGGCAACTACGCAAAGCGTGACGCCCGTGCTTTCTGCGGTTCGCTCGCTGGCAACTGCGCGTACCTCAACAATCGTTAAGACGCCGCTCAATACTGGGTTGCTTGGGTTAGGGCTTCCGGCAACCGCTGATGTTTATATTGGTGTTACGCCGGTGGCATATTATCTAACCGCTCCTGGCGTTGCGCCTGAAGGTTCGCCTGCCGGCACTGCGGTAAGCCCTGCAAGCGCGGTGTTGACAGGTTTTTGGCGTGCAAGGCCGGGTGGTTATATTGGGCCATTTGCCACTGCTGGGCTTGATCCGACATCGACAAACCTGACTTTGGCAAACCCCGTCCCAGTACGTAATTCGATCCAAAATGTACCGGTGTTAATGACAGTGCCGAACGCCGCCTCGGGCCAAGTTAAGCCTGCGACCGGTTGGCCAGTGGTAATTTTCAACCACGGCATTACCCGCAACCGCACCGATATGCTGGCGATTTCAACCACTTACGCCAGTATTGGACAGGCGGTAATTGCGATCGATCAACCGCTGCACGGCGTAGGTAGCACCAGTCCGTTTTACATCAAAGGCACGCCATTTGCGGCAATCGCAAACGAGCGTACATTTGATGTGGATTTGGTGAACAACACCACTGGTGCCGCGGGCGGGGATGGCGTGGTTGACACGTCCGGTACGCACTTTATCAATTTGGGCAGTTTGCTCACCTCGCGCGACAACAATCGCCAAGCGCAGGCGGATTTGCTGCAGCTGGTGAAGAATCTTTCAGTGATGGATATTGACGGCGACGGTAGGCCTGACTTTGACGTTACAAAAATCTCTTACACCGGGCAGTCCTTGGGCTCAATTAACTTAATTCCTGCAATGGCGCTGGAAACCACGGTCAATGTCGGCGTGCTTAGTGTCGGCGGCGGTGGTATTGCGCAATTGCTGAATGGCTCGCCTACTTTTGGCCCGCGTATTCGTGCTGGTCTGGCTGCAGGTGCAGGGTTGCAACCCGGTACTTCAAGCTTCGATCAGTATTTCACTGTTACCCAAACGGTCATTGACGCAGCTGATCCGCTCAATTGGGCGAAGGCTTTGGCTGCAACTGATCGAATTTTATTCCATGAAGTAGTGGGTTCTGTGCCCGCATCTGATCCTAGTTGCGCCTTGTTCACGGCTACCGGTGCCCCGATTGCGGGTGCGCCTGCGAACGGCTGCCCGGATGCGGTAATTCCAAATACGGTTCCTGGTGCACCGCTTGCAGGTACTGAGCCTCTAGTGGCGACGATGGGTTTAACCGCAATCACTAGAACAACTCAAAATGCCAGTGGCATTAAAGGGATTGTGCGCTTTATTAAGGGCGATCACGGTTCGCTGTTAAGTCCCGCGAAAGACGCGCCGACGACGGTTGAAATGCAAACGGAAATGGCGTCAATGGTGGCATCTGGCGGTACAGCCGTGCAGGTTACTAATACGTCCGTCATTAAAACCAACTAAACGCGACCCTTAATAAGGACTTTTCATGATGAAAACATCGAATCAACGGCCCGTAAATCAGCGCGTGCAGTCTCAGCGTTTGCTGACGCGCACGGTTTTAGCCACCGCCCTGAGTGGCTGTATCGCCAGTACCGCGTTCGCCTATAAGTATGAAAACGGCGACTTTAGCCTCAACGTTGACACCACTTTGTCTTACGGCGTTTCGGTGCGTGTGCAAGAGCGCGACCCGAATCTTATCGGTAAGTGTAATTTGTCTCCGTGCCAAGGTTTTCAGGCAAACGGTGCGCCCGTGATTCCAATTTCTGGGCTACCGAATGCTCTGCAACGTTCGGCGCCGGGCCGTTTCTCAGTCAATGGGGATAACGGCAACTTAAATTACGACAAAGGCCAGCCTTTCGCAAACACTGCAAAAATTACGCAAGAGTTTGGTTTCACTTACGGTCCTGATTTTGGTGGACTGGTGCGCTGGACGGGTTTTTACGACTTTGAAAATCAAAAGCGCGATAACTTGAGTGAAATTGCGAAGACTAAGGTGGGCAAAGACGTGCTTCTATTAGACGCCTTTGTCTTTTATAATTTTGGTATGGGTGACTATAACGCATCGGTTCGTTTGGGTCGTCAAGTCGTCAGCTGGGGTGAAAGCACGTTCCTTCAAAACGGCATTAACGTCATCAATCCAATTGACCTTTCTAAACTGCGTATTGCGGGTGCTGAGCTGAAAGAAGCCTTCTTGCCGATCGATATGGTTTGGGGCAGCGTCAGCTTCAACGAAAACCTTTCGATGGAAGCGCTGTACATGCTTGAGTTCGAACAAACCGAGCCTGAGCCCACGGGCACCTATTTCAGCACTAACGATTTCGGCTCGCTCGGCGCGCGTTATGTGATGCTCGGTTTCGGTACAACCGATGAGCCGCTGGATTTTGATGCGTGCTTCCGGCCTGGGGCGATAAACCCTCGTGATATTGGGGCGGTCGCGTCGTGCGCGACAGCCGTGCCGCGTTTAGAAGATCGTTACCCCAGTGATAAAGGCCAATATGGCGTCGCGTTTCGTTACTTTGCGCCAGAGCTAAACAACACTGAGTTCGGACTGTTTTATTTGAACTACCATAGCCGCCTGCCTTTTGCGAGCGGTATTGCAGTAACAAGTGGTGCGGCAAACTCTGCACGCTACTTCATCGAATACCCAAACAAAATTCATCTCTATGGTTTGTCATTTAACACAACTTTAGAAGAGTCGGGTGTCGCCATTCAAGGTGAATTGAGCTATCGCCCAAATCAGCCTTATCAGATTGATGACGTTGAGCTGCTCTTTGCCGCTTTAAGCCCACTAAATGCAGTTTTGGCCGCACCATTCAATCGTTTTTATAGCCAATATGGCAATTTACGGCCCGGTGCTCCAGTTCCCGGCTATAATCGTCATGAAGTATCGCAACTACAGTTCACAACGACGAAAGTATTTGGCCCAGAGAACTTTATATCAGCCGACCAAATTTCCGCAGTTGCTGAGTTTGGTTTCACTAAAGTTTGGGATCTGCCCGACCCTAGCATCTTGCGTTACAACGGTGACGGCACAGATTTAGGCGGCGGCCCTGACTTTTTGACCGGCAATTCGCGTAATCCACAAACGCAAGTGGGTGGATTTGCAACACCGTTCTCGTGGGGATACCGTTTAGCAGCACGTGCCGACTATAACAATTTTGCCGGTTCTGCTTTTACTCTCAGCCCGCGTTTTGCCTTTAACCACGACGTCAAAGGTACAACTCCAGGTCCAGGCGGCAATTTCGTCGAAGGTCGCAAATCGCTTACTTTGGGCGTTGAGGCAAACTATTTAAATCAGTGGTCGGCCGATCTTTCTTACACCCGTTTTTACGGTGCTGGAATTTTCAACTTGATTAGTGATCGTGATTTTGTTGCCGTCTCAGCGAAATATGCGTTTTAGTTTTGGCTGCTGTTGTTGAGTTTGATTTGAAACTTAGCTGCAGCGACGAATCCAATGCTTTTGATTGAATCATGCACTATTAGGAATCTGATATGAAAATCATAAAGTTGTCCGTAGCACTAGCTTTTGCTTTAGCTGCTAGTTTAAGCCAAGCCGCTGTACCTGCTGCACAGGCTAATCGATTAGGGGTTGACCTAACTCCAATTGGGGGAGAAAAAGCAGGAAATAAAGAGAATACAATCCCAGCGTGGGATGGAGGTATAGCGAAGCCTATTGCCGGCTATAAAGCAGGCATGCGCCACCCCGACCCCTATGCGGGTGAGAAGCCGCTCTTTACTATCACTGCAGCAAACCTTGGTACTTATAAGGCTAAATTAACGGTTGGCGAGCTGGCCATGTTTGCAAAATATAAAACATTTGAGATGCCTGTTTATACCACCCATCGCAGCGGCGCATTTACGCCCCGTGTATATGAAATGACCAAAAAAAATGCCTTGACTGGAAAATTAGTGGGTGCATCGGATGGGGTCATTGATGTCGCAGAAGGGATTCCATTTCCGATCCCTCAAAACGGCGCTGAGGTCATCTGGAATCATAAGATGAAGAGCAAGGGGCTTGCCACAAAACGCTACAACAGCCAGGTTACGCCCACTGCAACGGGTCAATTCACTATGATTCGTATTCGGGAGGAGTCACTGGGGTTATATTGGAAACAAGGAAATACGCTAAAAGATATCAACAATGTTTTGCAATATTTCTTCCAATTAGTTGAGTCCCCCGCACGACTGGCGGGTAACGCCCTGTTAGTGCATGAAACATTGAATCAAGCCGTTACTCCGCGTCAAGCTTGGGTTTACAATCCTGGTCAGCGCCGAGTTCGTAAAGCACCTAACGTTGGCTATGATAATCCAGGAACTGCATCAGACGGACTGCGAACCAACGATATGGCCGATATGTTCAACGGGGCCATGGATCGATACGATTGGAAACTGGTCGGCAAAGCAGAATACTACATGCCTTATAATTCTTATAAAGCGCATGCTGGATCCATGAATTTTAATGATTTAATTAAACCCGGTCATTTAAATCCTAACTATTTAAGGTATGAATTGCATAGGGTGTGGGTGGTTGAGGCAACGTTACGGGCTGGTCAGCGCCATATCAATAAGCGTCGTACTTATTATGTAGATGAAGATAGCTGGCAAATTCTTGCAACAGACCATTATGACTCGGCTGGCGCAATTTGGCGAGTTTCAGAAGCACATGTAATTAATTATTATGATCAGCCTTTGATTTGGTCTACGATTGAAGTTCACTATGATTTAAAATCTGGGCGTTATATCGCTAATGGTTTAGACAATAATGATCCGGTAAACGACTTTTCATTTGTTACAAGTCCTGAAAACTTTTCTCCTCAAGCTCTGCGTACACGCGGTACTCGATAGAATATAATAGTTTTAAGGGGCGCACCTTTTACGAGTTGCGTCCCTTTTTTATTGCGTGACTTCTGGGGAGAATTATTTCCTCTAGTATCTATTACAAGTGAAAAAGAGCAGTAAGTTCTTCAGTATTGACCACTTTAAATCGGAGTTTAATTCGTATGACTCAAATAAATAAATTCTCTCAGTGTGTTGAATCTAAAGGACTATTACTTAAATTTCTATGCACTTGCGCATTGCCGCTCTCAATTATGGCGGCAGATTATGACCCAGCTACGGCCGATTCAGAAATACTGGTTCCAAAAATTGTCTCTAAAGCTTTATTTACCGATATTGTTGCGACCGATACGGGGGCAATTGCAGTGGGTGAGCGCGGCCATATTTTAAAAACCAGTAACTACACTGATTGGGTGCAGCTACCTGTGCCTACGCGTTCGCTATTAACTAACGTCTATGCACGGGGCGCAAATCTTTGGGCTGTCGGCCATGAAGAAATAATATTGCATAGTAGCGATGGCGGTTCAACCTGGGAGCGCCAGCATGTTAATAGTGCCGCCCTAGGGCCGCTTTTAGATATTTTGTTTGTCGACGACAATCGCGGCATTGCGGTGGGCGCTGAAGGAAAAATGTTAACGACCACAGATACGGGTAAAACTTGGGTGGATGGCAACATTACCACCCGCGTGATCGATGCACCTAAGGCGACAGCAGTGGTTGATGACGGTGAGGCTGGGCTCGCTAGTGATGACATTGGAGTGGATGAAACCCCGCCTCACCTCAACGCTATTGTACAGAGTAAAGCAGGGCTACTGATTGTGGGTGAAACGGGCGCGGCATTTAGATCACGTGACGAAGGTGTGTCTTGGGCGCGGATGGATTTCCCCTATCATGGGCCACTGTTTGGTGCGATTGTGCTAGACGATCAAAGCATTTTAGTTTATGGATTAGCTGGGAATGCCTACCTAACTACTGATCTGGGAACGAGCTGGACGAAATTAGAAACGAATACCGAGGCATCATTGTTTGGTGCTGTGGCAGTTAATGGAGCAAGAGCCGTATTGGTCGGCGCACGCGGTACCTTTTTAACTAAAGCAGCGGATTCTAATGCGCTAAAAGCATTCACTTTTAGCGATGGTGGCGTTCTAGGTGGGGTTGTTCAACGCGGTGCAAGTGATTTTACCGTCGTTGGCGAAAATGGTATTTTAGCGTATAGCCCGAAATAAAATAGCGAGAATATATATGGCCGGTTCTTCAAACCCCAATCACCCAGGCTACCCACTGCTTGAAAAAGTAATTTTCGGTAAGCGTGCCATTGTCCTTGCAGTTTTCGCTGTTATTACTGTGTTAATGATACTCGCGGCTAGCCAATTAAAAATAGATGCAGGATTTAGAAAACAGCTGCCCGTCAAACATGAGTACATGCAAACTTTTCTAGATTACGAAAAAGAGTTTGGTGGTACAAACAGAATTTTAATTGCCGTAATGGCGAAAAATGGCGATATTTTTAATAAAGAGTATCTTACCGCGTTAGAAGGGGTTAGTGAGGCGATTAGCACTGTTGCCGATGCTCAAGGCCTGGGTGTTGATCAGTCACGTACCCGCTCTATTTTTACACCCAATCAACGCTATATGGTTGTAACTGAAGAGGGATTTGAGGCGGATAACGTTTGGCCTGCGCGTTTTCCTGAGCCGTTTCCTTCAATGGCATCTGGTTTTGACCCAACTCCCGAGCAATACGCTATTTTAAAACGCAATATTGAATTGAGTGGGATTATCGGACGGTTAGTCGCAAAAGATTTTACTGGGGCAATGGTGCAAGCAGAATTGGTGCCAGAAATAAGTCCTGATGGCAAACAACTCAACTATCAGCAAATTGCCACCCAACTTGAAGCTATTCGATCAACTTACGAGAAAGGGAATGTAGAAGTTCGAATTATTGGATTCACAAAAATAGTTGATGATATTGCAAAAGGTGCTAAGTCAGTGGTTTTGTTTTTTATTATCACTGTTATTTTTACCTGGATTTTGCTGTTCATTTATTCCACTAGCGCTAAGCTTGCTTCGTTAACCGTGCTTGCTGCACTGGTAGCCGTAATTTGGATGCTAGGCGCGCTTCGACTTATGGGTTTCGGTATAGACCCTATGAATATTTTGACACCCTTTTTGATTTTTGCGATCGGAGTAAGTCACGGGGAACAAATGATTAACCGGTTTCGCGGCCAAATATTCTTTGGTGGCCTTGAAGAGGGCACGATGGAAGAGCTTTCTCAGCGTCGGGGAATTCCTGCCTATGATGCCGCAATTAAGGCATTCCGGTCACTATTGGTTCCAGGTTCGGTAGCATTAATTGCTGGGTGTATCGGTTTTGCTGCGATTTTGATGATCCCAATACGCATTATTTTTGAACTTGCTGTTACCGCGACCGTTGGTGTTGGCATTATTGTATTTACCAATCTTATATTGCTGCCAGTTTTACTTAGCTATACCAATTTAAGTAATTTAGAAAAGAAAAGAGGATTTCGTCTACGACAATTGACCAAATTTGACCGTATTTGGCAAGCAATGTCTGTATTTAGTAAACCAATTCCAGCCGCAATCATTATTGTAATTGGTGCAGTAATGTATTTCGCAGCAGAAAGTTATGGCCATAAAATGATGATTGGGGATGCGCAGAAAGGCGTGGCTGAATTATTTCCAGAGGCGCGCTACAACCGCGATGCTGATGTCATTACCAGTAAGTTTGCTCTAGGAATAGATATTATTAATGTCATCGCAGAAGTCGAGCCAAATGCTTGCGCGTCAAGCTTTAAAGCGATGGAAACATTTGACCGCTTCGCTTGGCATATGCGAAACGTTGAAGGCGTTACCAAAGTCGTTACTATGGTTGATGTCGGCAAACAAGTTTGGGCTGCTAATAATTATGGCAGTTTGCGTTGGCGCACACTGCCTCGACAACCATCAAACATGGCGACAGCGTTTCGAATGATTGAAACGGATACGGGTTTACTCAATGAAACTACCTGTACGGCAATGCCGATGATGATCTTCACAGATGATCATAGGTCAGAAACAATTGCGCGAGTGGTTGATGCAGTAAAAAAGTTTAGAGCAGAGAATAATTTGTTTGATGTTAAATTTAAAAATACCTTGAATTTGAAAATCGCAGAAAATAAAAAAGCCGAAAACGAAGGTGGAGAATTTAAGCCAAGTGATAATATTAACTTCAGACTAGCAACGGGCAACGTTGGGGTCATGGCTGCCACGAATGAAGAGGTGGCCAAGCTTGAAAAGCCAATCATGTATATGGTTTATGCTGCTGTTTTTGTAATGTGTTTAATTAGCTTCAAAAATCCGCTGGCCGCGCTTTGTATTGTGCTTCCTCTAGTTTTAGTAACCTCTTTAGGTGAAGCTTTAATGGTTAAGCTGGGTATTGGACTCAAGGTTAATACGCTAACTGTGGTTGCCTTAGGCGTCGGCATTGGTGTTGATTATGCAATTTATATCTATGCGCGAATGGCGGAGTTAATGAAGCAAGGCAAGCCCCTGACGCAAAGCTATTTTGAAGCGCTAAAAACCACCGGGATTGCAATTTTCTATACCGCACTAACGTTAGCTTGTGGTGTTGCAACATGGAATTTTTCGGCGCTTAAATTTCAGGCTGATATGGGTTTGATGTTGACCTTCATGTTTTTCGTCAACATGGTAGCCGCAATGATCTTCTTGCCTGCGTTGTGTCGCTGGCTGTTACGGCCATTTGAAAAGGTTGAGTAGCTAGGTTTGGGAACTTGCAGCGTTTAACTTCCCTACAACCATTGTCGGCGCATTGGACTTATGATGCGTCGTCTTTTTGGAGAAATAAATTATGCGAACAATTATCCTTTCGATGGGTTTTGCGCTGCTGTATCCGTGCTTAGGCTCGGCGCAACCCAGTGTTGCTGCGGTACCTGCAGCTAGCGTAAAGGCTGTAGCGCCAACGGCGGCTGTGCCTTTAGCTGACGCAGCAATTGCTCCTGCTGTAGTGATCAAACCACAGGTTAAACTCATCACATCAATGGGGGATATCGTTATTGAGCTTGAGTCAACGCGTGCGCCTAAATCAGTCGCTAATTTTTTGGCTTATGTAAAATCTGGACAATATAACGATACGATTTTTCACCGCGTTATTCCAACTTTTATGATTCAGGGTGGTGGTTACACCAAAGACCTAGCCTATAAAAGTACCCGCGATCCGATTGAAAATGAAGCTACGAACGGCTTATCTAATCTACGCGGTACGGTGGCAATGGCGCGCTTAGATGACCCGAATTCGGCGACCTCGCAATTTTTTATTAATGTTGTCGACAATAAATTCTTAAATTTTACTCTTGGCGGCAGTGCCGGCTATGCGGTATTCGGACGGGTTGTTTCGGGTATGGATGTGGTTGACAAAATCCGTGCCGTTAAAACCGACAGTATCACTCCGGTTTTTGCTGACAAGCCGTTAGAACCCGTAATTATTCAAAAAGCGGTGGAGTTCGACCCAAGCATGGAAGCCAAGCCAGTGCCAGCGGCAGTCGCTGCGCCGAAAAAGTAATAAGACTTTTCCTTGCCTGTACTGCCTGTTACTGAGGACTACGGAATCGACGAGCGTGAGCTAGTCGAAACCTTCGTGCGCGCCAGTGGGCCGGGCGGGCAAAACGTTAATAAAGTTTCGACTGCGGTCGAGTTACGGTTTGATATTGTGGCTTCTAGCCTGCCTGGCTGGCTGAAGGAACGATTGCTCGCTAGGCGGGATCGCAGAATTACCACAGATGGGGTTTTGGTATTGAGTGCGCAGCGTTTTAGAACACAGGACCGAAATAGGGAGGACGCGCGCGAACGCCTATTTGCGCTGGTTCGAGCCGCGGGCATTATCGAAAAAGTGCGTATTGCAACTAAGCCATCGCGGGCGGCAAAGCGTCGGCGGATTGATGCAAAAGTGATTCGAGGCAGTGTTAAGAAAAATAGAGTTAAACCAGGTGCCGATTCATGAAATTACCTCCGTTACCCGCAAATGTTCCCGCAATTGTCGGTAAATCCTGGATGCGCTTCTTGAGTAAAAAAGCCTCTGAACATTCGGGTTGGCAAGTTGAAGAGCTTCCTAATGTGCCAAAGGCTGTGGTTATTGCTGCCCCACATAGCTCTAATTGGGATGGCTTGATTGGCGTGGTCGCGGCGTTTGGCATCGGTTTGCGCATCAATTGGATGGGTAAGCATCAGTTATTTCGCTGGCCCTTAGCGCCGATTATGCGGGCTTTTGGCGGAATTCCTACGGTTCGTGATAGTGCGCACGGCGTCGTGGATCAATTTGTTGAAAAAATGCGTGAGGCAGATCGAATGTGGTTAGTCTTGGCACCTGAAGGCACGCGCAAAAAAGTCGCCAAATGGCGCACTGGCTTTTGGCATATCGCATCGCGGGCGGGCGTGCCTATTATTCCGGGGTTTTTGCACTATCCAGAAAAAAAAATTGGCTTTGGCGCACCGATAATGCCAAGCGAAAATATGGAGGCCGATCTGGAAAAACTCTATGATTTTTACCGACCATTTCGAGGCAAAAACGGCAAAATTGCTCTGCCTTCTGCGGTTGTGGAAAGCGACTCGGAAAATTAGAAATTCGCCTGATTGACCCGTATATTTTGCGCTTTAATATCCAGTAAATTTCGCGCAAAATCCTGTAAATAAGTTTGGTTTAGATGTTTTGTCAAGGCAAAACACACCGTGTATTTCTAGGAGATTAATTATGTTTGGATTTGGCAGACGCGCAGAGAATCAGAGTAAAGGTGCGGGAAAAGTGGGCGGCTTATTCGGTTTGGCGATGTTTGCCGCCGCCGCCGCCGCTCTTGCTTACAATGAAAGCCGTACGGTTAATCAGGCAGCTGCAATTGCCGAGCTATCTAAAGGCGCGATTACTGTCGGTATTGAGGCGCTACAGCCCGAAAACGATGGCAAAGCCGTGTATTTCAAGGGGGCTTTGGAAACCGACGCGGGGGTACAAGATAATTATTTCGCTTTTGGCGATAATGATTTGCTGATGCTAGAACGCAAAGTTGAGATGTATCAATGGGTTAAGCACCAGCGGAACAAGAAAGATGTTTGGGAAGAAGAATGGTCAGATAATTCGGAAAGCGACGGCGGCGGCTATAGCAACCCTGCCTTCCCTGTTTCTTCTGCAACTTTTACCGCTAGCGATGCCCATGTTGGGACTTTTCACTTAGCCGAACAGCAGGTGGCTGAACTTGGAGTATCTTCAGGTTTCGTATTGTCGGCTGAATTACCGCAAAATCTAGTTGCCCTGGGTTGGACGGTGAGCGGTAGTAATAGACTGTATTTAGGCGTAAATGAAAGATCGCCCCGTATCGGCGACGTACGCGCCGAGTTCAATGTCCTCAAAGAAACTAACGTTAGCGCAATGGGCCGACAAACAGCCGGTGAACTGGTGCGCTACATCGCAAAAAACGGCTATGACGTATTTTTTATAGAACTTGGCGACATTGCACCAGAACAATTGACCCAACACGGCGAAAGTAAAAATTCGACGCTTGCCTATATCTTGCGTGCTGCAGGCGGTACAGGCATGGCGCTTGGCCTAGGGCTGGCGTTTAGCGGTTTTTTCGGTTGGTTAACCTGGATACCCGTGCTTGGGCCGCTGATTGAGCGCTTTGCATTTTGGCTTGGGAGTTTGATTGGTGCTGTTTTAGCCGCGATTCTATTTGTTGGTGCATGGCTGTGGACGCATCCATTGGCACTGGTGGCGACCCTTGCTTTGATAAGTCTAGCGTTTATCGCGTATGGGATGAAAAAACGCAGTCTGCCCAGTCTAGCATCGGCTGGAATGCCGCCGATGGGAAGTTCAATGCCGCCGCCACCCCCTGGATTTGGCGGGCCACCGCCGCCGCAGTAGCGTCGGCGCCTCGGTATCAGCAAACTTCGTCATCCATTCACCGTTCAATTGGCTGTTTTCTTTCGCTTAACGCGTTCGCGATAGCATCCGCACTTATTTGCCGTGTCGAGTATTCGGCGACACTGGGCACGGTTTAACGCTGGGGGGAAAGACAAATGCACACTTTTGAGTGGCGGATATGGGTTGTAGTGATGCTGTTTGCTAGTTTAGGGGGTTGTGCAGGTGTTGGCATACCTTCGCCAGTGCTTGCTAAACCTAGCAAAATAGCGCCTACGGTGGCTGTGGTTTCTGCGCCGGTTCCAGCAGCAGCAAAGAAGGCCGCACCACCGGCTGCACCGATTGAGGAAAATTTTTGGAATGACTTGGTAGCAGCGCGCCGCTTTACCGATTGCAGCTATGATCCAGCAATTGAAGGCTGGGCGCAGCGGTTGACGCAAAGCCCGACGAATTTTAATGCCAATCTTATGCGCATGCAGCCCTACCTAGACTATGTTTGGCGCCGGACTCAGGCGCTACAGATGCCGAGTGAAGTGGCGTTTTTGCCATTGGTGGAAAGTGACTACCGACAGGTTTACGGCTCTTATGGCAGCCCAGGTGGTTGGTGGCAGCTGATGCCGGAAACTGCGCGCGACTATCGCTTAGAGGTCACGCGTGCGAATGATGAGCGCATTGATCCGATTAAATCCACCCATGCAGCGCTTAAACTGATGCAGGCAAATGCCAAGCGCTTTAACAACGACTGGCTGCTCGCGATTTTTGCCTACAACGTTGGCGGGCAGCGCATTGAGAGCGCGCTTTCCGCCAAAGGGATTCAACCAGGGCAACTTGAGCATGTACGTCAATTAGGCTTACCACTGACGACCGAAGATCACCTGCATCGTTTGATTGCATGGGGCTGCATTTTCGCTGATCCAGCGCGTTATAAAGTCACACTCCCAGCACCGCTCGCAGCCTCGCAGCGCCTGACGGAAGTGCGCCTAGCTCACACTACGCCGGTGGCCGCAATCGTGACAACTTTGGATAGCCTTGGCCCAGAGTGGCGAAATCAGCACCCGCTCATGGTCAAGAAGGGTGAAATTCGTCGTAGACAAAAGGTGCTTGCGCCGCTTACCACCAATATCGCGCTGGCTACATTGGGCAATTTACAGCGTTTTAAATCCGCCCCACCGGTATTGGTAGCGGCGCTTGAGCCTAATCCCTCCAGGCTAAGCAATACCGTAGTCGCACATCCTACACGGCAGGGTGTGGTGAGTGCACGAGCGAACAGCCGCGCATCAAGCAAGGCGGCAGCACCGCAGAGCTTTAAAGTGCGCAACGGCGATAACCTTTGGACGATTGCACGGCGCTTTGATATGCGTGTAAATGAAATTTTAGTTTTAAATCCCAGCGTTTCGCGCGATACGGTGCTGAAGCTTGGGCACATGCTGCGGTTGAAATAGCCCGTGCCGCTGCGGTTTTTTCAAGCGTTGCGTGCGGGTGGGCTAAAACCCAGCATTACTGAATATTTGAGTTTGCTGGCGGCGCTTAAAGCAAATTTAATCGCGCCGGATCTAGCGGAGTTTCATCAGCTAGCGCGGCTTTGCCTGATTAAAGACGAAGCGCAGTTTGATCGTTTCGATCAAATTTTCGGCGACTATCTAGCCGGTATTGAGCGCGTCATGGTCGATCCTCAAGCGCTGCCCGCCGATTGGCTTACGCAATTTGCCGGGCGGGAATTCACCGATGCTGAGCGCGCTGAGATCGCAGCGCTGGGCAGCTTTGAAGCGCTGATGCAAACCTTGCGTGAGCGCTTGGCGGAACAAAAAGAGCGTCATTCTGGCGGCAATAAATGGATCGGCACGGGCGGCACGTCGCCGTTTGGTCACGGCGGCTTTAATCCTGAAGGGGTGCGCATTGGCGGGCCGGGTAAGCACGGGAGGGCGACGAAAGTTTGGGAGGCGCGTCAATTTCGAGATTTTTCCGATGACGCTGAACTGGGCGTGCGCGACACCAAACTCGCGCTGCGCAAGCTGCGGCGCTTTGCCCGGGAGGGTGCAGATTTAGAACTGGATTTAGACGACACCATTAGCAGCACGGCAAAAAATGCCGGTTGGCTGGATATCAAATTTCGGCGTGAGCGCCACAATGCGGTGAAAGTGCTGCTGCTGTTAGACGTGGGCGGCTCTATGGACGAGCATATTTATGGCGTGGAATCCCTGTTTACGGCGGTCAAGTCTGAATTTAAGCATCTGGAACACTATTATTTTCATAACTTCATTTACGAACGCGTGTGGCGCGAAAATGCGCGGCGTCGGCAGACAGAAACTTTAACCCATGAGCTGATGCACCGCTTTGATCGCAGCTGGAAGCTGATTTTTGTCGGCGATGCCGCGATGAGCCCGTATGAAATTTTGGCACCCGGTGGCTCGGTTGAACATTGGAATGAAGAGTCGGGCGAAGTTTGGTTTAAACGCATGCTGGAGGCGTTTCCGCGCGCGGTATGGTTAAACCCGACCTCTGAAGCGCATTGGCATATGACGCCATCGACGACGTTAACGCGCACGGCAATTAACGAGCGAATGTATCCAATGACGTTAAAGGGTTTGGATGCGGCAATTAGTACCCTGCAGCGCGGGCGGGTTTAGTTCGTTTATTTCATTGGCGTATTAGGCGCGATACTCGCCTCGCCTATAACCTCAATGAGCCCAACATTAATACTGTTGAGATCCTCCAATTCGCTCGCCATTTGGTGTGATGCGATGCCCCACGAATTCGGAACTAACTTCAAAGCGGGTGACAAACCCTGCGCCGTTATCTTTAACGGACTGCACGACAACGGAGGCTTCCTTCTTTTGAAATCGTAGGGGCACTATGCCTGTGTCTTGGTATTGCGCCAACTCGTTCAACTCCGCCTCGTTCACTTGGAATGTCCCCCGCGTAAGTCCGCGCTTCAACATAATTTGACCGAGGATCATCTTTTAACAGCAAGCTGTAAGAAAGTTCTTCGATGGGGGACTACCTCAACATGGAAAATACAATAGAGACACTTTATCGCGAAGCAATCCGACAATATGGGCGGGACATCGCTCGCTTTGTAGCCGGCTACGAACGCGCCAGCCCGACGCGCCAGGAATTATTGCAGGAAGTACACCTAGCCCTGTGGCAAAGCTTCGCTGGATTCGCCCATCAATGTTCCCTACGCACATGGGTGTACCGCGTGGCCCATAACGTGGGCGTCAGCCACGTCCAGCGTAGCATGCGGCGGATTGACGTGACTGCTGTATGCCTTGATGACGTCGAGGCCCAAATTGACGAGTCGGCTGACATGGGGATGACCGAACGGCGCCTCGACCTCGAACGGATCATGGCGCTCGTTCATACGCTGGCCGGTATCGACCGCGAAGTGATGCTGTTATACCTTGAAGACCTGGACGCCTCCAGCATTGCCGACGTGACTGGCCTGTCGGCCCGCAATGTCGCCACCAAAGTCCACCGCATCAAAATATTGCTCGCGAGCTTGCTCGCCAACGGAAGGAAATCAGCATGAACGACCAAGAACTGAAATCATTGTGGAAATCCCAGCCGCTCGACGTGGAGAGCGTGTCGCTCGAAACTATTCGTGGCATTGCAGCAAATTTCCATGCCACGATCGAGCGTCGCAATCGCCAGGAAGAAATAGCTGCCTACCTGGTTATGCTGATCTTCGGCGTGTTCGCCTGGATTCAGGAAAGCGCGACGATGCGCATCGGGTGCTTCCTAATGATCCCGGGTACGCTGGTGATGCTGTACCAGCTACGCAAACGCGCTTCGATCGGCGCCCTGCCCACCCAGGACGTGGCAAGTACTTACGTGGCTTTCTTGCGTGCAGAGTTGGTTCGTCAGCGCGATGCCGGGCGTGCAATCTGGCTGTGGTATATCGCCCCCGCCGTCCCCGGCCTTACCGTGCTGATTTGGGGCATGGCAGAAAATGACCCATCCGGATTTCCATGGTTGCCCATGGTGGCCATGTTTGTGGTTCCCTTTGGGGTCGTGTTGTGGATGAACCTGAAGGTGGCACGTAAGATGCAGGATAAAATCGATGAAATCGACGCGAGCGCCACCTAATTCTGTAAATCGGCCGACTCAATCGGATTAACACCGGCGAAGTTGGCAGCTTCTGCCCATCAGGAGTAGAACCTGAACCTCAATTTTGCGCCGTGGTTGGCGCAAATTAGGCTCGTGTTTACCCTGCAATTCATCCATGTAATGGACAAATAACAGGGTTAATTCATCGCGAAGCTGAATTTTTATCACCAGCGTAGAGTCAGCCCCTTGCGTGAATTTTCGCGATTTTCGCTTGCAAATGCTGCAACGCCGCTGCGCTTGATCGTAGAATCGGCGTCCCGGGGAAGAATCGAGCGCAGCATGCCAGCCAATTATCTTAGGCTTTTGAAGGACCTGCCGATACGCCGTAAACCCAATAAAGACTCGTTCCCGACGCAGGGGAAATTAGTTCGCCAATGGATCGAAGCGCTACCGCTCGCCAATAGCGGCGTTACCGCGAAAATGCTTTACAACGGGCTAAAAGAGCTCAACACGCTGGAAGTTGATGCGCTTGCCCGGCTGGAAACGCTGGAACTTTTGCGCCAGCCAATCAACTTTACGCTCGGCGGCATGGATAAGCATGTGATCGGCCAACCCCTGCCGCTGCCCCAGCAAAAGCGCCAAATCGGTCAGGTGATGAAGGACTTTCACCGCGAGCTTTCCTTGGGCTACAAGCTGGCGATTGTAGATATGTGTGGGCCACGTGGCTCGGTGCCGTTTTTGCGGGGCCGCTACGCCTTGCTGGCAGTGGTGCGGGCGATGGAGCATTTGGGCGCGTTGCTGGGTAAATGTTATTTGACGTATTCGGAAGTGCCGCCCGGTGCGTGGAGCGAGCTAAACGCGCTGTTTTCCTACGCGATTAGTCAAAACTTACACGAAAAGTTGGAAAAAGACCCGCAGGTTGCCGGTGTTTCGATTAGCCCACTATCGTGTTATTTGCAAGCCGCGCTGATGTTTTTGACGAACCCGTACCGTTTAACTCAGCGCGAAATCATTGACGTGGAAGCGGCAAGTCGAGTCTGGGCGGCGCATGCAGTGCTGCGTTTGGACAACCGCGGTGAGGGCGTGTTTTTAATCGACGCGGATATGGATGCTGGCCCCGGTGTGCGCGTGGCGGACGCGGCGCGGCGGATTTGGCGGCTGGATTGCGCAAGTTTGGTACAAACCATTCGTAGCCAGTTTGATTCAGTCGGGCGCGATGGCATGATGACGCCGCGCAGCAAGCTGGGTCAAAGCGTGCCCCTGCATGTCGATTTGGTAGAACGTTTGCTGCTCGCCTGGGGCTTTGGCGGTGAGCGGATTCATCAGCGCATGCCTGCTGGACATATGCTCGAAGTCGCGATCGGGCTGCAGGCTGCGCACTATTTAATTGGCGGCAATAAAGATTTCAACATGTTCGTCAATGCGCTCAGTCAGGTCGGCGTGTCATTGAGTGATCGTGAGCGCTCCGCCGCGTGGGCGCAGGCGTCGAGTGAGTCGGCGAAACCTACGCTGTCGCGCGTGGAAGTGCAGGATCAAAGCTTAGGTGGCTATCGGGTGTATTGGCCCACTGCGGCGAATTTGCGCTGCAAAGTCGGCGAATTGATCGTGCTGTCCGCCCCTGTCGATGAAGACGACGATGACCCGCGCGATTGGTTGGTGGGCGTGTTGCGCTGGCTGCGCGGCGGCAACAACGATAGCTTAGAGGCGGGAATCCAGCTACTTTCGCGAAAAGCTGAGGCGGTGGGCATCCGCGCCACTACTGAGGGGCGCAATAAAGTGCTGCATCGTGGCTTAAAGTTAAGCCCGCTCAAGCACGAGGAAAACGCTCTGTCAACCTTGCTCAGCAATACTTTGTTAGATGCCAGCCACAGCAGTGAGCTGCTACAGCTACCCGATGAGTTTGCGCTCACGCCGATGCAGTCAGTCAGTCAAATTGGTGAGTTAAAGCAGTTAGAAAATACCGGCTCTTATAAGTTATTTCACTATGCGCTAGTCGGCGGTGGGCAAACGGTCGAGGCGCTGGATCACCGGCCCGGCGCGGAATTAGAGGCGATTTGGTCGACGGTTTGAGGCTTAGTCGAGGTCATGATGAGGTCTCGAAAACTATTGCCGAATCGTAGCGCGATTTAAGCTTATTGCCGTGATGCAAAAGTGCTTCGGCTTCGTTAGTCAACGCGCGGCTCTGCCGGCTCAGCGGTAGGTGCGACGGGTGCGTTTTTCGGTCGAGTTACCCGCCAAGCCAGCGCAAGTGCCATAACCAGCAAGCTTGCGGCCAAGAAAAACCCTGCACCGGGTAATTCGATGCCAAAGCGCCCGCTGTCTTTGCCTGTATGGATAAAACCGTTGAAAAGTTGGGTAAAAATGATGGGCCCGGCAATGTTAGCCAAGCTAGAAAGGCAGTTAGTCGCGCCCTGCAAGCGGCCCTGTTCACTCGCGCCGATCAAGCGCGTGGAAAGGCTCATCACCGCAGGCCCCGTTAGACCCCAAAACGCCATAATCGGCAGACACGCCCAAAACCATGCTCCGCTCGGTGCTAAGCCGTAACCGGTAAAGCCAACAATGCCGCAAGCCAGTCCAACCAGCACCATGCGCCGTTCGCCTAACACTGGCAAGATGCGTTTAATCAGTCCACCTTGCACGATTGCGGCGAATACACCGACTGCGCCCAAGGTCAGCCCGACCGTTTTCGGGCCCCAGTCATAGCGATAGTCGGCATACATAACAAACGTGCTGGGATATACCACATGCGCGAAACTGCTCAGAAAGCTAATCCCAACTAGACCAAAAAGTGCAGGTTTTTCGCTTAACCATTTAAGGGCGCCAAAAGGATTGGCTTTGGCGAAATTGAGCGGCACGCGCAGCTCAGGCTTGAGTGATTCGGGCAACACGAAATAGCCATAAAAGAAGTTAGCGATGCTCATCGCTGCCGCGACCCAAAATGGCAGGTGCGGATCAATATCGCCTAGCACTCCACCTAATGCGGGGCCCACGACAAAACCCATGCCGAACGCTGCGCCCATCATCCCAAATGCCTGTACGCGCTTTTCCGGGGCGGTGACGTCACTAATATAGGCCGCCGCAGTTGAAAAGTTCGCCGACACCAAGCCGTTGATTAACCGCCCGACATAAAGCAATGGCATCGCGGTGGCAAGCGCCATCATGATGAAGTCAAAGCCAATCGCCAAATTACTGGCGAGCAGTATTGGCCTGCGACCAAAGCGATCCGACAGCGCGCCAATCAGGGGCGAAAACAGAAACTGCAGTGTCCAATACCCTGCGCTTAGCCAACCGCTAACCGTCGCCGCCTTGCCTTGGTCGCCGCCGTAAAAGCCAGCGATCAAGTGCGGCAGCACGGGAATAATCAGGCCAAAAGACAATACGTCAATAAAGACCGTAATCAGAACAAAATAGGTTGCCGCTTTTTTGGGCTCAGCCATAATTGATGCGGTCTGCCATTAGTTTTCAAAGCCATTCTTGAAAAGGATGTCACTAGCTTTTGTGACAACGTAAACGTCGCCATTCACAGTTTCAGAACCGATCACAAAGTCCGGTAAAACATCGATATTGCTAAATTTGCCGATTGCCGAAATTGGCCCGGCGGCAAAATTGGCGGTGCTGCCTTGAAAAACCTCGCCCGCGATTGATGACTCAACGGCGCTCAGGTTGACATCGGCGGCGAAGGGTACATCTGTGCCATAAATTAGATACACCTTGCCGACATTGCTAAGTCCGGTGATATCCGCACCGGGTGCGCTGAGCATTAGATCATCTTTGCCATCGCCATTGACATCCCCTGGCGCCGCTAAATAAGCACCTGCCGCGTCACCTGCTGCTGCACCGGCAAACCGCGTGCCGTTAGGCCCGGTTAAATCGCTGAGGCTGTTGATCGCGTCCCAGTTTGACTTACCATAAATTAGCGCCACGCTTCCTGCACCAATCACGCCGGAGGCGGCGAAGTCCCCTAAGCCATCGCCGTTGAAATCGCCCAAAGCAATCACGGGCGAGCCAAAGCCTGCGAAATTGACGTTGCCGCGAATTTGAAAACCGTTAGAGCCATTTAGTGCCGCCACGCTTTGAGTAGCGGCAAAAGGCATACCCGCTGGGCGCCCAAACACCACATACAGTTTGCCTTCACCGTTATTGCCAACGGCATCGCCCGCGTAGGCATTGATAAACAAATCCCGGCGCGAATCGTTATTGATGTCCGCACCGATGCTGACAAAACTGCCGAGCTGATCGCCTGCTGATTCTTGCGTGAACTTCACCACGCTAGCCGCCGGTTCGCTGCCGACGTTGATGGTCGCGGGCCAACTAGCGCGCCCGAAAATCAAATAAACGATGCCGCCTAGACCGTTAAAGCCTTCGGCACCCACGGCGAAGTCTGAGTAGTCATCGCCATTGAGATCACCGCCGCCGCTCACCACATCGCTGCCGAAAAAATCGTTGGCAGTCGCACCATTGAGCACCACACCGGCGCTGCCTAAATTGGAAACGTCGATGGTGGCGGGAAAATTCTGGCCGGCGGGTTTGCCAAAAATAATATAGGCCCGCCCGATTTGCCCAACGCCACGGCTGCCAATCAGCAGGTCGCTGGCACCATCGTTATTCACGTCGCCAATGCCGGTAGTGAAAATGCCAAGTTGGCTGCTTTGCGCTAGCGCGCTGCCAATGATTTTAAAGCCATTCGTGCCATTCAAGGTGCTGACATCTAAATTCGCCAAATTGCCGTCCGCACCAAAATGTATGTAGACCGCCCCCACATCGATGGTAGCGCCCCGATCCGTGCCGGGTGCGGCGAGCGCGATATCGCTGCGGCCGTCATCGTTGATATCCCCGAGCGCACTCATATTGTTAAAACCTAAGGCATCCCCGGCTGCCTGCCCAACAACGCGCACGCCGCGCGTGCCGGGAATGCTCGAAATCGAGGTCGCGGCTAGGCAGGGCGCAGTCGCTAAAACCATCAAAATAAATGCCGGAATAAGTTTTTTGTTGATTCGTTTGCTAAGGCAAACAAAATTAAAAATGCGCATAGCGTAGCCCTTTATTTTTCGAAACAAGATGATGTTTAGGTGAAAGCGCTGGAGTGTAGCGACAATCTAGGTATCCTTCGCCAAATTTATTTTTTGCTCAACAGCTATATCCCTATTCAACACTCCTGTTCAACACCCCGATCCCCTGATCAACACTTAAAGGATGCGCTCATGAACCTTTTGCACCCGCTAGACGCTATTTTGCACCTCCTACAAAGCAGCGTTGCCGCGCCGAAATTAGCCGAGGCCGAAATCTTTACCAAAGCCTTACTCGCCCGTACACCGGCTGAGGAGTTGGCCGAAAAGCCATCGACGTGCTGGGCTGGCATGGCTATATCTTTGCTCAAATATTGGCGTGAGCGCAAAAACACGGAAATTAAAGTGCGCGTTTACAACCCCAATTTGGAGGAACACGGCTGGGAAAGCACGCGCACCGTCGTCGAAGTGATTAACGATGATATGCCGTTTTTGGTGGATTCCACGTCCATTGCCGTGCAGAACTGCGGGTTGATCTCGCATCTAATCGTGCACCCGGTGTTGAGCGTGCAGCGTGATGCCGGTGGGCACCTGTTGGGTTTTGCCGCAGCGGGCACCGGGCTTGGTAAAAACGAATCGATCATGCATTTTCAGCTGGAACGCGTTACCGAAGCGGATGCGCTAGAAGCTTTGCGTGTGGCGGTGGTGAACTGCTTAAACGATGTGCGCGCGTGCGTCAGCGACTTCCAAGCCATGCGCGGCAAAGCGCTGGCGATCGCGGCGGAATTGCCGACGCGCCATTCGCCGCATGCCCCTTCGGTAGTGTCTGAAGCGGCGGAGTTTTTAAGCTGGTTGGCGGCTGATCATTTTACGATGCTGGGTTATCGGGAATATGCGGCCGCGAATGAAGGCGGTTTAGAGGTTTTGAAAGCAGTTCCCGGCTCCGGCCTTGGCATGTTGCGCGCGGATGAGTCCAAACTCAGCGCGCGCCCCACGGCCACTCTTGCTGCGCGCGATTTGCCCAAGGGTGATACCGCTGAGCTGGTGGTATTGAGTAAAACCAACGCACGCTCGACGGTGCATCACCCTGGATATATGGACTATATCGGCGTGCTGACTTTTGACGCAGCGGGCCAAGCGATCTTCGAGCAGCGTTTCTTGGGCATGTATACCTCGAGTGCCATGAGTACGCATCCGTGGCTCATTCCGCTGTTGCGCCAGAAAATTGCGGATGTGCAGACGCGTTCTGGACTCAACCCAGCCGGTCACAGCGGCAAAGCGCTCTTGCATGTTTTAGAAGCTTTGCCGCGCGATGAGCTGTTCCAGGCTTCACCCGCTGAACTGACGGAATTGGCGATTGGCATCTTGAATTTACAAGAGCGCCAGCGCACCAAGTTATTTGTGCGCCGGGATCGCTTTGGGCGCGCCATTTCTTGCCTCGCGTTTATTCCGCGCGACCGTTTTAACGCCGATATTCGCGAGCGTGTTGAACAGATGCTTAAGCGGGCGCTGCATGGCGAACGGCTGGATTCTTCAGTGCATGTTTCCGAAAGCGTATTGGCGCGCCTGCACGTTGTGGTGCGCCCAAAAGCTGGGGAAAAGCCAGAAATTGACTTGGCCGAGCTGGAAAGCAAATTGCGACAAATCGTGCGGAATTGGCAAGACGAGCTGCGCGATATCCTGGTGCAAAAGCATGGCGAGGAGAAGGGCTTTAAGCTCGCCAATAAATATGGTAAAGCGCTGCCAGCGGGCTATATTGAAGACATCACGCCTTTTGTGGCTGCCAGCGATGTGGAAAATGCCGCTGCGCTGAAAACTATGGACGATATGCGCTTGTCGCTGTATCGCAATCGTAAAAAAGCCGATGGCAGCCTGCGCTTTAAGCTGTTCAAATTCGGCCATACGATTGCGCTTTCTGACGCGCTACCGCTGTTAGAAAATATGGGTTTGCGCGTGATGCGCGAACATCCTTATGAAATGATGTTGCCCGGTGCCAAGGAAGGTGCAGGCCAAAACATTTGGATCCAAGAATTTGAAGTTGAGCCGAACAACACTCAGGCTTTGGATGTTGAAACGCTGCGCGAACCGTTTGCGCAAGCGTTTGAGGCGGCTTGGCGTGGTCAAGTCGAAAACGATGGCTTCAATAAATTGGTGCTAGCGGCGGGTTTAACCGCGCGCCAAGTCAGCGTGCTGCGCGCGTACTGCAAGTATTTATTGCAGACCAAGCTCAGTTTCAGCCAAGCCTATATTGAGCGGGCAATGAATAGCCAGCCGCTGATTGCGCGGCTATTGGTGGAGCTATTTGAGGCAAAATTTGACCCCAGCCGCCATACGCAAACCAGCGACCGTCGCAAAGCGCTCAAGCATGACGTGGAGGCGTTGCTCACCGAAGCGCAAACCAAGGCACACCCGAATTTAGTCGCTGGCTTAACTGCGGAAACGGTAAATTCACGTCTGAACCAAATCAGTGCGGCCGCGGCGGCTATCACTGCGCTGCTCAATGATGTGCAAAGCCTGGATGAAGATCGAATTTTGCGCGCGTTTGTGCAATTGATTAAGGCCAGTTTGCGCACCAACGCGTATCAAAAAGAGGGCACGCATTTTAAGAGCTACATGAGCTTTAAGCTCGACAGCAGCAAAGTGCCCGAGTTGCCAAAGCCGGTGCCATATCGCGAAATTTTTGTCTACAGCCCGCGCGTTGAAGGCGTGCATCTGCGCTTTGGCAAAGTCGCGCGCGGCGGTTTGCGTTGGTCAGACCGACGTGAGGATTTCCGTACCGAAGTGCTGGGCTTAGTCAAGGCGCAACAGGTCAAAAACACCGTGATTGTGCCGGTCGGCGCGAAGGGTGGTTTTTACGTCAAGCGCCCGGCACCCGCGCAGGATCGCGATGCGGTGTTGGCAGAAGGCATTGCCTGCTACCGAATTTTCATTTCCGGATTGCTGGATATCACCGACAACGTGGTGGCGGGCAAAATTGTCAACCCAGACAATGTCGTGCGCCATGACGAGGACGATTCTTACTTAGTCGTTGCCGCCGATAAAGGCACTGCGACCTTCTCCGACATTGCCAACGCCTTGTCCGCCGATTACGGCTTTTGGTTGGGTGATGCCTTTGCCTCCGGCGGCAGCAACGGCTATGACCACAAGAAAATGGGCATTACCGCCAAAGGTGGCTGGGAATCGGTCAAGCGGCATTTTCGCGCACTGGACAAAGACTGCCAAACCACCGAATTCACCTGCGTCGGCGTAGGCGATATGTCGGGCGATGTGTTCGGCAACGGCATGCTGCTGAGCCGCAAAATTAAATTGCTGGCAGCATTCGATCACCGGCATATTTTTATGGACCCAAACCCGGATTGCGAAATTAGCTTCCTGGAGCGCGAGCGCATGTTCAATCTGCCCCGCTCCAGCTGGGATGATTACAACAAGAGCTTGATTAGCGAAGGCGGCGGCGTGTATTCGCGCGCCTCCAAATCCATTCCGATCAGCGAGCAGATGCGTGCAGCTTTGGATATCACTGCCGAGTCACTTAGTCCGAATGAGCTGATGCAGGCAATTTTACGTGCGCCGGTTGAGCTGCTCTGGAATGGCGGCATCGGCACTTACGTCAAAGCCAGCAGTGAAAGCCATACAGATGTGGGTGACCGCGCCAATAACGCGATTCGCTTAGATGGCAAAGAGCTGCGCTGCAAGATGGTAGGCGAGGGCGGCAATTTGGGTATGACGCAGCTGGGGCGGGTGGAGTTTGCCCTGCGCGGCGGTTTGCTCAATACCGATTTTATCGACAACTCCGCCGGTGTGGATACCTCAGACCACGAAGTCAATATCAAGATTTTGCTCAATGAAGCGGTCAGTGCCGGTGAACTGCCCGCCTCGGAGCGCGATGCGCTGCTGGCACAAATGACCGATGAAGTCGGCGAGATGGTGATTAACGACAACTATCGCCAAAACCTAGCAATTTCATTGATGCAGGCGTTTGGCGTGGGCCGCATGGGTGCCAAGCAGCACTTTATTCGCACCCTGGAAAGCCAAGGCTTGCTGGATCGCGCGATTGAATACCTGCCGAGTGATGAAGAATTCGCTGAGCGCAAGGCGCGCAAAATTGGGCTAACGCGGCCGGAACTGTCGACGCTGCTGAGCTACGCCAAGCTGGTGCTTTACGCGCAACTTTTAGATTCGGACGTGCCGGAAGACCGCTATTTGAGCGGCGAACTAGCGCTGTATTTCCCCGCTGTGCTGCGCGAACGCTTCGAACCTACGATGCAGC
Source organism: Rhodanobacteraceae bacterium (assembly GCA_043754435.1). Lineage (GTDB taxonomy): Bacteria > Pseudomonadota > Gammaproteobacteria > Xanthomonadales > SZUA-5 > JANNYA01. The sequence continues at coordinate 30,536 of JAYUUS010000186.1, forward strand.
GGCACCGCTTGAAGCGCGAAATTATCGCGACGCAAATTACCAACTCGGTCGTCAATCGCATGGGCTCGACGTTTTTTATGCGCATGCAAGAAGACACCGGTGCCACGCCTGCAAAAGTGGCAAAGGCCTTCACCATCGTGCGCGAAGTCACCAACGCGCGCAGCTGGTGGGCAGATTTAGATGCGCTCAATGCCAAAGTTCCAGGCCAAGTGCAGATGGATGCGCATTTAAAAATTTGGAACCTGCTGCGTAATTTGACCCGCTGGCTATTGAACCTGCCCGGCGGCATGGGCGATATCGCGGCATTGGTATCGAAATACTCAGCCGGTGCCTTAGCGCTGCACAGCGTGCTCGGCAGCGTGTTGCCCGCAGCGGAAATTACGCGCATCAGTGAGCAGGTAAAAGAACTCACCAGCTTAGGCTTCGGCGAGAAAATTGCAGCGACCATTGCCAGCCTAAACCCTATGTCAGCGGTATTTGATGTGATCGAAGTTGCCAGCGCCCATGATTGCAAAGTCGAACGCGCGGCTAAGGTTTATTTTGACTTAGGCGAAGCGCTACACCTCAAATGGCTGCAAGATCAGATTGAAAAGCTACCCGTCGAAGGCCGCTGGCACGCCAACGCACGCGGCGTGATGCGGGACGAGCTATTTGCGCAGCATCGCGCTTTAGCTTCCCAGCTGTTAGCGCAGAGCGGTGACAAGCCAGATGCCAGCATCGTTGAAGCTTGGCTGAGCAGCGCCCAAGGCGAGCTGGCGTATACCTTGAATATGTTCAATGAAATGCGCGCCAGTGCGGTAATGGATTACGCCACAATGAGTGTGGCGATTCGTAGATTGGCGCAGTTGGTGGCGGCGGGGACGCGCTAAGGTTAGATGCTCTGGACGGTAGTTTCTCAAGAATAAAAAAGGGCGCCGAAGCGCCCTTTTTCAATTGCATTGAGGCCTGAACCTCAATCTTGACGCCGCCCGATCAACACCACGCCTAGTCCTAAAAAGCCCGCAATCAAAAACATCAGGCCGATATTGCTGAGTGCGGGCACCTGTATGGTGCTGGTTGCCACTGGCACACCCACTGTGGTGCTAAGTGTGTAGATAAATGGCCCGCCGGTTGCGGGTGCTATGGGTGTGCAGCTCAAGCCGCCGACAAAGGTGCCGGGGATTGCACCGTTGTAATTCACCGTTATCACATTTGGGCCTGCCAGGGTTACCAAGATCGGGTTTGCCGGAGTGGCGCTATAGCCAGCGCCCGATGCCACACAGTTCATCGCGCCATCGCCGCCGCTAATGCCAAAGTTGAGCATTATTGAGCTGCTATTCGCCCCTGGTGTGATGTAGCCAGGCAGTGTGACTGCGCCCGGTGCGGTGTTTGCGGTAATCACTGTAGAAGTCACTCCAGGGCAGGTGACGGTTGATATCAGCGGTGGTAGAGCCGCTCCTGCAGGCACAGCCGTCTGGGTGCAAGAAACGATAGCCGTGGTCGTCACCGCGCTTGGCGTGCAGCTGACACCGATCGCTGGGGCATTTGCGCCCAAGGCCACGGGTGCGGCTAGGTTGCGGTTCGCGCCCGCGGTGATCGCATAGCCTGAGCTGCCAGCCGGTACGCTACATGCGAGCGCCAAACTGCCGGGTGCGCTACCTGCGGCCGTGACGGTGACGGGCACGCTGCCCGCGCCTGCGTTCAGCGTCGAGGTGGCTGCGATCGTGGCGGTGGGTGCGACGCCGCCGCCGACTACCGCTGGGCAGGTTATGGTTGACGTCAAGGCCGGCAATGCCGCGCCCGCTGGCGTTTCCGTTTGTGTGCAGCTGAGCGTCGAAGTGGCAATTGCCGCCTGCGGTGTGCAGCTCAAGCCAATTGCAGGGGCGTTTGCACCCAACGTTGCTGGCGCAGTTACGGTCCGCATCGCGCCGTTTGAAATAGCGAATGAAGCCGCACCAGCGGGAATCGTACAGGCTAAGGCAACGCTTGCAGTTGCTACTCCGGCAGTCGCAACCGATACCGTGGCTGTTCCAGTACCGCCTACAAGTGTGACAGCAGCTGGCAGCGCACTCAGTGTTGGTGCAACCGCAGCAGCGGTCGCAGCTGGGCAAGTCAAGCCCCAAACACGCGATACCGGCGCGCCTGCACCTGCGGTTTCGGTGCAGGTCAAAGTCGCCGTGCCTGCGGTGGCAGCGCGGGTACAGCCGAGATTGACGGTGCCAGCGGTGGTCACATAAATGCCGTTGGCGGGTGTTGTGGTGACCGCGCTAAAGCTGCCGCCGCCTGCTGCGCCAGAAATCGCACACGCGGTGACCGAGGTCGAACCGCCGCCGGTCGAGCCTGCAGGAGTAACCGATATCATCGATGTGCTTGCGCCTGCAGGGCCGGCTGGGAACGTGACTGTCGTGAGCGCCGCGTTCGGTGCGGGCGAGTAAGTCAGGGTCGGTGGCACCGCAGCGAGCGCGGGGCAGGTAATCATGGAAGTCAACGCCGGCAATGCCGCACCTGCAGGCGTTTCCGTTTGTGTGCAGCTGAGCGTTGAAGTCGCGACTGCCGCCTGTGGCGTGCAGCTCAAGCCAATTGCAGGGGCGTTTGCACCCAAAGCCGCTGGCGCATCAATAGTGCGATTCGTACCTCCTGAAATAGCGAATGCAGCCGCACCAGCGGGAATCGTACAAGCTAAGGCAACGCTTGCAGTTGCTACTCCAGCAGTCGCAACCGATACCGTGGCTGTTCCAG
>JAYUUS010000187.1:0-3572 GCA_043754435.1 Rhodanobacteraceae bacterium
CCACGTTTGCTGTTTTCGGCTTTGCTTTTCGTCAAAAACCAAAGGCAAACCGGAATCTGGGTGCTGTAAAACAGCTGGCCCGGCAAGGCCACCATGCAATCAACCAAATCGGCCTCGATTAAAGACTTACGAATATCGCCTTCGCCGGATTGATTCGAGGACATGCTGCCGTTTGCCAGCACAAACCCGGCCATTCCGGTCGGCGATAGATGGTGAATAAAGTGCTGCACCCAGGCGAAGTTGGCATTGCCTTTGGGCGGCACGCCGTATTGCCAGCGCACATCGTCGTCTTTGCGAAACCAATCGGAATCGTTAAACGGCGGATTAGCGATCACATAATCGGCGCGCAAATCTGGGTGCAGATCGCGCCGGAAAGTATCGGCGTGTTCGGTGCCAAAGTCTGCCTCAATGCCGCGCAGCGCCAAATTCATCACCGCCAAACGGCGCGTGGTGGCGTTGCTTTCCTGGCCATAGATACTGATATCGCCCAGCTTACCGCCATGCGTTTCCACGAACTTTTCGGACTGCACAAACATGCCGCCCGAACCGCAACATGGGTCATAGATTCGGCCTTTGTAAGGCTCTAACATTTCCACCAAGCAGCGCACCACGCAGGACGGCGTGTAGAACTGGCCGCCATTCTTGCCCTCAGCCGAAGCAAAGCGCGTTAAAAAATATTCGTACACGCGGCCGAGTAAATCCACCGAACGGTGCGTTTTCTCGCCTTCGCTGGCGGCGGTCAGTTCGATCGTGGCAATGACGTCGATGAGTTCGCCGAGGCGCTGTTTGTCCAGCCCAGGGCGTGCGTAATCCTTAGGAAGAACGCCCTTTAATCGCGGGTTATCGCGCTCAATGGCCACCATCGCGTCATCAACAATCTTGCCAATGCCGGGCTGCTTGGCGCTGGCCTGCAACTGCGGCCATCGGGCTTCAGTAGGCACCCAAAACACGTTAAAGGCTCGATATTCATCCTGATCTTCAGGATTTGCTCCGGCGTAGTCGCCCTGCCCCGCCAACAACTTGGCGCGGTGTTCTTCGAAGGTGTCGGAGATGTATTTAAGAAAGATTAGGCCGAGGACGACGTGCTTGTATTCGGCCGCGTCCATATTGTTGCGCAGCTTGTCGGCCGTCAGCCAAAGCTTGGCTTCAAAGCCAATGGTTGCGGTGCTGGCTGTATTTGGGCTTGGGTTTGCTTTAGTCATCCTGGACTTTAGCGAATTGGCTCAATGTGCGGCAAGGTAAATTGCCTTTGGGCGAACAAATACGGGTCACAAAAAACCGCCCGTTTTTACGCAGGCGGTTTTGTTTGTTCGTCAAATAGCAGCTGGAGGCTTACTCGGCAGCGGCTTCTTCTTGACTATCACCAATCGCGGTAATCATTGAAAACTCAGCGGCACTGGCCTTGGCTTTCTCAATGGCCTCCATTTGCGAGGAGCTTAGCTCGGTTTCCGCTAAGCGCCGGGCATCGTGAAATGCCAAGCCGGTGCCTGCTGGAATCAAGCGGCCCACGATCACGTTTTCTTTCAAGCCGCGCAAGGTATCGCGCGCGCCCCGCACCGAGGCTTCGGTCAACACGCGGGTGGTTTCTTGGAAGGACGCGGCCGAAATAAACGATTCGGTCGCAAGGCTGGCCTTGGTGATACCCAACAGCACGGTTTCGGCGTAGGCCGGACGTTCGTTGCGCACCGCTGCACGCACGTTTTCTTCCAACAAGCGCACGCGATCAATTTGCTCACCGCGTAAGAACTTAGTATCGCCGACTTCGGTGATTTCAACTTTGCGCAGCATCTGGCGAATAATTACTTCGATGTGCTTGTCGTTGATTTTCACGCCTTGACCGCGATAAACCGACTGGATTTCCGCAACGTGATAGCGCGTGAGTTCTTCCACGCCCTTGAGGCGCAAAATATCGTGTGCGTTGGGTTCGCCGTCGACCACGGTTTCGCCTTTTTCCACGTGCTCGCCTTCAAACACAATCACTTGACGCCACTTCGGAATCAGCTCTTCGTGAATCTTGTCGCCGTCGCGGATTACCAAGCGCTGTTTGCCCTTGGTGTCTTTGCCAAAACCGACAATACCGGATACTTCCGCCAAAATTGCTGGCTCTTTCGGTTTACGCGCTTCAAACAAGTCGGCAACGCGCGGCAAGCCGCCGGTGATGTCACGGGTTTTCGCCGATGCCTGCGGAATGCTGGCCACTTCATCACCCACGCCCACTTCCACGCCGTCTTGCAAACGAATAATCGCGCCTGCAGGCATAAAGCTTTGTGCGGGAATATCCGAGCCTGGAATCATCACCGGCAGGCCGTCTGGGCCTTCGATGCGAATCGTTGGGCGCAGCTCTTTACCCGTGGTCGAACGACGCTTCGGATCGGTCACTTGCAAATAGCGCAAGCCGGTCGCGTCTTCGGTTTCTTCTTTAACGGTCACGCCATCAATCAAGTCCAAGAAGCGCATACGGCCGGCCACTTCCGAGATAATCGGGTGGCTGAACGCGTCCCATTTGACAATCGTGTCGCCAATGGCAACGGTTGCGCCATCTGGCACGAATACTTTTGCGCCATACGGCACTTTGTGGCGCTCGCGCTCGCGGCCTTGGCTGTCCAGCACCGACAAATCGCCGGAGCGGGAAACCACCACCAAGAAGCCCTTGCCGTGCTGCACGGTTTTGAGATTCAGCTTGATCGTGCCGTTGGTGCGCACTTGCACCTTATCTTGCACCTGTACGCCCGACGCCGCGCCACCAATGTGGAAGGTACGCATAGTGAGCTGGGTGCCCGGCTCGCCAATTGATTGCGCCGCGATAACACCCGCTGCTTCACCGATATTGACCCGGTGTCCACGCGCCAAATCCCGGCCGTAGCACTGTGCGCACACGCCAAATTTGGTTTCGCAGGTGATGGTTGAACGCACCAAAATGCGCTCGACGCCCAAATCTTCCAGCTTTTGTACCAAAAATTCGTCTAGCAACACGCCCGCTTTTACGGCAGGCTCGGAGTCGTCACCCGGCGCAAAGACATCTTCCGCCACCACGCGACCAAGCACGCGATCGCTTAGCTTTTCTTTGACTTCACCACCGTCAATGACCGCTTCCAACGTGATGCCTAAGTTGGTGCCGCAGTCGATTTCGGTAATCACCACATCTTGCGCAACGTCCACAAGGCGGCGCGTCAGATAACCCGAGTTCGCGGTTTTCAGTGCGGTATCGGCCAAGCCTTTGCGCGCGCCGTGGGTGGAGATGAAGTACTGGAGTACGTCCAAGCCTTCGCGGAAGTTGGCCTTGATCGGCGTTTCGATAATCGAACCGTCGGGCTTTGCCATCAGGCCGCGCATACCGGCGAGCTGACGAATTTGAGCTGCGGAACCCCGCGCGCCAGAATCGGCCATGATGTAAATCGAATTCATCGACTTTTGATCGATGATCTTGTCTTTGCCGGTTTCTTTGTCTTTAATCTTGACCTTGTCTACCGCAATCGCGTCCATCATGGCTTTTGCCACAACGTCATTGGTTTTCGACCAAAGATCGACGATCTTGTTGTAGCGCTCGCCATCGGTTAATGCGCCGCTGGAGA
>JAYUUS010000188.1:0-3572 GCA_043754435.1 Rhodanobacteraceae bacterium
CAACAATCTTGGTGCCCGGGAGAGAACTCGAATCTCCACATCTTGCGATACACGGACCTGAACCGTGCGCGTCTACCAATTCCGCCACCCGGGCAAGCCTTAGAGTGTACCATTACCCAAAGTGGCGCATAGCCCCAAAGACTGAAATATTTAAGCGGCATACTTTATGTTTCGTTTGCAAATAAAAGACATTTGTCACAACTTTTAAAGAGACTTTTATTAAAACAACTCAACACAGTGCCAGCGCAGCGTCTGGACTCCTCGCAGAATTCGAGGGCATCGTTTCGGGTCACCGTGATGGTCACGGTTTTGTGCAACGTGACGACGGCGAGGCAGACATTTACTTGCCGCCCAATGAAATGCGTGCCGTGTTGCACAAGGATCGCGTCAAGGCGCGGATCATCCGCCACGACCGTAAAAACCGGCCAGAAGGCCGCGTAACAGAAATCATTGAGCGCTCACCCAACCCCATCATTGGTCGCCTGTTGCAAGAAAGCGGCGTTTGGCTGGTCGCGCCTGAAGACAAGCGTTACGGCCAGGATGTATTGATCCCCAAGGGCGCTATCGGCTCTGCCAAAACTGGCCAGATCGTGGTGGTGCAATTGACCGAGCCACCTGCGCTGTTCGGCCAGCCGGTGGGCCGCGTCAAAGAAGTGCTGGGCGAGATAGATGACCCCGGCATGGAAATTGAAATTGCGGTGCGCAAATACGGCGTGCCGCATGAGTTTTCAGACGAGGCCATGGCGCTGGCCCGCACGCTGCCAGATGCCGTAAGGCTACAGGACAAGAAAAATCGGGTCGATTTGACCGACATCGCCCTGGTCACGATTGACGGCGAAGATGCGCGCGATTTTGACGATGCGGTGTATTGCGAACCGACGAAATCCGGCGGCTTCAAGTTAATCGTGGCGATTGCGGACGTGGCGAGCTACGTCAAAATCGGCAGTGCGCTTGATATCGAAGCGCTGAATCGCTCGACCAGCGTGTATTTCCCGGCGCGCGTTATTCCGATGCTGCCGGAAAAGTTAAGTAACGGTGTTTGCTCGTTAAAGCCGGAAGTGGATCGCCTGTGTTTGGTTTGCGAAATGCTGATTGATAGCGCGGGCGTCACCAAACGCAGCAAGTTTTACCCGGCGGTGATGAAATCGCATCAGCGCTTGACCTACACGCTGGCTTGGCACGCATTGCGGCCGAAATCCGCGTTGGCGGAGGAAAACCAGGAAAGTTCACTGGCACGCGAGCGTGTTGCCAAGGTGTTGCCGCAGCTGCAGCACCTGTATGCGCTATATCAAGTGCTCGATACCGCGCGGCATGCGCGCGGAGCGATTGAATTTGAAGGCGTTGAAGTCAAATTCAATTTTGACGAAGCCGGTCTCGTACACATGGTCGGGCGCTATGAACGCAATGACGCGCACAAGCTCATCGAGGAATGCATGATCGCGGCAAATGTTGCGGCGGCGAAATTTATCTCAAAAGCAAAAATCCCGGCGCTGTATCGAAGCCACGCTAGCCCGCCGGAAATGCGCTACGACGACGCGCGCAAATTCCTCGCCGAACTTGGCGTCAGCATCCCCATCTATGACGAGCTAACCCCCGCATTGGTCACTGCAGCACTGCGCAAAGCGCGTACACGCCCAGACCGCGCCTTGATTGAAACAATATTGTTGCGCACGCAAAGTTTGGCGGTCTACTCAGCGGTTAGTGACGGCCATTTTGGCCTTGCACTGTCTGCTTATGCGCACTTTACCTCACCAATTCGGCGCTATCCGGATTTGCTGGTGCATCGCGCGATTTACTATGCCTTGAGCGAAGGCACACCCGAGAAATACACCTATAGCCCCGAAAAAATGATTGAATTGGGCAAAACCTGCTCAATGCGCGAACGGCGCGCCGACGAAGCCAGTCGTGACGTCAATGAACGACTCAAATGCGCGTATTTAGAACGTCATATCGGCGAAGATTTTGACGGCATTGTCACCGGCGTGACCAGTTTCGGGGCTTTTGTGGAACTCAACGACAATCGCATCAGCGGCATGGTGCACGTCACGCAAATGCCGAATGACTACTACCACTATGACCAGAGCCGCATGCGCCTATGGGGCGAACGCTCGCGCGCGGGCATTCGCTTGACCGATCAGGTGCGCATTAAAGTGCTGCGTGTGGATGCAATCGAACGCAAAATCGATTTCAAGCTCATCAGCGACTTAACCCCGGTGCCAGCAAAAGAGCTGAGCATGGGGAAAAGCCCGCAGCGCGTGGAAAAGGGCGTCAGAGCCGGTTTTGCCGATCGTGCGGGCAGCTCCAAGCGGGATCGCAGGCGATGAGTGCAGCCCTGAGCGTGCGGTCATGAGTCTGCGGTCATGAGTCAAGACTGGATGTATGGCATCAACGCGGTTGAAGGCCAATTGACTACCGACGCCGGGCGCGTGCTTGAATTGTTGATTGACGTCGGCAGCCGGAATGCGCGTTTGGATGAGCTTGTGGCGCTGGCGGCGAAAGCGGGCATCCGTGCGCAAAAAGTCAGCGCCACCGAAATCGCGAAAAAGTGCGACAGTGATCGACATCAGGGCGCGGCACTTAGATACAAAATGGCCGAACTGCTGAGCGAATCGGCGCTCACCGGCTTAGCCCAGCGCGCCGGAGCCAGCGCACTGTTTTTGGTGCTGGACAATATCCAAGACCCGCACAATTTGGGCGCTTGCATACGTTCGGCCGCCGCTGCGGGTGCCACCGCCGTGGTGTTTCCAAAAGATAAATCTGCGGGCCTGACTGCCGTTGCGCACCGCGCCAGCGCGGGGACGGCGGCGCTAGTGCCGATTGTGCAAGTCACCAATTTGGCGCGCGCGCTGGAATTTCTCAAAGAAGCGGGCGTTTGGTGCTATGGCGCTGCGGGCGAAACGAATCATTTGATCTATCAGACTGATCTGAAAGGGCCAGTCGCGCTAGTGCTCGGTAATGAAGGCGACGGGCTGCGCCGCCTAACCCGGGATCGTTGCGATGGTTTAGTCAAAATCCCAATGGTGCCGGGTGTCGAAAGCTTGAATGTATCGGTCGCTGCCGGTGTAATGTTGTTTGAAGTAGTGCGGCAGCGGCTGGGCTGAGGCATAGTCAGGTGAGCCTGTGCTCGTCATTGCGAGCGAAGCGAAGCAATCTTGCATTTCACCGCACATGTTGAGATTGCTTCACTTCGTTAGCAATGACGGCCCCGTAGGATCGTAAATTGCACCCAGTCAAAACTGGCTCGTCTCTTGCCTTAAGTCTCACCCAACCCGAGATACTCATGTCAACCACCCATTTCGGCTTTCGCGACGTTGAAAGCCATGAAAAAGCCAAACTAGTCGGAGAAGTTTTTAGCTCCGTTGCCAGCAAATACGATGTTATGAACGACGTGATGAGTGCCGGCATGCATCGGCTTTGGAAGCGCCATTTCATCGCTATTGCTAATATTCGTGCGGGCGATAAAATCTTAGATTTGGCGGGCGGCACGGGTGATATCGCTAAACTGATGGCCGAACGCACCGGCGATAGCGGCCACGTCGTACTTTCCGATATCAATCAAGCCATGCTGAGCG
>JAYUUS010000189.1:0-10744 GCA_043754435.1 Rhodanobacteraceae bacterium
CCGACCACGCCATCCGCTTTAACACCGAACGCTCGCTGCACGGCAGTGACGCGCTCAAACATACGCGGGCCATAGATACGCTGGGCGGCCCTACCTCCATCGCGCGCGGCAAGTAAGCTGGATAATTCACTCACGCCAGGGCCAGCATAGCCTCGACCGAATACCTCAGGCGCGTCTTTGGGCACCTGATAAAGCGCCAAATAGCGGCCGCTGAATGTTTTAGCAACCGAATTTGTCCATTTTCCTTGCACCATGTACAAAAGTGGCAGACGCACACTCGCAAAAAAACTTGGGCCTGCATTTGCACTTAAACAGCGCAACTCAGCGGTCAAAACTCTGGGGCAGCGCAGGGCGCGCGTACGCAATTCTGGCGTCGGCGTTAGATGGTTGGCACGCAGCCAGGAATCAATTGTTTGATCTTGCGTCGGCCGCACTACACTTTGCGCATCCGGTACAACCTCAGCCGCAGCTATCAGCGCGGGCGTATCGTTATGCGCAGTTTGCTTCTGGCCCGGGCTAAGCGCCCACCAACTTGCCGTTAGAAACAGCGCAAATACCAAAAAAGCCGCCAGTGCACGCCCACGCTGCGTTTGCCTTTTTTGCCAAAGCGGCACCACCTCAGCTGCGGCGCGGCGCACCATTGCGGCGTCGACTTGGCTTGCGTTTGCGGCGAATCCGGCGAGCAGGGAATGGTCTGCTAAGACGTTTAAAACGCGCGGTATACCACCGCTTATTTGGTACAGTGCCCGCAGCGCCGCCGGGGTGAAAATTTTGGCGCTAAACGCGGCGCTTTCGCCACCCGCAACAAACAGACGGTGCTCAATGTAGTGGGCCGATTCGGAAGCGTCTAATGCGTCTAAGTGATAGCGTGCGGTAATGCGCTGCGCGAGTTGGCGTAGTTCGGCTTTCGCCAACATCTGGTTAAGTTCTGGCTGGCCTAACAAAATAATCTGCAAAAGCTTCTGCGTTGCGGTTTCCAGATTAGTCAGTAAGCGCACTTGTTCAAGCGAATCTGAAGAAAGATTTTGCGCCTCATCTAACATCAGTACCACGCGCCGACCTCTGGCATGTGCGGCGAGGAGCTCGGTGTTGAGTAAGTCCACCAGCGGCTTCATTTGCCCGCGCGCTTCACTGACATCCAAGTTGAGCTCTTCGCAAATGGTTTCTAGCAGCTCTAGCGGATTGAGGCTGGGGTTGAGCACCAACGCGACATCCGTGCCGCTCGGCAATTGCTCCAGCACCAGTCTACACAGTGTGGTTTTACCGGTGCCCACTTCTCCGGTTAACAGCACGAAACCGCCGCTGCCACTTTGCCCTAGCCCGTACAGCAAGTGTGCCAACGCGTTGCCGTGGCGCTCACTCAAATACACAAAGCGTGGGTCTGGAGTAATCGAAAAGGGCGCTAAGGCCAAGTGAAAGTGATTGAGATACATGTGTTCAATGGTAGCGGGCACCTCTCGTCATTGCGAGGAGCGTAGCGACGTGGCAAGCCATTTTCCGTGCGCGGTAAGTATTAAAAGCAAATGGATTGCTTCACTGCGTTCGCAATGACGAGGCTAGAACGCCTTAAAACCGCCCGAATTGGCAGGCTTAGCGCCTTATTTAAGCCGATCAAGCGCCCTTTATTGCGCTCATGGTTGCCACTCCTCATATTGACGAGTTTGCTATGACCCCTAATTTACCCCCACCCAATCGCCCAGTGCTCAGTCCAATGACATCTAGCCTGATGACGAATGGCGTCTCCACGACTTTGAAAATGTTTCTCATTGGTGCGCTGGTGTTACTGCTGATGATTCCATTGGCGCTGGTGCGGGGCGTACTGTATGAGCGCATGGGGCAACGCGCTTCCGCTGAGGAAGGTGTGAGCGAAGGCTGGGGTGGGCGCCAAACGATCAGCCCGCCGTTTTTGAGCGCACGCGCAACGCTTCGCTACACCGAGGAGGTTGACGGCAAAACCGTGGCGCGCATGAACGTGCATGACTACTCTGTTTTAGCCGACAAAGTGCAGGCCACCAGCACTATCGCGGTCTCCAAACGTATGGTGGCCAATACCTACGAGCTGCCGGTGTATGTAGCGACAGTAAGCTTAACCGGTGAATTTGCACCTGAAGATTTGGCAAGTTTAGCCAGTATTGATGGCATCAACTTGAACTCAGCGCAGTTTGAGTTTTTGACATCCGATGTGCGCGGCATGAGCGAGATCAGCACATTCACGCTCGGCGGAATTGAATTGCGCGCCGCAAGCCGAGGCAATGCCTTTAATCAAGGCAGCGCTTTAGGTGCACTAATTAGCACGCCGAACGCGATTGAACGGGCACAAACCTTGCTCGATGAGGCGATTCGGCTGCAACAGCCCATTCCCTTTAAGCTCATTTATAAACTGAAGGGCGTGCAGTCTTTACAGATGCTGCCGCTAGCGCGCGCACTGAATTACACCGCTTCCAGCACTTGGCCTGACCCTGGCTTTCAAGGCGGTTTGATTCCCAACGAGCACCAAATCAGTCCTAAAGGCTTCACCGCGCATTGGCAAGTATCTGAATTCAATCGCAATTTCCCCCAGATTGGGCTGCGTGATGCGGATTCCAGCAGCCTAAACAGCGCCGTGTTAGGCGTGAATTTGGTGCAGATGGGCGATGTGTATCAGCGCAATGATCGTGCCGGGAAGTATGGTTTTTTATTCTTAGCGCTGAGTATTGCTGGGTTTTTCCTGGTCGAAATTTTGCTTAAAGTGAAGCTGCACCCGATGCACTATTTGCAAATTGGACTTGCTTTAGGGTTATTTTACTTGCTGCTGTTGGCATTGTCCGAGCGTATAGGTTTCGATTGGGCCTTTGTACTTTCTGCCAGCGCGATTTCACTCTTGATTGGCAGCTACACTTCAGCGGTGCTTAAAGGTGTTAAACGCGGCGCGATTGCTGGTGGCGTGATCGGGCTTACCTATGGCTTTTTGTTTACGCTGATGGCGCGCGAACAGTATGCGCTGGTGCTGGGTGCGGTCGGCCTGCTGATTATTTTGGCCTTGATTATGTATTTGACGCGCAACATCAACTGGCAGGGCAGTAGCGTGGACAGCGCAGAGCCGCAGGAAACCGCAAACACGAATAAGGTTGGGCAATCATGAATACGATTTTGGCGATAGAAACCTCGACTGAACGCTGCTCGGTAGCCCTTTTGCATCAAGGCGTCGTGACCGAACGCGCGATTGAAGGCGCAAAACGCCACGCGCAAAGCGTGCTGGTGTTCGTTGATGCACTCCTAAATGAAGCGGGCGTTGCGAAAACGCAGCTTGATGCGGTCGCATTTGGGCGCGGCCCGGGTGCGTTTACTGGCGTGCGCCTTGCGGTCGCTGTGGCGCAGGGTTTTGCGTATGCGCTGGATATTCCGGCGCTACCAGTATCGACATTAGCCGCAACCGCGTTTGATGCGTTTAGCGCCATGCCCGAGCTGCAAGCTAAACGGCTGTTGGTGGCGCTCGATGCGCGCATGGGCGAAGTGTATGTGGGCCGCTTTGGATACCAAGCGAACGGCAGTGTTATAGCGCTCGATGCCGAACAAGTGTGTCGGCCCGATGCCCTGGTTGTGCATGCTACCGAGACGTGCGTAGGCTCAGGCGCGCTTTGCTATGCCGCAAAATTCACCCCGCAACCTGAATTGCATGCGGTGCCGCGCGCGAGCGCAATTGCGCTGCTGTCGCGCTCGGTCACACCCGTGATCGCCGAACACGCGCTGCCGGTTTACTTGCGTGACCATGTCGCGCTTTCCATTCGCGAGCGACTGGCGGCGGGCATGCCGGTGATGCAGCCGCTTTAGCCGGAATTAGGCTAAAGTTAACTGCGCCAAAGCGCCATTCGATAGCGCAGCCAAGCGCCGAAATAAACCATCATGCGCAGCGGCAGTGGCGTTTGTGCGGCATCAAATTTCTCAAAATAGCGCAGCATGCCGCGATATTTTGCGGTGGCTACCAAACGCGGCACGGCGCTGGAGGACGTGCCTTTGTCGTGCACGACTTGTACGCGGGTATCGACCAACACCCGCAGTTTGAGTTGCCGTACACGGCGGCATAAATCCAGATCTTCACAGTGCAGGAAATAGCCTTCATCAAAGCCGCCTACTGCTGTAAATACAGATTTCTCTAACAACATGAATGCGCCAGAACAAGCTTCGACTTCGACAATTCCGGCATCAGCGGGTGCCGGAATATGGATGCCCGCCGCATGCCAGCCGAAGCTTTCCGCAATGGCGCGTTTCGGCGTTGGGTCAAGGCGCAAACTCTGGCGCTGCAAACTGCCGTCGGTATTGAGTAGCTGCACGGATAGAATGCCCACCGCGCTTTGTTCTGCACGCGCTGAAAGTAAGGCGCGCACATCGTACTGACCCAACACACAATCTGGATTTAGAATCAGCAAGTTTGCGGCAGTTGCTGCGTTACAGCCGCGATTCGCGGCTACGGCAAAACCCAAGTTGACATCGTTGCGCAGCAACAAAACTCGCGCATGAATTGGCAACGCAGCAATGCTTAAATCGGTAGAGGCATTATCGACAACAATGACTTTACCGACGGCAGGTGCCGCCAAGGCAGAGTTTACGGCGCGCGCTAGCCAGTCGCCGGAATTGAAGGCAACGATAATCACGTCCGTGCTGAGAGTTGAAGTCAAACTGGCTCGCGATAATAGTTAGTGTAGCAATCCCGCACAGCGGGATAAATTGCGAAGCAGAAACGAAGTTTCTTCAAAGAGCGAAAAAAAACCGGCGACACGCGCCGGTTTTTAGGAATGGAGACAATTATTTTACGCCATGCATTAGCTTGTTGATCAGGGGTGCGATCAAAAACAACAGCACGCCTGCGCCCAACAGCAGCCAGAAGCTGAAGTTGAAACCGGTCAATGCCGATGCCACGGTCATACCGCCTTCACCCTCGCTCATTTTTGAGGCCAAGTCGCCGGCTAGCTTATTGCCGATTGAGATGCTCAGAAACCACGCGCCCATAGTCGCGCCGACCATGCGGGCGGGTGCCAGTTTGGTCACCATCGATAAGCCAATGGGCGATAAACAAATTTCGCCAATCGTTTGAAATACATAGCAAAGCGCCAGCGTCCAAAATGGAATCATATTGCTTTCGCTAACCAAATTTTTCAGCGCGTATATCAAAATCAAAAAGCCTAAGGCGTTGCCCAGCAGGCCAAAAGCGAACTTGCGCGGAATGGAAGGCTCAATGCCCTTCTTGTCGGTGTAGGCCCAAACCACCGTGACAAGGGGTGCCAACAGGACAATCGCTAAAGGATTGACTGATTGGAACCAGCCGACCGAGAATTCGCCGCCGAACATCTGGCGGTTAACAATTTTTTCGGCCAAAAAGTTAAACGAGCTTCCAGCCTGTTCAAAAAACATCCAGAACAAAACGTTGAACACAAACAAAATCAGCAACGCAATGACGCGGTCGCGCTGCACTGCGCCATCTTTGATGCCTTCAATCATAAGCATCGCGACACAGATCAAAAACATGCCCGGCAAGATGTAAGTCAGCCAAGTGCCGTGGTTAAACATAAAATACATCACCGGCACCAGCAGCGCCGTGCCGACAATAGCGGGCAGCATCGAGCTTAAAGACTCTTTGCCGACCGGGGGCGCGCCGACGGTGCCAAGCGCTTTTCTGCCAATGGCAAACCAAACCAAACTAATCAACATGCCAAACCCAGCTGCAACAAAGCCGGCGCGGAATCCTTCCGCCTTGAGCGCCGCTGGGTTCAAATCCAAATAGCCATAGCGTGCAGCAATATAACCCGTGACGATGGGCGCGAAAAACGCACCCGCGTTGATACCCATATAGAAAATGGTAAAACCACGATCGCGGCGATTATCGGTTGGCGCATATAAACGCCCAACCATTGAGGAAATATTGGGCTTAAAAAGGCCGTTGCCGACAACAATAACCGCCAACGCCCAGTTAAATGCGGTCAGTGACGGCAGCAGCAGCATGAATAAGCCAGTTGCGATCACGACTGCACCCATCATCACGGCGCGCTGATAGCCCAAAATCCGATCGGCGGCAAAACCACCCAAAATGCTGGTGGCATACACCAGCGCTAAATAGGCGCCATAAGTAGAGCTTGCGGTCGACTCACCCGCTGGATCGCCGCCAAAAAATTGCGCAACGACGTAAAGCGTGAGCATCCAACGCATACCGTAGAAGCAAAAACGCTCCCAGAATTCGGTGGCAAACAGCATCCATAATTGTTTGGGGTGGCCGAGAATATCCCCAGACGGCGGCGGCACAAAGGTGTCGTCGCGAGTTACAGCGGTACTCATAAATTTTCTCCAACGTGTTTTCGTCACGACGCCCGCAACGCTTTAGCGGCGGAGAGTTAACCGGCATTGGGGTTGCTGTCAAAGCCTTTTGATGCTGCACCGCAACATCGACTGAGTTCGACACGTATTTGCTATAGTCGCAGCGTAAGCCTTGCTTTACGATAAACGATAGGATATAAAGCCCGGCTGTTCTGGTATAATCCGCGCCCTCGAAACCTGATTGAGTGCGCCGTGGCCAAACCTAATACTTCGCAGAAGCTCTCAGCCGCAGCTGAAAAAATGTCACTCCTTATTCCAAACTTGGCGCCTATTGAGCCACGTGCGGACTTAAAGCTATTGATCGCCAAAGGCCGTGAGCAAGGCTTCTTGACCTACGCGGAAGTCAACGATCATCTGCCCGATGATGTGACGGTAGATTCGGATCAGATTGAAGAAATTATTGGGATGATTAACGACATGGGCATTCAAGTCCATGAACGTGCGCCCGATGCGGAAGCGATGATTGTGCAGGAAACGCCAGCGCCACAGGCAGATGACCAAGAGGCCGAAGAAGCCGTTCAAGCCCTACAGGCGGTGGAAACTGAAGTTGGCCGTACCACGGACCCAGTGCGTATGTATATGCGCGAAATGGGTACCGTAGAATTGCTGACCCGCGAGGGCGAAATCGTGATCGCCAAGCGCATTGAAGAAGGTTTAGTGCAGGTGCAAACCGCGCTTAGCTCGTTCCCGTGGTCGGTGCAAATTCTGTTGCAAGAATACGATCAGCATTTGGACGGCAAGCGGCGTTTGTCGGAAGTATTGACCGGCTTTATCGACATCGAAGAGCCCGCCGTAGAATTGCTGGAAGAAGTTCTAGAGAGCGAAGATGAGGATGGCATTATCGTCGAGCCCAAAGAAGTAGAAGTCAAAGAAGGCGCTGAAGGTGAAGACGGCGAGGGCGAGGAAGATGCGCCGGGCAATATGGGGCCGGATCCGGAAGAAGTGAAGCGGCGCATGAACGAGCTGCGTGCGCAGTATCAAGCCTTCCAGGACATCGTCGCGGTTTCCGGCTCTGGCACCGATGCCTCCGATGCGATCCGTCAGCAGATGAGCGCGGACTTCATGCGTTTGAAGCTGCCGGTCATCATGATTGATAGCTTTACCGTCAAACTGCGCGAAGTGGTGGGCAGCATACGCGGCCATGAGCGCACCATTAGCGAGCTATGCGTTAATCGCGGCAAAATGCCGCGCGCGCAGTTTGTTAAAAGCTTTGTCGGCAACGAAGCGAATCTGAATTGGCTGGACGATGAAATCGCCAAAAAGCCGCGCTATTTGGCAGGTTTGAAGCTGATTCGCGAGCAAGTCTTGGCCGAGCAGACGCAGCGCGCTTCGCTTGAGCGTGCGCTGTATTTAAGCACTGGCGAAATCAAAGAAATTAGCCGCTCGGTTAGTATCGGTGAAGCCAAAGCGCGCAAAGCCAAGAAGGAAATGGTCGAAGCGAATTTGCGTCTGGTGATCTCGATTGCGAAAAAATACACCAATCGCGGCCTGCAGTTTTTAGATCTGATTCAAGAAGGCAACATCGGCCTGATGAAAGCGGTCGATAAGTTTGAATATCGCCGGGGTTACAAGTTTTCGACGTATGCGACCTGGTGGATTCGCCAAGCGATCACCCGCTCGATTGCCGATCAGGCGCGCACGATTCGTATTCCGGTGCATATGATCGAAACGATCAACAAGCTCAACCGTATCAGCCGGCAAATGCTGCAAGAAATGGGGCGCGAGCCGACGCCAGAAGAGTTGGCCGTCAAGATGGAAATGCCGGAAGACAAAATTCGCAAGGTTTTGAAAATTGCGAAGGAACCGATTTCCATGGAAACACCAATTGGCGATGATGAAGACAGCCATTTGGGCGATTTCATTGAAGATCACTCGATTGTCAGCCCCTCAGACGCCGCGACTGAAATTGGCTTGACCGAAACCGTGCGCGATGTCTTGGCCGGCCTGACGCCGCGCGAAGCAAAAGTGTTGCGCATGCGCTTTGGCATTGACTTGACTACTGACCACACGCTGGAAGAAGTCGGCAAGCAGTTTGACGTGACCCGCGAACGCATTCGCCAAATTGAAGCCAAGGCGTTGCGAAAATTGCGCCACCCTTCTAGATCTGAGCAGCTGCGTAGTTTTCTTGATTACGAATAGGCGCAAGTTAGATCACATGAAAATTTCACTTTGCATCTGGTTCGGTATTCTATCCTTGATCTCGTCAAGTGGGTCGAATGCGTTTGAGCCGAAGTCCGGGGTTACCTTCAGTGAAGTGACGCAGGCTGACTTGGATGAGAGCCACAAAGCTGAGATTGAGTACACCGTTAATGGCGCATCGTCTAAAGAGCCTTTCGCGTGGTCATTGCGGATCAAGGTGCAGGGCAAAGTTGCGCTTGAACTGTTGCACAACTATCCAGAGTCCGACGGACCGTTTAAAGATCCAGGACACAATGATGGATGCTCAGGTTTTGATCAGTGCAAAAGGCATTGGTACTTCAACCAGTTACCGGAAAGGATCCAGCGAATTATTGAAAAATCGCCCGGTTCCAAGGAATTGGCAGAGTGGGAAGTTGCGACAATGGAATCGCTTGCTTCCGGATTCTTGAAGAAAAAGGGTGCCTCGAAAGTACAAATCCAAAAAGTTCTTAAAGAAATGTTTGAGCTGAGGAAATCTGGATTTGTTGTTGTAGTCCCTCCCATAAGTCCCAACCAAGACGATGCTTCTTTTATGTACGTTCCGTCGCTAGGATATTTCGTTCCTTATTTGGATGATTGAATCGGTGATGTAAACTAATTAACGCAATTTTGCGCCGCACTTGCTACGCTTAATGTTATGAAATTACATCGCATTTCTCTATCCAGTGAAACGCTCATCGTTGTCGCGATTGCGTTTTTTTTAATATTTGCCAATCACGCCTTTTGGCAGCACCTGGGCATTGGTCTGGGCGCTGTTTCTACGCAAAATTGGCTGACTTATGTGGCCGTTGCGGTTATTTTACTAGCACTTTTAAGCCTCATTTTGGGCCTGTTCACGCCGCGCGTGGCGCTCAAGCCGATCTTGACGGTGTTGTTGATAATCGCCGCAGGCGCGTCGTATTTTATGGACAACTACGGTGCTGTTATTGACCGCCATGCGCTGCAAAGCGCGTTCGAGTCGGATGCGCGCGAAAGCGCCGAATGGCTTTCCCTCGGCATGCTTTGGCCCGCTTTAAAAATTGCAATTATTCCAGCGCTCTTGCTGTGGTTAGGCGTGGACATTATCAAACGTCCTTTTGCGCAGGCGATGCAGCGTAGGCTCGCATTTTTGGTCGTCTGTGCGTTAGTAGTGGGCGGTGTGATTGCGTTGAAATTTCAGCCGCTGGCATCGCTCGCGCGTAATCACGCAGAGCTGCGGGACTTGCTTAACCCGTTAAACGCCATCAATGCGACCCGAACCTACCTTAAAAAAGCAGGCAAAACGCTGCCAACAGTGATGCAGCCGGTTGCTGCGGATGTGAAGCGCGGCGCGAGCTGGACGCAAAGCCCAGATTTGCAAAGTCCAGATCTGCAAAGTCCAGTCGCGCAAACTCAAGCTGCACCGCGTAAACCAACGCTTCTGGTGATCGTAGTGGGTGAATCTGCGCGTGCCTCCAGTTTTGGCCTGCTCAGCCGGGTTGATGATCCAAACGCGCACGACACCACGCCGGAATTAGCAAAATTGCCCATCACGCTGTTTGCCCACACCGATTCCTGTGGCACGAATACCGCAACGTCCGTGCCCTGCATGTTTTCCAATTTAGGCCGTAAAAACTATGACGAAACCCAGGCAAATAGTCAGGATAATTTATTAGATATCTTTCAACGCGCGGGTTTTCCCGTGACTTGGGTTGACAATAATACCGGCAGCAAAAATGTCGCACGCCGTGTAACCGAGATTGATGTCGCGCACCGAACCGATGCTCAGTTTTGCGTCACCGATGGCTGCCACGACGAAATTTTATTGCCCGAACTAGATCAGCAGATCGCCGCGATCAAAGGCGATGCTGTGCTGGTACTGCATATGCTGGGTAGCCATGGCCCGGCGTATTTTCAGCGCTATCCAGAGCGTTTCGCGCGGTTTAAGCCTATTTGTACTAGCGTGGAGCTGCAAGACTGTTCGAGCGAAGCCCTGAAAAACAGCTATGACAATTCGATTTTGTACACTGATTTCGTGCTTGCAGAAATGATTAAGCGTTTGCAAAAGCAAACTACTTTGCAAACGGCCCTGTTTTTTGTTTCTGATCATGGGGAATCGACCGGCGAACACGGCTTTTTTCTGCACGGCGCGCCATATGCAATTGCGCCCAGCGAGCAAACCCGAGTTCCCATGTTGCTATGGGTTTCAGATGCCTTCGCCGCCACCCGTGGCATTGATTTTGCGTGTTTGGCGCAAAAGCGA
>JAYUUS010000190.1:0-3517 GCA_043754435.1 Rhodanobacteraceae bacterium
GCGGCGCAGGTCCTCGCGTTCGCGGCTTTCGTGGAGGGCCTGACTGCGTGGGTCTTTGCCGTCCATCAGATCCGGCCGTGCCAGCAGCTTTAACGCCTGCCCGTCGGATAGCAGGTCTTCCAAAGCGCCCGCATCCGGTGCCTCCAGCTTTAGGGCTTTCTTGCCGGCTTTGAAGTTGAGCAAGTTATTGCGCAAAGACAGATCCAACAATTTTCGCTGCCAGCGCGCCAGCCTGTCTTTGGGGGTGAGCGTAGCCGGGTCAACATCAGCCGCTGCGCCCTCTTCGGGAAGCTCTGGCGCTTCTTCAAAAATGGGCTCAGCGATTGCCAGCGGTTCCGGTACTGCATTCACTGCGGCCAATTCGACGCCTAATTCGACGCTGACCAAGGGCTTGATGCGCTGTAGCCGCGCTCGGCGGATGTCCACCGCCACCTCAAAAGCCTCATCTTGATCGCGTGAAATCTGCTGCTGTGCGTTTAGACTGGCGTCACTGAAGCTGGGCGCGGGACGCTGCGTGGCGAGCGTGGTCTCAAAAAGCAGCAATTCTTGCAGCTGGACGCGCTTACGCAGCGCGGTTACGTCATCGACGATAACGGTTGAAAACTCCTCCGCCTTAAGCCACACACCCGCAAAAACATGCCCTTTCGTGAAGACAAGCAAAGGGTTTAGACCGGCATGCTCAAGTACTGCGCAAAACAGCAGCGCCAAATCCATGCAGGTGGCTAAGCCTGACTCAGCAATTTGACTTGGCCCACGGATCTTTTGGCCCGTGCTTTCAAAGCTAGGCGGCGGCAGCGCGTAATCCAGCCCCATTGCTGCTACCGCGCTCCAAATACTAGACGCCAACTCCCAGGCGCGCTTGGCACCACCACTATAGCCATCAAGCGCAGGGCTCTTGCCGTTTTTACGCAGGATGTCGGCGGCTTGCTTCAATAAGCGTTCAACAGCAGGGTCGTTGGGCTGGACAAATGCCGCCACCAAGTCCGGAAGCTGGTGCGCCATGCCACCCCACTGATTACGCGGCAACAGTTCAACAGGCGCCTCCCACCGCGCTCGTTCAGCGCCGTGTTGATGCAGTTTGATGATCACCACAGCAGTCTCAGCTTCGGTCAACCGCGTCAGGAATGCACCGTCAAGCTGCACGTCAAGATCACTAATTTGGCAACGCTGGCCTGCGCCGAGCGCGTCAATCCGCCAAGTTTTGGATTTTAGGAATGCAGGAACCGCTTCGATTTGGAGTTCGAGGAAGCTATTGTTTTCAGCGCTATTATTAATAACGTATAGATCGCGGATCATTGGCACGGCGTTCTGAAAGGCTGCCAAGTTCAACTTCGTCACAAGCGTCGCGTCGATTCGCAGGCATTTTTCTTCAGGCTCGGTAATGCTTGCTAATGTCACATCATTCACAACTTCATCCTTTAATCTTTTAAACCTCAAGCGCTTGCAGCAAAAATTTATCACCAAAAATTCATCGCGCAGGCTTAACCAGCATACTGGCACAACTGTAAACATGCCGAAAGACCAGCTTGCCTGGGTGCGATTCAAAGTGATGTGTCAGGCCTCGTCATTCCCGCATGCTGTTGACGGGAATCCAGTAAAAAACCGTCTGGTTCTCCGATAAAAACGTTCGGGGATGACGAATAATCCTTAAGTTAATGGTCAGCATTTGTGGGATGCACAAGGCCGCTTTGCGGGTTTTGGGTTTGGGTGCTTTGGTCAGATGGTAGCTGCAGCGCCACCCTGGTGCTACTTTTCGGCGCAAATAACATGCCAGACGCCTGCCCACCTTGGGCAGCCAAAAAATATTTCTGAACAAACTGAAGCAAAACGTCTAGCTTTTACGATCTAATCAAGAATCTTTCTTTTTGATTGATTTTTACAATGCAGATTCGATTCGTAGTTCCAAAATTGTTCGCTTCTAGCGTGTTGGCGCTGCTTTCCAGCAGCGCTTATTGCGAAACCGCCGCGAAACCGGTAGCCCCAAAGCCCTACACTATTGAGGAGTTTTCCAAGCATCCTGAAATTGACGCCATGAAACTTTCGCCTGATGGCAAAACTTTGGCAATTTTAGCGCCTTTGGGCGACTACAAAACCACCCTTATTTTTATCGACGTGACCAC
Organism: Rhodanobacteraceae bacterium; assembly: GCA_043754435.1. Classification (GTDB taxonomy): domain Bacteria; phylum Pseudomonadota; class Gammaproteobacteria; order Xanthomonadales; family SZUA-5; genus JANNYA01. Next base: position 2,121 of record JAYUUS010000190.1, read on the forward strand.
CATGAAACCTTTAGTGCGCCTTGACGATAGCGGTGAGCGCATTTTGGGCGGTATTGATTGGGTCAATAACGAACGTGTCGTGGGCACAGTGGTAAAAAAATTTGGTGGTTTTGCTGAGCCTACGCCAACGGGCGAGCTTATCGGCGTCAATCGCGATGGCAAAAAGAAAGAGTTTTTATATGGCTCCGCAGGTGCCCAGGCAGTGGGATCCCATATCACATCGCGCGCGCAGGATGACGGCTTCGCGGTGCTGCATGATGGTTTGGCTGACGACCCGAAAAACGCTTTGATTGAGATCTATAACTACTCCAGCGAAGGGTCATTCACTGAGCTGCATCGCATGGATGAATATTCTGGTCGGCATCGAAAAATTGAGCGTGCGCCAGTGCGCAATGGCAATTTCACAATCGACAACAAAGGCAACGTACGGCTTGTGAATAGCCAGGATACGCAGGGGTTAGATCACGTTTTTCAAAAGATTGCCGATGAATGGCAAGAATTCCATGTTGATGGCTCGACCAGTGCGGATCTTGTACCGATTAGCTTTAGCCGCGACGATAAGGCCTTTTATGCTTATAAATATTCCGCCAAAGGCCCAGCATCGCTAGTACGAGTCGATGCCGAAACTTTCATCTCGACGACACTCTACAAGCCAAAATTGGCAACGCCATTCGGTGTATTAAGCACGGCCGACGGCCGGGATATATACGCAGTAGTGACTGCAGACGATGGCCTGGAAAACGTCGAAATTGTTGACGAGAAGGCTAAGGAATCTCAGGCTTGGCGGCGATTTTCCAAATCATTTCCCGGCCAATTCGTTTACCCCATTAGCTATAGCCGTGACGGCTTAACGGCCTTGTACAGTGTCAGCAGCCCAACCAATAGCGGTGAATATTATTTATTCAACACAACCAGCGGCAAAGCCAACTTTTTGTTTGCGCGCGATACCTGGCTCGATCCCAGCCTGTTGAGCGCCACGAAAGCCATTATGGTGAAAGCCCGCGACGGCCTGATGCTGCAAGGTTATTTGACCTTGCCAATCGGCCGGGCACCAAAAAATCTACCTCTTGTAGTGATGCCGCACGGTGGCCCGCACGGTATTCGTGATGATGCAAGTTACGATCCGTGGGTACAGGTGTTGGCGAACGCCGGATATGCGGTGTTGAAAGTCAATTTTCGTGGCTCTGGTGGCTATGGCCGCGACTTTGAAATTGCCGGTTACGGTCAGTGGGGCCGCAAAATGCAGGATGATTTGACCGATGCGACCAACTGGGCGGTTGCCGAAGGCTATGCGGATAAAGATCGCTTAGCCATTGCCGGTGCCAGCTATGGTGGTTACGCGGCGTTAATGGGTGGGGTGCGCGAACCTAACCTGTATAAGGCCATTATTAGTTACG
>JAYUUS010000191.1:0-3498 GCA_043754435.1 Rhodanobacteraceae bacterium
CCCCGCCAAACGCTGTTCAAGCGAATACGCTTCCACCGCCAGAGTGAGCCGCGCAATTGAATCTTGCGCTTGGTAGCAATTAAAATTTCCTCTCTCGACCATGCTTCGCAGCGTGTGCGCTTCATCCGCGATCACGTCCAGCAGCGCTTGTTTACTCGGTTCCGGTGATGAGCAATCAGCCAGCCTGCCAACGGCTTCAAAAAACTTTACGTGATTGTCTTTCATGCCGCCACCTGCGCACTGTCCGAGCGCTTGCCCTTGGGGTGCGTGATTTTAATTCGTGCGCGGTCAAGCGCATCGCCGTGACTTACGCCCGCACGGCGCTGGTCGCGATAAAATTGGATGACAGAAAACGCCTGCTTCTGCGTCACTTCGCTAGCCCGCAAACTGAATTGCAGCGGTTGAAGTTCGCGGATTGCTTTGCGATTGGTTTCGTCCGCAAGCGCCTGCATGCACGGCGTAATGGGCCTCGCAAAATGCATGCAGGCGTGGTGGAAAAGTCTTGCGAATATGTTCATTGACGGCCTCTCAGGTTGTGGAGTTGGTACACTCCGCCGAGCCGCTACAGGACTGGGGATACCTCGTGAGGCGGTGCGCTGCTGCTGGGCTGCGGCGTGGTGTGTTATCGAAGTTAGCGCTACTATTTATCAAAGTCAAGAGAAAAAATTAGCGTCGCTAATAAATTATCAAATCATCATAGGTTTCATAAATAAAATAATCATATGTCTATATACGTCACCTATAGCGTTGAGAATGCTATTGATGCGGTCTATCAGCATCATTTGCAGCGCATTGCTAAATCAATTGGACATGGTTGGCGGCCGCAATCGACTATGCGCCAAGCACCAAGCACAACTCTTGGCTAAATTCAGCGGGCTGCACTGAAGCTAGTTTTACCCGGTGCGCGTCTTGAGAAATTGGCGGGCGTATCGGCAAATTCAAAAACCGTGAAGTAGCGTTGAAACATTTGAGCCGGTGGGCGAATTTTAGAGCCGGTACGCGAAAAGTCTGGAATTGCGATAAGCGACCGGCATATTGGGCGACATCGAAGCGAGTCTAAAGTGGGCTTGCTTTGCTCTGGCACTTGGTGTTGCAGTTAAGGGTTAGTCTATTGCTATGATAGACACAAGCTTAAAATAATTAGCCGCACTATTGACTACAGCAAAGACTAGGTATAAATTCCAGCTATGAACGTACAAAAATGGCTTGAAGCCAACCCGCATATTTCACAAGTCGAGCTTGCAAGACTTGTCACATCGCATACCGGCGCGTCAGTTAATCCTAGTGCCGTTTCGCACTGGGCCACTGGTCGCACTGAACCAGCGCCAAAAAATGCCCACGCTTTGCGGGCAATTTCGCTAATAATGCGAAAGTCTAAGAAAGCATCTGGCGTTATGATTTTGGGCGATATTGCGCCTAAGACATTTGCAAGCGCATAGCTAATCAAAGGTCAAGTAAATGCTTAAAAAACTTATCGAATTTATCAGATCACTGCGTGGCCCGCGCGTGAATTGGTGCATCACCCAAGGGCAATTCTCTATTTTATTCACAGGAAATTTCAAAATGCGATTAACAAACGAACAAAAAGTACAGGTCACTGTTTTACCAAAAACCGCCGCTGGTAATGCTGCACCGATTGACGGCGTAGTGAGCTACATCAGCTCCAACACTGATGCAGCAACGATTGACGAAAGCGGCTCAGTCGTCGCGAAAGGTGTGGGCATTGCGCAAATCACAGCCACGTTCGATGCCGATTTAGGCGAAGGCGTACGCAATGTTGAGCTAAGCGGCGTGGTTGAAGTGGTTGCCGCTGAAGCGACTACCGGCGTTCTGGAATTTGGCGAGCCGACGCTTCAATAAAACACGAATTTCGGGCAATAAAAAAGCCCGCTGTGCAAAAGCGGGCTCACAACAACTAAGGATTAAACAACGTGGCAAAGGTTACTAAAAAGAAAGCAGAAGCACAAGCGGCACCAGTCGCGGCACCAGCACCAACGCCAAAAATCATCGCGTACAAAGGGTTCGACAAAGATTTTAAGTGCCGCGACTTTCAGTTCGAAGTTGGCGAAACTTACACGCAAACCGGCGAAATCAAAGCGTGCAAAAACGGGTTCCATGCGTGCCCTTCACCGCTCGCGGTATTTGAGCACTACGCACCAGCAAGCAATCGTTTTGCCATCGTTGAGATGAGCGGCGCCACACACGCCGAATCAGAAAAAATTGCGGCCGAGTGCATAACGGTGGTGCGAGAGGTCAGCCTCGCCGAGTTTATTGATTGCGCGATCACATCGGCGGCAACTAACAGTGAGAGCAACACCGGCAACTACTCCGCAGCGAGCAACACCGGCAAAGGCGGGCTTGCAATAGCGACGGGAAGCGAATCAAGAGCTATGGCTGGCATTGACGGTGCGGCAATCGTACTTGTGCAACGCAATGATGATGGCGACATCATTAAAGTTCTAACGGGCATTGCTGGTCAGAACATCGCGGCGGGTGCTTGGTACACGGTGAGCGATGCCGGCGAATTGGTCGAGGCGCAGTCATGAGCGCGTGTGGTGTAGAGCTGCCAGCGCCAAAAAGTCAAGAGGTCAGGATTGGCACCGGCCAAGTGTTCCGAGCCATCGCTCTTTCAACGGTGGCCGCAGTCGTAACGGTGGCGCTGTGCATCGGCGCGTTTCGGCTTGGCTTTGAATCCGCCCGCGCTGATATTTACGAGCGGCAAAGCGCCGATTTACGGCTCTTGGTCGGCATCGTAGATCAAGCAAAAGCGCGTGAGGTTGCGAGCTGTGCGGAGACGGGCCGCAGCGATTGCTTGGCGACCGTTGGCGGTGCGCAATGAGCGCCGTTCTATTCCCGCAGCCGGAAGTTGAAGCGCCTGAAAATGGCGCGTGGTGCTATTACGCTGGAGTTACCGCGATCAAAATAAATTGGGGCGGCGCTGATGATGCCAAAGCGGCGCTAGCAGCGGGCAAGATATACGCGGCTCAAGAAGATTGCCAGCAACGCATCGCTTACGACGCACAAGAAATGGCGCGCCTCGTTATCCCCGCGTGGTTCCGCGCGCTGGGGCCGGATGTTGAAGTTGACGCGTCTATGCCGTGGGCAAATGCACCGGATTGGAAGAAATTTGTTGCCACTGATAAGCAAGATTGGTCCCAAATCAACCCGAAACGACTTCGCTGCAAGCCTGCGCCCGACGTCGTCGTAAACGTCAACGGCGTCGAATATCGGTGGCCCGCGACAGCTAAGCAGGGCGACCCCATCGGCGATAGATTTACGGCGCTATTGAACTGCGTTGAGTATTCGCCCGCGTCGCAAAAGTGCGGCAATCGCACGCACCACACGCGGGCCGGAGCCGATACGCAAAACGCGATGCTGGTGGCGGCGCTGGGTGGTGAGGCATGAGCCGCATTATTGATTTGCTAGTTCCCGCGCTACCTGCTGATGTTTGGCTCGCATTGGCTAATCAGCTTGAGCAGCAATCGGCTGTGAAAACGC
>JAYUUS010000192.1:0-10548 GCA_043754435.1 Rhodanobacteraceae bacterium
CCAAGACACGCGCAGAAATTATTCGCGGTATCGGGCATTTGGAATTGCTGTATGCGCCGCAAGTAACGGCGCAGCTTCGTAAGTGGCTGGCTTAGTGAATTTGTTTCGAGTCTTTTCTAAAGGGATAATTCGCTGGCGCAACGGATAAATTCTTGAATTACCTCGTCACCGCTAGATTTTTGCAATACTGAGCTCGGGAAGCGCGCACGAATTTGATCGGTGAGGCGCTTTAATTTGTGGCTGTTTAAGGTTTTGCCTAAGCCAAAAACATCGCGGCCAATGTCCGACACAAAACGGTGCAGTTTGAAAAAATAAAGTTCTTGCCCGTCGGTTAAAAACTCGATTACGTGTTGCGCTGAATTGGGTTTAGACAAGTCCCGGCCATTGCGCATTTCCCGTTCGCGCACTAAACGTACGCCGCTATCTACGAGCGCCATGAAGGGTTCACCAACGTTGGCAGTGTCCAAATCGGCGGAAACCAAAATAAGGCGCGCACGTCGACGTAGAACCGGGTCGCTTAAGTAGTTCGGGTGTGCCGCGATAAATTGACGACCGAGCGCGGATGAAAGTGAGCCGCCAGAGTTAATTACGGTTGGTTTGTTAACTGATGCGATGCCCCCGGTATCGCTGTGCTGATGAACTCTGCCGTGCTCAATGCTTTCTGGGCGCGCGTCAAAAGTGCTGCCGGCAATCATCCAAGCGAGCGTGTCAAAAAACTCCGTGTGCTCAGGTTCGCAAAACCCGCAAGTGCGCAAAATTCTATGGCTTTCAGCGATGCTGGCGCGTTCGTTTGCGCCGATGCCATCGTAATAGTCCAGTTTTTCGCGTTGGCGCAAGTCATGGCAGTTGGAAAACAGCGCTAACAGCAACCATTCCTCTGCCTCCAGCCCACGCCACCCTAGCTGTAAACGCGTGCGCGCCAAGCGGCCGTTGAGCAATTCAAGCGCATGTTCTTCATTGTGATAAGTGTGTACGTCATCGCCCCAGCTTCCATGTCGGCTGGCCATGCGTACAAAGCTCAAGCCCAAAGCGTCTTGCGTGTGCTTTAGCAGCGGCGCATAGCTGTTGCCGAAGAATTTTAAAAAAGATCCGCCGACCGTTGCCATAACGGGTGGCAAATCTGGCCGCCGTTCACGCAGTAGCGCATGCGCATCCACCACAGAAGCATGTGCTAGTTCACAAGCATCCGGTTCAAATTGTGCGAAGTGAAAATCCATGCAAAAGCGCTTGGTCGAGCTAAGTTACATGGAGTATAGGGACGCCGTTAGGTTGCGGCGAGCGCTATCGCACAAATTTGATCGCGATCAGCGCATTAGGAGTGCTCAAAAGCAAAAAAGCGACGGGCTAGCGTCGCTTTTTGGTGTCCGGGGTAGTTGGCCTTTGATCCAATTATTCAAGGATCAAGCAGCTGAACTCTGGCACGCTAGCTTAAAAAGTTGCAGCCATCGAAAACACAAACTGGCTGTCGTTGGTTTCACCATAAATGTTTTCAAACGCACCGTTAGTATCGATGTAGCTGATGCCTACAGTCAGCGGGCCAAATAGGCGACTAACGCCAATGGATCTGTCGACAATACCGCCGCCAAAATCGGCAGGGTCGTCCAAGTTGTAATAACCAACGCCTGCAGATAAGTTAAATTCGTCGGCAACCAACACGCTATAGCCTAGGTTGTAATAAATGCCGGTTTCATTGGTGTTAAACACGTCATTGGAATAGCCCACTAGGCCCGTAAAGCCCGAATAGGTGAGCTTTCCGACCAGTTCAGTGTAGGCGATTGGGATGTCATCGCCTGGGTAGTTGTAGCGAATCAGCTGCAGATCGCCTGTTAAACCATCGGCTAACTCCCCGGCCCAGCCACCGTACAGATCAACTTCTAAATTAGCGCCGACGCTACCACCGAAATCTACGTTGGAACCGGATATGCCCAGATATAGACCGGATTCAGTGTAATAAGTGGTTGCCAATTGCAGGACAGGGTCGTTCAAATTTTGTGAAATGCCGCGAAAACGATAGTCACTTGCGAAGGTGATTATCGTAACCAAGGGTGATTTCACTTGTTCTTGTTCGCTTTCTTGAGCGAACGCACTGTTCGCAAAGAAACCGAGCATTGCTGCAACTGCTACGGATAGGAGTTTTGCTTTCATTTGTTTCCCTTGTCTGAACTGAGAGTGTTGTCTGATTGTGAACCAAGAAACTGCGTTTGACTACTCTAGCGCGACTTTGAATCGTGCACATGTGTGATTATTCCTGCATCGTGCAGATTGGTGCTGACACCCAGGGCTGTGGCCCGTAACATCGCGGCAATTTAATTGCGATCAATGCGGGACTTAAGGCTATGACTACACCGACAATTCCCGGCTATCGGATCGTTAGATCGCTGTCTGAAGGTAATCGTGCCCACGTTTATCTCGCTGAGCAGCAATCTTTACAGCGCTTAGTGGCGCTAAAAGTCTTAAGTTTTGCCATGAGTGATGACGATGGCTCCAGGCGGCGCGTGATCGAGGAAGGCAAGGCAGCAGCGCGATTGACGCATCCCAACTTGTTGAGCGTATTCGACATTGGCGAAGCCGAGGGCCGGCACTACATCGCCACCGAATACGTTTCTGGCGGCACCATGCGGGATCGCTTGAGCAACGGCGCGCTTGAGATGGATAAGGTTTTGTCGATTGCACTTGACTTAGCCACGGGTTTGAAATTCCTTCACAGCCAAGGTTTTTTACACCGCGATATCAAGCCTACGAATGTGTTTTTCCGAGAAGATGGCACCGCACTGTTGGGTGAAGCCGGTGTGGCGCGCGCAGTCAGTGGTAAAACCCCGGAAAATGAGCAGGTCGCTTTCGGCAGCCCGCATTATATGAGCCCGGAGCGAGCGCAAGCTTTGCCCTCGGATGCAAGGTCTGATCAATACAGCTTGGCGGTCGTCATTTGGGAAGCGTTGACCGGAAAACCACCCTTTGATGCAGATGACCCGTTTCAAGTAGCGATTAAGCATATTAGCGAGCCGGTGCCAGCGTTGCCGTTAGCTTTGGCGGCTATGCAGCCAATTTTAGGCCGCTGTTTGGCAAAACAGCCCGAGCAGCGTTTCGCCAATGCGGCTGAACTACTGATCGCTATTGAACAACTGATTGCCGCACGCGCGGCGAGCGGGCAAACGCCAGCGGCCAAAGCCCCCGTTAATCAAGCCCCCGTTAATCAAGCCTCCGTTAACCCAGCTCTTGCCCAAAAGCCCGCTGTTTCGTCATCAGCAGCCAACGCGAGCGCTCCGACCGCAATTATGCGAGTTCCTCTCAGCGCTTCTGCACCTGATGATTCTGCCGTTACGCTAGTGGGCGGTAAAGCCCATCAGCCGCCCACACCCAAGTCCGCCGCGATTGGTGAAACGACCGTATTGCCGGTTCTGGTAGCGCCGACTTTGGCCGCTGATAACCCTAATTTAGGGGCTGTGACTGCAATTGTAGCCCCGGTGCCGGTACGCAAAGCGGTTGCATCACCTTCAATTCCGCCTGCGACCGTGGTTGGTCAGCGGGTAATTGCCCCAGAGCAATTGTCAGCCAAATCAGTGTCGCCAACAATTCCAGCTGCCACTCTGGTGGTGCCTGCGGTGCCGACACCTTTTATTCCGCCCGCCGCCGCGCAGGGCAGTTTTACTGCGCCAACGCCGTTTTCCCCGCTGCAAACAAACGCACCTTTCTCGCCAACACCGGTATCCAAGATTGCAGCAAAACGCTCAAGTGCCGCCGGCTGGTTGATTTGGGTCGGCGTGCTCGGGCTACTCTGTGCGGGTGCTGCGGCGTGGTGGGTGCTTAAAGGCAGCAAGGAGCAGCCGCAAAATGTCACACCCACGCCCGGTGCGGGGCAAGTAGGGGACGCCGCAGCGCCAGCACCGCGTCCAAATGTTGCGAGCCCGCCTGCAAATTTGCCAAGTTCAGAGGCCGCCGAGCCTGCAGCGGAGAGCTTAGAAGCGCTGTCAGCGAAAGCCAGTGCAGCGTTTGCAGCCGGGGATTTTGTATCGCCCGAGGCTGTATGCGCGGCGTTTTACTACCAACAGATATTGCTACAAACGCCTGATGATAAATATATGCAGGCGCGGTTGCAGGAAACCGGTGACCGTGCGGAAGCACAGATTCGCGCCATGTTGCAAGAGGGAACGCAAAGCATGGCGCGCGCGTATTTAGAGAACGCACTCATTTATTTTGCGGATCGTGAAAGCTTCAAAAAGCTAAAAGCTGAGTTTGACGCGCAACCTTGAATGTAGTCGGCCAATCGTTGCATCGGCCAGATTAAAGTTTTCGTCAGGGTGACTTCGCGCAAATGCTTGCCTGCGGGAATTCAATCGTGGCGCTCGTCCCTACTTTAAGCGTACTGGTCAACTCAACAGGCCAAGAAAAACGTTCCGATAAGCGTCGAACGATCGTTAGCCCGACCCCGTGCCCGCCCCTAGGCGCGCCTTGTCCGCGAAAAAAGGGCTGAAAAATATGCGCCATATCTTGCGTGCTCATGCCATGCCCAGTATCGGTAATGTTAATTTTATTCCCAATGATGGCAACGGTGACGCTGCCTGCATCGGTATAGCGGCAGGCATTGCGAATTAAATTGCCCAGCATCACGGAAACAACTTTGCCGGGTGCAATCAGCGTGAGTTCGTGCGGCTCAATAAACGTTAAGGTAACGCGCTTTTGCGCCAGCAGTGGCTCAGCCCGCTCAATTTCCTCCCGCACGATACTGTTGAGATTGAGTAAATCTTCCGGTAAACCCGATGCTGAGTCGCGCGCTAGGAGTAAAAAAGCTTCGATCAATGCTTCCATCTCTCGACTTGCGTTTTGAATGCGCTTGACATTGCGTTCTACAAATGGATCGGGTTCCGCGTCAGTAAGGAGCACTTCACAGGCAAGCTTGATGACGGTCAGTGGGGTACGTAATTCATGACTAGCATCGCGCGTAAAAGTGCGTTCACGTTCCACGAGCTCAGCAATTCGCTCGCTGTAGCCACGCAGCGCTTCGGCTAAAATTTGTGTTTCCCCTTCTAAGTCGCTGGGCATTCTTTCCGGCGATAGTGCTGCGCTGTCCGGCGTTTTCGGATCCCACCGACTGACCTCGTTTGCCAACCATATGACGGGCGAAATCGCTCGACGGCTCAGTTTGTAAGCCGTCAGGGAGGCCAAATAGATAAAAATAAGCACTAAAATTAACGGCACTAGACCAAATAGCAGGGCCAGTTTTCCGACATTTTGTTGGTCAAACAGCAGCGTCAGCCGCCCATGCCGGGTTTCACTGACATACACCAAAGGCCGCCGCCCATCGGCTAGCCTAAAATTGTGAAACCCGATCGCCAAGTTTTTGAGTTCGGGTGGAACCCCACGCACCCGGCGCGGGTAGCTTGCGTTAGGCCGCAAATACCCCTGCATGTTGGAAGTATTTGGTTCACTCGCTAAGCTATCCTGATCCAAGCGTTTATCGAAGTGTGCGGCTTCGTCGCGCAATGCACGTCGAATCAAAACGTCCTCTAAAATCGCAGCAGTGGCATAGATCCCCAGTAACGTTGCGCACGAAACAGCCACCGCCTGCAAGATAAAAACGGTGCCGAGTTTGTTATGCAACGAGCGCGAGACGTCATGGCGGCTCGCAGGATCTTGGGAAGATGCGACAGCGTAAGGGGAAACGCGACGCAAGGATGCTGCCGCCTCAGGGCTAAGCTGGGGCTCACCTTTGGGCCAACGCCACACTATCTAGGTTCCGGCCATTAAAGCATTGGGAACTTCCGAGTCCAAATCTGACAGGCGGTAACCAGCGCTGTGGATGGTGTGCAGCAAGGTTTTCTGAAACGGCTTGTCGATGATTTTACGCAAGTTATAAAGATGACTGCGCAAAGTGTCGCTGTCGGGCAGCATATCGCCCCAGACTTCGCGTTCAATATCGCGGCGACTCACAACCCGAGGCGATTCCCGCATTAAGATAGTCAGCAATTTCAAGCCAATCGGGCTAATCAACAAATCTTTGCCCGCCCGCGAGAGCCGCAGTGTCGCCGAATCTAAAATTAAATCGCCTACTTTCAGTACGCCTTGGCTAACCTGGCGACGGTCACGACGAATCAAGCTGCGTAACCGCGCTTCCAGCTCTTTGAGCTCAAACGGTTTCACCAAATAGTCATCCGCCCCCGCGTCCAGGCCGGTTACTTTATCTTCTAAAGTATCGCGGGCGGTCAACATCAACACGGGTGTTGCGCGTTTGGCGTCTTGGCGAAGTTTGCGGCAGACTTCCAAGCCATCCATGCCCGGCAACATCAGATCGAGAATGATGACGTCGTAGCTATTGCTCACTGCAAGATGCAAGCCAGTTACACCATCACTGGCGTAGTCCAGCGAATAACCCCGACGCTCTAAGAATTCGCCGACCATCTCAGCGATACCGCGATTATCTTCAATTAATAAAATCAGGCCCGCTTGGTCATCACGCGTTTTCATTACTATTTCCCAAAGAATCCAGCGAAGCGTGGATTTCATGTTTGTGAAGATATTTGGTGCGAGGTGATTGGGATGTCAAATTCAATCCGCGAATTCGAGCAGCAAATAAGGCGCAAGAAAACTTTACGGTGTCATCGGCGTTCCCGCATGCCTTTAAGTTCGTCGTGCCCGCATGCTTTTGGCGGGAATCCAGTTGAGTGCTGACAGGAAATTATTGGCTGGGAACTGTACTCCAGCCGATCCCGACAGTAATACCGCGTCCCGCTCCAGGTTCGAAATATCGACTATTCCCTTCGTTTACAATCACCGAGCCGACATATTGGCGATCAAAGATATTGTCGACACGAACAAATCCATTCCATCCGTGTGCCTTCGATGGGTGCCAATCCATTCTTAATGCGGATCTGGCGTTACCGTCGGCGTAATCGGTATTGCGATCATCAACGGCAATGGTGTCACTCACTCGCATTTCCAACGCCAAATCAAAGCTATCATCGGGGGATTGCCACATGAGTTCCGCGAAGGCATCGGCATGCGGTATGCCCGGAATGCGATTTCCTGCCTCAGCCGTTCGTATCGTGTTGGCTCCATTTACAAAAACACTATAGTTGAAGCTTTCGTCAAAACGAGCACGTATCCAATTGGCAGCCAAAGCATAAGACCAGGCATTCCCGAGTTGGCCCGACCAGCCCAATTCAATTCCGATTCGACTGGTGTTGCCGGCATTGGCGAAACTGGCACGACCACCGCGACTGTCGGCCGGAACAATCTCGTCTTCACCGTTGACGCGATACACAGCGACATCCGCCTTGATGCCGTTATGGTGCCAACGTGCCCCTATTTCGGCAGAAACAAAATGTGCGGGAGTGAGGCCAAAATTAAAGCCGGCACCGCCGTCGGGACGATAGGCAAGTTCGGTGATCGTTGGTGTCTCGTAGCCACGGCCCAAACTTGCGAATATCTCGCCATTGGCAAATGCACGCGCCACGCCAACTGACGCAGAAGATTCGCTGTAGCTTGTATGTCCGCTGTCATCGCCATTACTCGCTGCAAAATATCGGTCGTCTGACTCAAAACGCAAACTTGAATATCGAATCGCAGCAAGCATGCTCCAAGCTTTTGCCGGTTGCCAATCACCTATCGCATAGACTTCGCGATTGAGCGCGTGATTGATTTCATCACGGCGCACAAGGCCGCGGACACCTAATTGGCTGCCTACAAAGTTCTCGTAACCGCGCCTTGCCTCCTCCAGACTTCCGAGTTCAAATCCGAGCGTGAATGCACCATAAGCACTACTCCATTGATGGTCGCTTGAAATTCCATTGGAACCACGTTCCAGCTCGATCACGCCGCCAGCGCTGCTTGCCGGAATTTGTGCGCCGACCGGCAATGGAAGGAACTGCACGACATCGCGTTCGATATGGTAAGCACCGAGCCAGGCCCGGCGTCCGGGTGCGTAATCGCGTTCCCATTGCAATCCAAGTTGCTGGTTCTCGATAGTCTTTCGCGTATCCATCATCAGCGCCGCAGGGTCGGTGCCATAAGGGTCGGCACGCAGTTCTACGCGAGTTAAACCAAGTGGGTCCTGCGTATCCGGTTGTGACAGAGAATTGATCACGAATCGGATATGTTCGTCCTCGCGTGGGCTCCATTGCGCTACCGCATTAAACTGCAATCGCTCGGCCGCGCTGTGCAAACGCTCACCGTCGGTGTCGAAGCGACTCGCATCGACACGCCATTGCCATGATTTTTGGTCATTCGCGCCATCAAAACCGACAGCTGCTCGATAACTGCTGTGGTTGCCTCCCCACAAATCGAAATGCGACCCGTGCCTGATATCCAGATTGGTATAACCCACAATGACACCGCCGGCAGCATTTCCATATTGAAGTGCCAGTGGCCCACGCAGAACTTCGATTCGATCCAGTGCATCGAGCGGGAAACTACCCGCCTGCCCCTGACCATCAACAGCCGAACTTGGAATGCCGTCGACAATCAGTTTGATGCTGCGGATGCCGAAGCTTGAGCGTGCGCCGAAACCTCGGCTCTGCACCTGCAAATCCTGTGCATAGTTTTGTCGATCCAATACGGTTATTCCGGGCACTCGTACCAAAGATTCCGCCAAACTAACCTTGCGCTGGCCTTGATGTAACGTAGCGCCGTCAACGATTGTGATGGCACCGGGAAAATCGGAAAGCGGCCTGCGCATGGCGATTACCTCGACGCTGTCGAGTGTTGTTACATCATCGAATTTGGATTGTGCCCACGATTGCGTTGACGTAAAGACAAGTACAAGAAAACCGGAAAGGACAGTTATTTGGCGCAGATCAATGTGACGCATTGCCGACATAACGAAACTCCAGACTGGTGCCGCAATGTATGGGGTGTGTCTTGAACAGACCCAAACGGGATCAACCGGTATTTGAAATCTTGCTGAATCGCATGGCCAATGCATCGAACTGCAATAGTCGGCCAGATAAAGATTTGTCAACGTCGAGAATAATTTTTAGATCCACGTCTTCAAATTGCGGGAATGATGGTGCTTGCTCGTTATTCACTAAAAAAAAATGGGTATTCAATATCAAATCGCCAGCGGTTTTACCCGCTAGCAAAATCTAAATTTGTTGAACTAAACTCCAACCACAGAATGTCGTTCAGAATGGTTGGCAAGTAACAATCACTTCGCCATTTTCCTTAATTTCACTGTGGCAGGTAGCTGAATTTCCCCCAATGTGATGGTCGACAATGCGAACGCCGTTCAAAGCAGCATTGCGCAAAAAATTGTTGACGTCTTGGTAGCTCTGATAATTAAAAGTGCCCACATACAGAACTGCGGGCGTTCCAACTACCATGACCGGTGCACCACTTGGATCCTTCGCGGCAACGAGTTCCGCATCGTCTCGTTGTGTAGTAAATTCGAAATTTACTTTTGAACCATCTGCTAAGGTAATCACCAAATTAATCTGATGCGATGTATTAAGTAGTCTGACATTTACGAGCGACACAAGCGTTGAAACAAGATGATTAAGATTGCCCTGAGCTGAATGTACGTAAGCCTGTGCTGCTTCGCGTAATGCAACTTGGGTCGCAATATTATTTTGAACATCATAAGCAGTGATGCCGCGAGGATCATTTGTTACTGCGCCGGGACCTGTGGGTGCATTTGGGATATCGGCGATGTTGACTTGTGAAGTCTTTTGCATTGTACCGTTCGTCTCAACGTATGCACCATGAAATGCATCTACCAACGACTCTTTGCTTGCATCAAGCGGTATGGCTTGAGCGACAGTTGTATATGAACACTGTCCTGCGGAAATTGTGTTTTGACTTTTTGGAACAAAGCTCTTTTGAGTCGTATCTTGCCCTGGCCGCAATTGTTGGCATCCGGCACCGTTCACTTCGGTTCTTGTCCAATAGGCTTGCGCGGTGTTGTCACGTGCGCTGAAGACGACCACGTCTTGCTCGGGGCCGACAGTAATTGCGAGGGCTTCTGATTGTGACAAACTACATGCGTCACAACGTACCCATGTTTCTGCATTTGACGCTGCTGTAAAGAAAAATAGAGCTGCGGCGATAGGCGTTACCGTTTTGATTGCGAGTTTTTGTATCATTTTTGTATCATTTTGTTGTGTGAAGCTGTCACCCTAGTCGGTAGGTCGCGCAATTGCAATGCGACGAATGCAATGGCTGTACATTTGTTCAGGCCGCGTGCTTTTAAGTGCGTTATTCCCGCATGCTTTTGGCGGGAATCCAGCGCTTTTGGTTCATCGTCCCTTTGGCGGGAATCCAGCGGCTTCATAGCGCTTAGCGCCACCAATAGCGTTTCGGTTTTATTCGAGGTATTCGGCTGGATCCCCGAGTAGAACATTCGGGGATGACGGGCCTATTCCAATTCGGCTCGGTAATTTCAGACAATTAGAAAATGGGCGACGCGATCAACAACTGTTTTTTAGGCCATAGCCACAAATCTAGGTTAAATTGCAGCCCTAGCCCAGAAAATAGGTCAGTGCGTGAACGAAAAACGAGAACATCCCCGGCTTGAGTTGAGTTCTACCGCCCTGATTGCCGGTTTTAGACGTGCTTGGT
>JAYUUS010000193.1:0-10529 GCA_043754435.1 Rhodanobacteraceae bacterium
GGTGACTGGTTAGATTATGCACGTTTTAGGGAAGGCGCAGATATGATGAAGTGCGACAATCTGAGCTGCATACCTACCCGAAGGCTACTTCGCTTTCTGAGGAGGTGACCCCTGCCAGCAGCACTTCGCGCTTGTTCAATCACTACCGTTGCTGCCTTCCGGCCCTGGCGGGATTCGCAATCTAGCAACGCGAAGGTACCGGCAGAGGCCATAGAAAGCATGCGTGTAACTTTGCGGGTGGTACTTCAAGTGTTTTGTCACTTGCATAAGACTTGTTTAAAGCTGGGTGTTCTGGCGGAGAAAGAGGGATTCGAACCCTCGGTACGGGATTACCGTACACACACTTTCCAGGCGTGCGCCTTAAACCGCTCGGCCATCTCTCCACATCCGCCGCTTACACGTCGGGCCGCGAACTATAGCGGCACATTCGATAGGACACAACCGCTGATTTAGTTCTGCTGATCTTTTAGTTTATATTTGCGTGGCGGGTTTAACGTAAGCCGTCAAGTTGATACGCTTATATGCCAAACTCTATTCGGGCATAAACCTTGACCAAAAGCCTCGCGCTCATTGTTGACGACGAACCTGCGCTGTTAGACACCATGACTCTAACGCTGATTCGCATGGGGCTTGCTGTGGAAACGGCAATGACTTTGGCGGACGCGAAATTAAAGCTGACGCGTCAGAAGTTTGATCTGTGTTTTACGGATATGCGTTTGCCGGATGGTTCTGGCTTAGATTTGGTCATACATATAAGTAAAGAATTCCCCGATACGCCGGTCGCGATGATTACCGCTTATGGCAATCAAGATGCGGCTGTTAACGCTCTCAAAGCCGGTGCTTTTGATTTCGTCAGTAAGCCCGTTGATTTGAACCAAATTCGAGCGTTGGTGGCTAGCGCGCTGAAATTGCGTGAAACCCGCCCTGTGGCGCCTGCACGTAGCTCAGAAAAGTCAGAATTAGCCCACGTTGAGACAAAAGCTGACCTAAAATCGCCGCAGCTCCTAGGCGAATCTGAAGCCATCTTAGAAGTACGCAACAAAATTGCCAAGCTCGCACGCAGCCAAGCGCCCGTACATATTGCCGGTGAATCCGGCGTCGGCAAAGAATTAGCCGCACACGCCATACATGATGGTGGGCCGCGCGCAGGCGGCCCATTTATTCCGGTTAACTGCGGCGCAATTCCAACTGAACTTATGGAAAGCGAGTTTTTCGGCCATAAAAAAGGCAGTTTCACGGGCGCAACTGCAGATAAAGAGGGCTTATTTAAGGCCGCCAGCGGCGGCACGCTGTTTTTAGATGAAATTGCCGAGTTACCTATGCACATGCAAGTGAAGCTGCTGCGCGTACTGCAAGAAAAATCGGTGCGCCCGATTGGTGCTACCAACGAAGTGCCGGTCGATGTGCGCCTGCTGAGTGCTACGCACAAAGATTTATCGAAATTAGTCGACGCGGGCCAGTTTCGCCAAGATTTGTACTACCGCATCAACGTGATTGAGCTAAAAATTCCGGCACTGCGCGAACGTGGACGCGATGTGGCACTTTTGGCTGAGCACTTTCTGACGCGTTTGGCGAACGAATGGACTATCACCCGGCCAACTCTATCGGCGCATGCAAAAGAAGAGCTGAGCCGCTACGATTTTCCCGGAAATGTGCGTGAGCTACAAAACGTGCTTGAGCGGGCCGTCGCGTTAAGTGAAAATGACACCATTGAAGCACATGACCTACAGCTGCGTCCTAGAACCGGCATGCAGCCCTCGATGCCAGACGATGCCGAAGCTGCATTAAAATTAAAAAACAGCTTAGGTCTAATGGAAAAAGTTGAGGAACTTGAGCGCGACACCCTGCTCAAGGCGCTCGAAGACACCCGCTGGAACCGCACGGCGGCGGCAAAAAAACTCAACATCACTTTTAGAGCGATGCGCTATCGCTTGAAAAAGTTGGGGATTGAATAGTAATCTGAATATTCAGCTAGTGTTGGGCAAAAACTGACGTAAACCAAGCAAAAAGAGGTCACTTTATGACGCGATGGAAGGCATCTGGTATTCATTTTTCGATTAGCTTGATGATTGGTATTTTCGCTTTATGCATGCTGTATTTTGTTTACTACCCGCAGCCGTACTTCGAGCCTGCTGGTGCAGGCAAGCTGGTATTGATCTTATTAAGCGTAGATGTCGTTTTAGGGCCACTTTTGACCTTAGTTGTGTTCAAAAGTGGCAAAAAGTCGTTAAAATCAGATTTAAGCGTGATTGCGGCTGTACAAATGGCGGCGCTGCTTTATGGCTTGCATATCATGTGGGCCGCACGCCCTGTGTTTGTTGTGGCATCGGTGGATCGATTTGAGCTGGTATACGCGGGCAATATCACTGATAAAGCGTTTGCTGCGTCTACATTTCCTGAATTTTCAAAAGAGTCGTTAACCGGACCGGTGTTCACAGTCGTTCGCCAATTAGAGGCTAAGGAAAGCGCGGAGATTATGGATATTGTTGAGTCGGGTTCAGATGTCCATTTGCACCCCCGTTTTTTTGCACCAGCAACGCCAGCGGCACTCGCCACTTTTTGGGCGCATGCCAAGCAAATCAAGAACTTGCCGGTGAACGCGCGAGAAATGGCTGAGGCTTACATGAAAGCGCACGGAATTGACGGAAAATTAGTCGCTGTGCCGTTGAAAGGACGGGTGGAGCAATACACCGTTTTGGTTGATCAGAATACAAAAAAAATAATCACCGCTCTTGAGGTTAGCGCCTGGGACTGAGCATCGTCAACGCATAAAAAAGGGAAGCAATCACGCAAAGCGAAAAAATTTTACGAAGCAAAACGACATTTTCCAAAGGTTTTTTAGCATTGGCACAGTTCTTGACAATGAAGTTTAAGGGCGTGATCCGTGCGCCTCAATTTATTGGAGAAATTCGATGCAAACGCGTGGTTTTACCCTTATAGAGCTGATGATCGTGGTCGCCATCATCGCAATTTTAGCCGCCATCGCCCTGCCAGCATATCAAGACTACGTTATACGGGGCCGCGTATCGGAGGCGATGGTTGCTGGGTCGGCCGCGAAGCTGCTAGTTGTAGAGAATGCCGCAAATGGTCAGCCATTTGGGTTAGGGTTCGACCCGCTGAATGCAACAGTTAACTTAACGTCCGTAGCAATTAGTGCTCTTGGTCTCGTAACCCTAACCACCGCGCCAGCCGCAGGAAATGGCACGATCATCTTCACCCCTAGCCCCCCACTCGTACTTGGGGTACCACCTAGCAATAATGTGGCTTGGAGCTGTTCCTCCGGTGGGAGTTTGCCTGCGCGGTATCGGCCAGCGATTTGCCGTACCTAAGATTTTTGACTGTCAAGAATCCCCGACCTTTGTGTTTTATGTATTCCTCTACCCGCAAGAAAATCGAATAATTAACTGGCATGGAACATGCATACTAATAATACCGCCTACTGGCGCGTTCGCCCACCCAAAGGAAATTTTATGAAAACGCAAAAAGGTTTTACCCTAATTGAATTGATGATCGTCGTCGCTATCATCGCGATTCTTGCGGCTATTGCGCTGCCAGCGTACCAAGACTATGTGGTTCGTGGTCGCGTATCAGAAGCAATGGTTGCAGCATCGGCTGCAAAAGTAACCGTAACTGAAAACGCCGCCAACGCGTTGCCATTTGCAAATGGCTACACGCCGCCAACCGCTACCGTGAACCTGGTTTCTGCGCTCATCAGCGCTACGGGCGATATCACTGTGCTAACAACGGCAGCTGCGGGTGCCGGCACGATTATCTTCACTTCAATTCCTGTCTTAACAGTAAATGTTCCGCCTTCGACGAACGTCGCTTGGCAGTGCAGTAACAACGGCAGCTTAGCAGCTAAATATCGTCCAGCAATTTGCCGTAGCTAAGATTTCAGCGCAGGCCGCATCAATAAAAAACCCAGCTTGCTGGGTTTTTTTTCGTGCAACCACTCGTTTTAGTGACTTTAAGCTAGCAAGAAAATTAATCTGGGCGTATAGTTTTTAGGTCGATTTACAGGAACGATTTGTATGGCAACCGCAGCAGCTAAAGGCAAAATTACGGATCGCTCCGCAGTCAGTGCGTTGCAAACCTTTGCATGGGTCGGCACTGATAAGCGCGGAATCAAATTGCGCGGCGACGAAACAGGCAAAAATGAAAATTTGATTCGAGCAGAACTGCGAAAGCGCGGGATCGTTCCAAGCTCTGTTAAAATCAAGAAGGATGGTTTTTTCTCTGGTAGCGGCTCCTCAGTCAAGGCCAGAGACATTGCTATGGTCGCCAGGCAGCTCGCGACCATGATGCAGGCCGGTGTTCCGTTAGTCCAAACATTCGAGATTCTTGCAAGCGGTAGCTCAAATCCGAAATTGAAAAAATTATTGGGTGCAATTAAGACAGAAATCGAAGGTGGTTCATCACTCTCTGAGGCATTAGGAAAGCATCCTGCACAATTTGATGAATTGTTCGTAAATCTTACCCGGGCAGGCGAAACTGCCGGTGTGCTAGACACTATTTTGGATACAGTGGCAACGTACAAGGAAAATATTGAAGCCATAAAAGGAAAGATCAAAAAAGCGCTTTTCTATCCCATTGCGGTGATGGCGGTTGCGGTGATTGTGAGTGCAATATTGTTAATTTATGTGGTGCCGCAATTTGAAATGGTTTTCAAAGGTTTTGGCGCTGATCTACCGGCGTTTACCCAAATGATTGTTGCAGCGTCTAAATTCATGGTGAGTTATTGGTGGTTAGCGCTGTTAATTGTTATTGGGATTGGTACTGCGTTCGTCATGGCAATGAGGCATTCCTGGACTTTTCAGCGTTTCTTTGACCGTACCTTATTAAAACTTCCAGTCATCGGCGGCATTTTGCATCAATCGGCGATTTCTCGGTTTGCTCGAACGCTGGCAATCACATTTAAAGCAGGTGTGCCATTGGTTGAAGCCTTGGATACTGTCGCTGGTGCCACCGGCAGTATCGTTTATTCCGAAGCCGTGAAGCGCATTAAGGAGGATGTTGCGGTTGGGCATCAGCTGAATTTAGGCATGCGCCAGACCAATTTATTTCCCAATATGGTCGTGCAAATGACCGCAATCGGTGAGGAAGCAGGAGCGCTCGATACGATGTTGCTCAAGGTCGCAGAGTTTTATGAGCAAGAAGTTTCTAACGCAGTGGATGCACTGGCAAGTTTGATGGAGCCATTTATTATGGTGGTAATTGGCACTTTGGTGGGTGGCATGGTCATCGGGATGTACCTGCCCATCTTCAAGCTGGGTGCGGTTATCTAGCCGTATTGTGTTCGCAGGTAAGCAAGAAGCCCGGGTGATCGGGCTTTTTGTTAAGGTGCGTTTTTGTTGGCAAAGTCAGATCGAAATACCTTGCGACTGCTAAACCTCAGCTGTTGATATAGCTATTCAACTGATCAATAACTTTTTGCTGCTCTGAAATGACGACTTTGAGTAGGTCCCCGATGGATAACATACCCACCACTCTATCGCCATCTACAATAGGCAAGTGACGAATGCGCCGGTCGGTCATCAACCGCATGCAGGCATTCGCACGGCCGTCTAGGGTTGTTGTGAGCACTGGGCTGGACATGATGTCGCGCACGGGTGTTTCTTTCGACGATTTACCAGCGAGAACGACTTTGCGGGCATAGTCGCGTTCACTGAGGATGCCAACGAGTAGGTCATTCTCCAACACCACCAGAGCACCAACGCCAAGTTCGGCCATGCGTTTGATTGCAGTCAGTACAGTGTCGTCTGGAGTGACGCTATGGACCTTATTGTTTTTATGTTCGAGTATTTGTCTGACCGCTTGCATGGGCATCGTCCTCAAGTTGTTAAGTCGCTAGTGTGCGCTGCAAACTTGCAATTTGTGTAAGCCGATTTTATTTTTTTGACCCACGTTGTACTTCAAACTTAGGTGCGCGCAGAGCTTTTGCCGTGACGGTGCGCTATGCTTTTTACCAAGACCCATTTTTACCGAGACCTCAATGGACTGTGTACCTATGCCGCCTACGCTTGATCAGTTAGTCCAAGAAGGCAACGCGTACGAAGACAATGATGACGATAGTCGCGCGCAAGACTGCTACGAGCAGGCGCGACAGCAGTATCCGCAGTCGGCGCGGCCGCTGATAAACCTGGGAAATTTGGCTCTTAAAAATGACGACTTAGATCGCGCGCGCGATCTTTATCAACGGGCTATAGAGGTGGAGCCGGGGGCGTCCAGTTTTTATAGCCTTGCAAACGTACTCATGCAAATCGACGAATATATCCCAGCGATTGCAAACTATCAGCGCGCGCTAGAGATTAGGCCCGAGTGGCTAGACGCAAGCATCGCACTTGGAAATGCGTATTTGCTGAGCGGTCAGCACGCAAGCGCTGAGCGCCAGCTTTGGCCTATTTTAAATCAAGACAATTGCCCGCAAATCGTAAGAACACTGCTCGCGCAGAGTGTCTTGCCACGCTCAACGCGGGATGCAATCACGATTTTAAACGCATCTGAGGATCACTCGGTCGAGCAGCTTATGATTCTAGCAACGCTGGAGCGCGTGTTTATCAATCATGACCGATCATTTGCGGCGCTTTTGCGCGCATGGCAGATGGAACCGAACAACATCAATATTCTGGCGGCATTGATTGGACAGAGCAGCATTACACCTAGTATCGACGGCGCACGTTTCGGCGCACTTTTGAATGACGCCGTGCGCAAAGGTGTTGAAGTGCCTATCCGTAGCATGCGCTTCAAAAACAAAGCGGATGGCCGCGAGCCGCTGCGCATCGGCTATGTTTCCGGCGACTTTAAGACGCACCCACTTTCACAATACGCTTATGCGCTATTTAAGCATCACAATCGCAGCCAGTTTCGCGTTGTTGCGTTATCAAACGTGCCAGTTCATGACAAAGTGACGGAATTGTTTAAGGCCACCTCGGACGAGTGGCACGACGTGAGTCAGATGTCTGACGAGGCGATGCTTCAATTAGCCCGTGCGCTGGATTTAGATGTGCTGGTAGACCTGTCTGGACATACGCAGCTCAATCGTTTATCCGTCGTATGCCAACGTCTGGCACCACTGCAAATAAGCGCAATGGGCACCGCGATAACAACCGGGTTGCCAAATATTGATTGCAGGATTGTCGACTCAATTTCTGAGATCCAGGCTGCACGATCCTATTCGAGTGAAAAACTGCTGTACATGCATCCAGCTGCTGCCGTTTATGCGGAACTCGACCCCATTCCGGCATGTTTGGAACTTCCCGCAGATCGAAATGGCTTTATTACGTTCGGTTATGCAAATGCAGTGTCAAAAATTAATCGGGAAATTATTCCAGTGTGGGCCGCGCTGCTGCGAGGCGTTCCAAACAGCCGTCTGGAAATGATCGGTTGCGAAAACAAAGACACTAGGGAGGAACTGTACAAGTGCTTTATTAGCGCAGGTGTGGATAGCACACGCGTTGGAATGCGTCCCAGAATTAGCATTAATGAGTATTTTTCGTTTTTCAGCACGATTGACATCGCACTGGATCCGTTTCCCTACACCGGCGCAACGACTACAATTGAAACCGTCTTGGCAGGGGTTCCAGTGCTTGGAAAATATGGCACCCGATCAAGTTCGCGCTTGAGCCTAGTCGTGCTTGAAAATATCGGCCTTGCCGAGTTTGCGCATGCAGACGACGAAAGCTTAATCAGTTTTGGCATAAGCCTGTGTGCAGATTTGCCGAAATTGCGCAAGCTAAGACAGGAGATTCCAGGGCGTTTGCGTCGGAGCGCCCTCATGGATCAAGTCGCGTTCATAAAAAAATGGGAGACAACCATCCTGACTGAGTATCGTTTGCGTTCCACTTAATCGCATCGTTCCTTCCTGGCGTGACGGGGAAATGGGATTTTGCGATGCGGTTGGGATATGCTTTTGGATATGCTTTTGACGAAACCTGACATGGATTGTATAACTATGCCACCTACGCTTGACCAGTTAGTCCATGGAGGGAACGCCTACGAGGACAATGACGACGATAGTCGAGCGCAAAAATGCTACGAGCAGGCGCAAGAGCAATATCCACAGTCGGCGCGCCCGCTGATAAACCTGGGAAATCTGGCTCTTAAAAATGACGACTTAGATCGCGCGCGCGGTTTTTATCAACGGGCTATAGCCGTGGAGCCGGGAGCGTCCGGCTTTTATAGCCTTGCAAACGTGCTGGTGCAAATGAATGATTACATTGCCGCCATTGCGCACTACCAGCGCGCATTAGAGTTAAAGCCCGAGTGGCTAGACGCGCAAATAGCACTTGGAAATGCCTACCTGTTGAGCGGTCGGTACGAGGACACTGAGCGCCAGCTTAGGCCTATTTTGGATCAACAGCATTGCCCGCCAATGTTGCGTACGCTGCTTGCGCAGGCTGTGGCACCGCGTTCAACGCATGACGCAATTGCGATTTTGAACGCATCTGAGGATAAATCGGCGTCAGAGCTTGTAGAACTGGCATTACAGGAGCGCGTACTTATAAACCATGACCGAGCGTTTGAGTCTTTGTTGCGCGCATGGCAAATGGAGCCTAACAACTTGAATACTCTTGGCGCATTGATCTTCCAAAGCAGCCTTACGCCGAGTATCGACGGCGCGCGGTTCGGCGCATTTTTGACCGATGTCTTGCGCAAAAGTGTTGAAGTGCCCGTACGTAGCATGCGCTTCAAGAACCAAGCAAACGGGTATAAGCCGCTGCGCATAGGCTATGTTTCTGGCGACTTTAAATCGCACCCACTTGCACAATACGCCTATGCGCTATTTAAGGGCCACGACCGTCGCCAGTTTTGCATCGTTGCGCTTTCAAACACGCCCGTGCAAGACGAGATAACGAATTTGTTCATAGCCGCCGCAGACGAGTGGCACGACGTGAGTCGGATGTCTGACGAAACCATGATTCAGTTAGTCCGTACCCTTGATTTGGATGTGCTGGTAGACTTATCAGGGCACACGGATCTCAACCGCTTGCAAGTCGTCTGCCAGCGTGTCGCGCCACTGCAAATAAGCGCGATGGGCGCATCGTTAACAACCGGGCTGCCAAACATTGACTGCAGAATAGTGGACTCGATTTCTGAATGTCAGGCGGCGCGATCTTATTCAAGCGAAAAATTACTGTACATGCATCCAGCTGCCGCTGTTTATTCTGAGCTTCGATCTATTCATGCAAGTTTGGAGCTTCCCGCAGACCGAAATGGCTTCATCACTTTTGGTTACGCAAATTCGGTAAAAAAAATTAATCGGGAAATCATTCCGGTGTGGGCCGCGCTGCTTCGAGGTGTTCCAAACAGCCGTTTAGAAATCATTGATTGCACTAACAAAGATACAACACACGAACTATACCGATGCTTTGCTAACGAAGGTGTTGAAATTGCCCGCGTTGGAATACGTCCCAGAATGAGCATTAATGAGTATTTTTCTTTTTTAAGCACGATTGACATCGCGCTGGATCCGTTTCCCTACACGGGCGCCACGACTACGATCGAAACCATCTTGGCAGGTGTTCCCGTGCTTGGAAAATACGGAACTAGAGCAAGTTCTCGCTGCAGCCTGATTGTTCTTGAAAATATCGGCCTTACTGAGTTTGCGCATGCAAGCGACGAGAGCTTGGTGCGTTTTGGTATCGCCCTCTGCGCAGATTTGGGGCGACTACGTAAACTTCGGCGGGAGATCCCATCGCGATTACGTCGGAGCGCCCTCATGGATCAGTCTGGGTTTATGAAAAAATGGGAAGAAACCATCCTGACTGAGTATCGTTTGCGCGCCGCTGCCCAAGTATGAAAAATATTGCATCTAAAAATGATCTTGCACTTTTCGGTGCAGCGCCAGCGTTCGATGCGCCGGTACACGTTGGCAGGCCCAATATTGGCTCGCAGACGCAGTTTAACCATCTCGTCGATGAGATGTTTGATCGCAAATGGCTGGGAAATAATGGCCCGCTATTGCTGGAATTCGAACGTAGAGTGGCAGAGTTTTTAGGCGTAAAGCACTGTGTCGCAATGTGTAACGGAACGATTGCACTTGAAATCGCGATCCGGGCGCTGGGCCTTAAAGGCGAGGTCATCATCCCGTCCTACACGTTTGTGGCAACGGCGCATGCGCTGTCATGGCAGGGAATAACGCCGGTCTTTGCCGATATCAACGCACATGACCATTGCATCGACCCAAGTTCCGTCGCGCGCATGATTACGCCCAACACCACCGGAATCATTGGTGTCCACCTGTGGGGCAACGGCGCCGACGTGGAGGCACTGGAGCAACTGGCTCAAAAGCATCAGTTAACGCTTATGTTCGACGCGGCGCATGCGTTTGGGTGTTCGCATCTCGGGCAGCGCATTGGTGGGTTCGGTAGGGCCGAAGTTTTTAGCTTTCACGCCACCAAATTTTTTAACACCTTTGAGGGCGGGGCGGTAACCACAAACGATGATCTGCTTGCCGAAAAAATGCGGCTGATGCGCAACTTTGGATTCCACGGATTTGACAACGTGATACATCCAGGCACCAATGGCAA
>JAYUUS010000194.1:0-10515 GCA_043754435.1 Rhodanobacteraceae bacterium
GCTCTCGAGGCCGGTCACTTCGTTTAGCTGGCGCTGGCGACGGCAAAGAAAAAGGCCTGCTCGGCGGATAGCCAAGAGGTGCGAATCCTGAGAGAGGGCGTCACGTGAACGACGCATAAATCTACGCCTTAGAAGCGGTGCCTGGAGACGGAATCGAACCGCCGACACTGGGATTTTCAATCCCCTGCTCTACCAACTGAGCTATCTAGCCAATCAAATCTTGGAAGGCGCGTTGCACCTTTAAGAAGCCGAATTAAACTGAATTCTTAGCCTTGAGTCAACCTTTGCTGACATCGTTAGCACCGTTCGGTTCACGAAACTTATTGGCGTTGCGGTTGACCAACCAGCTTGCGATTGCATTCGGCAGAAATTTGCAAAGTGCGGCGATGAATTTGTTGATGCCGCCATTAACGTAAACGCTTGTGCCTGATTCCAGTGCGACCAAGCCCCCTCGAACGACGGTGGCCGCATCCATCCACATAAATTTGGGCAATGCCTGCACTCGGCTGCGTGCGCCGTTGGCATCGTGGAATTCGCTATAGGTGAAGCCTGGGCAGAGCGCTAGAACTACGACACCAGACTTTGCTTCCTCCAAGGCCAGTGATTCACTAAAACGAATCAGATAGCTTTTAATCGCGCCGTAAGTGGTGTGGCTAGCACTCGGCGGCACCAACCCGGCTAAGGAGGCGACATTGATAATCCGGCCCCAGCCGCGTTCGCGCATGGCAGGAATAAAGGCGCGGCAGAGCTGAGTCGGCGCGATCAATAACACCTGCAAACTTGCCGCATGCGCAGTCCAGGGTTGACTGACCAGCGTTCCAGGCAGGCCAAAACCGGCATTGTTAATGAGAATGTCAATCTGAATTTGCCGCGCTTGCAGCTGCGATTGCAGGCTTTCGGGCGCGCCTGGATCGGCTAAATCTAGTGCGATCACGTGGGTTTTAATGTTGAACTTCTGAGTAAGCTCAGCGGCAATTTGCTGCAATCTTTCTTCCCTGCGCGCGGTCAGAACCAAATGACAGCCCAGGGCAGCCAATTGATTCGCAAATTCCAAGCCGATACCGGCAGATGCGCCGGTGACTAACGCCGTTTTTCCCTGGTAGCTTCCGACCATATTGCAAATTTCCTAATGAATTGATCTTAATGAAGAAAATTTGCTGGAGACAGATACGAAAAAACCCGCGTCTGGGCGGGTTTTTCGGTCAAATCTTCAACGCGTCTTACTTCTTTTTAACGCTTAACGTTTTCGATACTGGCTTTACTGCCGTTGCGGCCGGTGCAATATAAACGGCAATTTTGTGCGGGCGCACATTGCCATAGCTGCCTTTGAAGATTTTGCCCTTGCGCGAACGCTTGTCACCACGGCCCATAACGGACTCCTTGAGTTTTGTGAATATCCAGCCGCCAAGCATAGCAGGCGGCTACGCCATACGAAAGCGCAACTTGACGCTTTGATGGCTGTGAGGCTGCCAGTATTCAGGCCGACAAAATCAACTCACTAGCGCGCTCGGCGATCATAATCGTGGGCGCATTGGTGTTGCCACCAATCAGCGTCGGCATAATCGAGGCGTCTACCACGCGCAGACCTAAAATTCCGTGTACACGCAATTGCGCATCCACCACGGCTTTATCGTCAGCACCCATTTTGCAGGTGCCAACCGGGTGATAGATGGTTTCGGCTTTTTGCCGGATAAATGCGGTGAGTTCTGCGGCGGTTTTCAGCGCGGCACCGGGCAAAAACTCTTTTGTGGTGTATTTGGCTAAAGATTGAGCAGCAAAAATATCGCGACTGATGCGCATGCCTTCCAGCATGGTGCCTAGATCGCTATCGACTGAAAGATAGTTCGGGCGCATCAGTGCTTTTGCGAGAGGATCTTTGCTTGCAAGCGCAATTTCGCCGCGACTTTCCGGGTGTAACGCGCAGACATGCACGGTAAAACCCTGTCCAGCCGGGCGCGAACGGCCGTGATCTTCCAACAGCGCCGGTACAAAATGGAACTGCAAATCTGGCTGACCCATCTGTGCGTAGCGGCTGGCTACAAACCCGCCCGCTTCGGCAATGTTAGAACTGCCAATACCGCCGCCAGTGCACAGGTATTCCATGCCCACCAGGAAATCATTCGCGGTGTCATAAGTGACTTTGCTGTTGCAGTAATTGAGCGTGCAGATGTCCAAATGATCCTGCAAATTTTTACCGACGCCGGGCAAATTCAGCAGCGGTTTGATGCCGGCTGAACGTAGCTCGGCTTCTGCACCAATCCCGGAAAGCATCAGCAATTGCGGGGAATTGATTGCACCGCCGGAAAGAATGACCTCACGCGCGGCG
The DNA here is from genome assembly GCA_043754435.1 of Rhodanobacteraceae bacterium. Taxonomy (GTDB): domain Bacteria; phylum Pseudomonadota; class Gammaproteobacteria; order Xanthomonadales; family SZUA-5; genus JANNYA01. The sequence goes on from JAYUUS010000194.1 coordinate 2,327, forward strand.
GTGGCAACGTGTTCACGGCCATTGCGCAAATAGCGCACGCCAGTGGCGCGCGTGCCGTCAAAAACTAATCCTAGTGCCTGTGCATGGGTGCATAAAGTAAAATTACGCCGGGTTCGCGCGCGCGCCAGAAAGCTAACGGCGGTCGAGCAGCGTCGGCCATTATTTTGCGTGACTTGATATAGGCCAAACCCGGCTTGGTCGGCACCATTAAAATCCGTGTTTGCCGCAAAGCCCGCCTGCTGCGCGGCTTCGATAAAGGCGTGGCTCAGGATATTCGTGTGGCGCAAATCTGATACGTGTAAAGGCCCAGAATCACCGTGAAACTCATTCGCGCCGCGCGAATTGTGCTCGCTCTTGCGGAAATATGGCAGTACATCCTGATAGCCCCAGCCTGGATTGCCTAAATCGCGCCAATGATCGTAGTCAGACTTATGGCCACGGATGTAACACATCGCGTTGATCGAACTGGAGCCGCCCAATAGCTTGCCGCGCGGCCAATACAGTTTGCGATTGTTGAGCGCAGCTTCCGCTTCGGTGTCGTAATTCCAGCTGATGCCACGAAATTTATTTAATTGTGCGATGCCTGCTGGCATATGCACAAAAGGGTTCCAATCGCTGCCGCCTGCTTCCAACAACAACACTGAATATTGCCCTGATTCGCTTAAACGATCCGCCAAAACACAGCCCGCTGAGCCCGCCCCTACCACGATGTAATCGTACATCTACGCAATCCGTTAGTTGTCCGCCGTCTTTGTAGGCATTGTGCTTAGAGCGATGTTTCTAAATAGCGAAAGTTTGCATTTCCGACGCTCAATCAAAACGATAACTGCCTCGTTCGGGTCTCATCTCACGTTATGCCATTAACTTAAGGGAAAAGGCACCAATTCGTCTTTGCGAACGCAGTGAAGCAATCTCGTTTTTTACTCGACGCGCATGGAGATCGCCACGTCGCTGCGCTCCTCGCGATGACGAATCTTTCGCGGAATTTTCTTAAGTTAATGGCATTGCACGTTAGACAGTGGATTCGCTAGCCATCGCCAAAGCCAACGCCTGCGCCACCTCAATGCCATCAATCGCGGCCGACATAATGCCGCCTGCATAGGCTGCGCCCTCGCCTGCCGGATATAAGCCACGCACGTTGATAGATTGAAAATCCGCACCGCGTTTGATCCGCACCGGTGAGGACGTGCGGGTTTCTACGCCGGTTAACAGCGCATCGGGCAAGGCAAAGCCGCGGATTTGGCGATCTAGTGCCGGCAACGCTTCGCGCAGCGCGGTGCATGCGTATTCGGGCAGTACATCCACCAAGTTGGAGGGCGTAACGCCGGGGGTGTAGCTCGGAATTAAACTGCCCAGATCAGTGGACGCGCGCTGCGCTAAAAAATCACCGACGCGCTGCGCCGGGGCATAGTAATTGCTGCCGCCTAATACAAACGCGCGGCTTTCCAATTGCCGCTGAAAGGCAAAACCTGCCAGCGGCGAGGCATCGGGAAAATCCTCTGGCGTGACACCGACCACTAAACCCGCATTGGCATTACGCTCATTGCGCGAATATTGACTCATGCCGTTGGTGACTAGATGCCCGGCCTCGCTGGCTGCCGCAACCACGGTGCCACCGGGGCACATGCAAAAGCTGTAAACCGAGCGGCCGTTTTTCGCGTGATGCACCAATTTATAGTCGGCAGCGCCTAACAGAGGATGCCCGGCATACGGCCCAAAGCGCGCCGCATCAATCAAATGCTGCGGATGCTCGATCCGCACGCCTACCGAAAATGCTTTCGCTTCCAGATAAACACCGCGCTGGTGCAGCATCTCAACCGTATCGGGGGCGCTGTGGCCGATCGCTAGCACCAACTGATCGCAGCGCAAGGTTTCACCGGATGCCAAACTAACGCCGCGCATGTGGCCGTTTTCAATCAAAATATCGCTCAACTGGGCCTGAAAGCGAATTTCACCGCCCAGCGCTTCGATCTCAGCGCGCATTTTTTCGATGATGCTGACGAGGCGAAAAGTGCCGATATGCGGCTTACTAACGTACAAAATTTCTTCCGGCGCACCGGCTTTGACGAACTCTTGCAGCACTTTGCGGCCGTAGTGTTTCGGGTCGCTGACTTGACTCCAAAGTTTGCCGTCAGAAAAAGTACCGGCGCCGCCTTCGCCAAACTGCACATTACTTTCTGGGGTCAACACGCCCTGACGCCAAAGTCCAAAAGTGTCTTTAGTGCGCTCGCGCACCGCCTTACCGCGCTCTAAAATAATGGGGCGCAAGCCCATTTGCGCCAAAATCAGCGCGGCGAACAGGCCGCAGGGGCCAAAACCAATAATGACTGGGCGATGTTTGGGTTGTTTAGGCACGGCAACAAAGTGATATTGCGTATCGGGCGCGATGCTGACATGCGCCAGCTTCTTCGCTAAAATTGTTTCTGGATCAGTCACTTGCACCAATAGCGTGTAAATCAAGCTCAGCGCCGAGCGCTTGCGCGCGTCATAGGCGCGGCGAAACACTTCAAGGCTCAACAAATCTGCATCAGCAATTTGCAAACGTTCGCAGGCGGCGCGGCGCAAATCGCTGGGTTCAGGGCTCGCGTTGAGCGCGAGTGGCAAAATAATGTCAGTTAGACGTAAGCAAAAAGACATAAGGCTTCGTTAGTATTGATGCGGCTCTGCCCTTCGACGAGCTCAGGGCGAACGGTATGATTGACTGATTCTGGCATGGAAAAAAACTTATCAGCCAATTTCAACGCGCGCGCGCTGGCAAAACGCCTAACGGATCGACCGGCTTGCCATTGCGCCGCAGCTCAAAATGCAGCAGCGCCCGGCCTTTTGGATCCCGGCCCATTTCGGCAATGATCTCGCCTTGCCTAATGCGTTGGCCTTCTTTCACCAAGCGCTTGCGGTTATGACCGTAAGCGGTAAGGGTGGCGTTGTCGTGCTTAATGACGATCAGCTCGCCGTAACCGATAATGCCCCGGCCGGAATACACCACATCACCTGCGTTTGCAGCGTACACCGCGTCACCAAAATTCCCTGCAATATCAATACCTTGACGCCCGGGATCGGTGCTTGCAAAAGTCGTAAGGAGCTTGCCCTGCACCGGCCAACCCCAGCCGTTTTGACCCGCTGACGGTTTAGCGCCGGGCGGCGAAGCGCTTACCAGTGCGTCCGCAGGTGCCATGATTTCTGCTTCCGGCACAATAGCGGGCGCGGTTGTGGGCAACACGCCCGGCCTGTTGGATGCGGTTGCTGTAGGCACAACTGGCGTGCTATCCGTAAATCCTGATGACGCGCCAGAATTTAGGGGTTGCGCACTCGCTAACGGCGCTGGCGCTGCAATGGCCGCAACCGAGACGCCGTTGCCCGCTTCGACGAGAGTACCCGCGTTGATCGCTTGGGAACTAGCGCTGGTTTGTTCTGGAATCTTGCTTACCACGACGCCGCTTGACGTGGAGGTCATCACCGGCGGATTCGGGCGCACAGCAGACGCGGCCAAAACCGGCGCAGACGGATCGCGCACCAGCAGCCGTTGATTCGGATAAATCGTATACGGCTCAGCAATATGGTTCCAACGTGCGATATCGCGAAAATCAACGGCGTATTTAAAAGAGATCGCGTACAGCGTTTCACCTTTTTGCACGACGTGTGAGCCGACTACTGGCCTTGATGGCACACGATTTTGGCTACTTGCAGAGCTACCAGGCCCCGTGCGGCGTACCCCGACTTGCGGGTCAATACAGCCGACTAAGCCAGCTACAACAACCAGCGCACTGATCGGCTTAAGTGTTCTCAAAATATTCACGCGACACCGCCCAATAAGGGTACAAACATGACATTGGCGACCGCTTCTTGTACCCAACCCGAGGAAGTGTTTCTAAATACCGTTAGCACCTGTTGGCGCGCATCGCCAACCGGTGCCACCACCACGCCGCCCGGTGCGATTTGGGCAAAAAACTCACGCGAAAGCGCCAAGCCACCGGCGGCAACCACGGCGGCGTCAAACGGCGCGAGTGCGGGCCAACCTAATTGACCGTCTGCATGATTCGAGCGGATCGAATCCAGCCCTTGATGCCGCAAACGCCGCCTTGCACCGCGCAATAGCTCATCAATGCGCTCTACAGTAAACACTTCTGGGCAAATTTGCGCCAAAATAGCCGCCTGATAGCCACAGCCGGTGCCGACTTCTAAAACCTTTTGCGCCACGCTGCCTTCGCGGTCAAAGTGGGTCAGCACCAGCTCTACTGTGCGTGCCACCACCCACGGCTGCGAGATCGTTTGCGCAAACCCAATTGGTAAGGCAGTGTCGTCATAGGCGCGGGTCTGAAAGCCTTCGTCGACAAATAAGTGCCGAGGCACCTTTGCCATCGCGGCAAGCACGCGCCCGTCGGTGATTCCCTGCGAGCGCAAGCGCTCAATCATGCGATCGCGCGCGCGTTGACTGGTAATGCCTTGCCCACTTTGATTCGCGATTGGCGATAAACGACTGACCATCATGAAAAATCCGCCGCTATAGTTTGATTCGTCAACATATTCTAAAGTGCCCCAACCCAGCGTTTTACGGTGTCTATTGCGGTGTAGCGTGTCAAATCCATAGTAATCGGCGTTATTGATACGAAACCACGCCGCACTGCATCAAAATCAGTGCCCGGCCCGCCATCTGCCTCTGGCCCAGCGGCACCAATCCAGTAAATGGCACGGCCACGCGGGTCAGTTTGGCGAATGGAGGGCTCGCCCCGATGGCGCATACCGAGGCGCGTGACTTCATAGCCTTTAATCTGATCCCAGGGCAAATCCGGCACATTGACGTTCAATAACGTATCGGATGGCAGCTTATCCTGCATCAACTGCCTTACCACCGAAACCGCCGCGCGCGCAGCACTTTCAAAGTGCTTGCCCTTGTGATCCGCACTACATAATGACACCGCAACCGCAGGCAAGCCTAAATTCCGGCCCTCCATCGCGGCGGCAACGGTGCCGGAATACAGTGTGTCATCGCCCATATTGGCGGAGTTATTGATGCCGCTGACCACGATATCGGGCGCTAGCGCTAAAAACCCACCGAGTGCCAAATGCACGCAATCGGTTGGCGTGCCATTGACTGAATAGCGATTCGGCTCCAGCTCATGCACGCTCAACGGCTGCCCGAGCGTCAAAGAATTACTGGCGCCTGAGCGATCACGATCCGGTGCCATAACCGTTACTTCACCTAATTCGCGCAATGCTTGCGTCAGGGCGATAATGCCCGGAGCCAGCACGCCATCATCATTACTTACCAACAGGCGCATCGGCCATCCACGTCAAAACTCAAATTAGCCCCTATCATAGCGGCATCCGCACGGCAGTTCACCTATGAAAGTTCGGCGACTAACAGATATCCAGCCACTCAACGAAGTTAAAGCGCTCGCAAGGCAGGCTGATGCAGCCCCGCGCAAGGGCAGCGCTACCTCGACGAATGCCGCGCTGGAGCCTGAATCGCTGAGCGATAGCGAAGTTTTTCTCAGCCTCATTGGCCCAGTGCGTAAGTTTGCGCCGACCCCGACACCGCCCAAAGCCCCGCCCCCGGCCCCAGATGCCGCGATGAGTCGGGCCGACGAAGCGCACGTTATTGTTGAGCTGTTTGAGTTGCCGGATGACGCGGCGCGCATTGATGGCAGCGAACACATTAGCTATTTGGCCGACGGCCATTCGCCGAAACTGCTGCGCCAGCTCAAACGCGGCCAGTTTCGCATTAGCGAAGAGTTTGATTTACATCATTTAAACGCCAGCGCCGCGAAAAAATACCTGCACCAATATCTGCATGCAGCGCGCGATGCCGGCAAACTGTGCGTGCTAGTGATTCACGGTAAAGGCCTGCGCTCAGGCGATTCGGGAGCTGTGCTGAAAACAATGGTGGATTTTGAGCTGCGTCGACGCAAAGATGTGATTGCCTTTAACTCCGCACCCGCTGGGTTAGGCGGTGCGGGGGCGGTGATAATTTTATTGCAGCGGCGTTAAGATAATAACGAGCATCGCAAGACTTACTCCCAAATCGTCAGACTCGCATCCTCTATGCTGTAGGCGGTTTCGGCGAGGTCGTTATTGTGCGGTTTTGCGACCAGCGTTCCTTCTAGCCAATAGGCGTCAAACATGTTGGTGTCGGATCCAGGTTTCGGCTCACTCGGCGTCTTTCACTCAACTACCCCGGTAAGTCGAATAGCTATAGGGCGAAATCAGCAGCGGCACATGATAGTGCGCTTGTGCAGCGTCAATGCCAAAACGCAGCACCACAACGTCAAGAAACGCCGGTTCTGATAGCGTCACACCGCGCGCGCGGTAGTAAGCACCAGCGTGAAACTGCAGCTGATAGACGCCGCTGACGTAGGCATCATCTTGCAATAACGGTGCGTCACAGCGCCCGTCCGCGTTGGTTAGCGTGCGGTGAATCAAGCTTATCTGGGCGCCGTCAACCCGGTACAGCTCGACTTGGATATTGCTGCCGGGGCAGCCGTGAGCGGCGTCCAATACGTGTGTGGTTAAGCGTCCCATTTAAAGTCTCTTCAGTGCTAAATGATTCACTTCAACAAGCCCAGTTTGCGCGCTTGCGGTAGCCAGCCTTTGTATTCCGCAAGCAGCAGGTCATAGAGCACTTCATCTGTGAATTCATCTGGCTTGAGTACCGAGAAAAAGTTGGCGTTGTCCAGATAGCGGCCACCCATAGCGTCAAGCTTTTCGAGGAAAGCGAAATCACTGGCGAACAGGCTGGCAAAAAATCCGGGCTGGGGACTAGGCTTGCCGGGATTAGTTGGATTACTAGGCTTACTCGACCGGCCGATGCCCATGAACTGCCAAAATAGCGGCTCGAAACTGGATTCTTGTACCTGGCGTTCGGCGAACTCCTCGTTACTGGTTTGTCCGTCCGTCAAAAACATCACATAAACCGGCAAAGTAGCCGCAGCCTGCGGGCGACCTTGGGCTGCACATGAATCGGGAAAGTAAAAGCGCCGAATTGCGGCCATAGCTTGCCCATAATCGGTGCCACCTTCGAGTGGATAACGCTTCAGCACGCCCTGGAGATAACCCTGGGCACTGGCAAGAGCCATCGGCTCAGGCTGATGTACACGCGTGCCAAACAGAAAGACATCCAGCTGCCCGTCATCATCGAAGCGCGCAGCTAGCGCCAAAATCCGGTCAGTGAACGCGCTAATCTGGCCGGAGCGATACAGCGAATTCATCGAGCCAGAAATGTCCAGACACAGCGCCAGCCGTGCTTTGTGATCCGCCAGCCCAGCCTTGTCCAGCGATACCCCGACTTTTTTGACCAAGCTGACCAGATGCGGAGCCTCGCGCTCGACCCGCTTTTCCAAGGATATTCTGGACTTTTCTGACGCTGACGCGCTGGCGGCTGGCGGAACTGGTGGCGGAATTGCCGGAGGCTGCGCAGGCAGTGCAGCTTCGTCGACCGTGCCGCCAAAATGCCGGATCAACGCATCCAGTCCGCCATTAAAGCCCTGACCGATATGATTAACACGCCAGATACTGTCCTTGCGATATAGCTCGACTAACATCACCGCGCGCTCGTTAGCGAAATGGCTGCCTTCAAGCGCACAGGTGGCTAACACGTGGTGCGTAGCGCGGAACTTCAAACTGCCGCTTCCTAGCTTGCTCATCACGCCAGCGCCATCAATCGCCAGCGTGAGCACCAAGGCATCTATCGTGGCGGGCAGCCGGGCAAGATCGAAGGTAAATTGTGTGCCTGCTAAGCGAACCGCGCCGCAGGGCGTGGCCGGCTGATTGAAAAAGGTCATGTAGCGCTCGTCGGAGAGCTTGCGCGCAGAATCTAGTCCAAAACAGGCGATATCCAGCTGCAGCCCCTGGCCTGCACAGTCAATTTCAATGCTGAATGGGCTGTCAGCGAGGCCCAGCTCGCTGAGTTTGAGGCGTTGACCACGGCTAATCTGCATCATCAGAATCACTTGTTTATTGGAACGTGCTGCCAAGGCAGCACTGGGTCGGAATAGTTTGCTGCTCAGTATGCGGCAAAAAATGCCTACCTAAACCTGGGCACGCAAAATTCGGAGGCTCGGCTGACGCGGGCTGATCCGCCAAAAGTTTCCGCTAAAATCGCGGTAGGAACCTGCCTTACGGCAGGCCCCCCGCACAGATCCCGGCGGGCGCAACTTACGCACCGGGCTCTTGCCTTGGATGATTGACGAGAA
>JAYUUS010000195.1:0-10509 GCA_043754435.1 Rhodanobacteraceae bacterium
CTCACAGACCTGCATTTGCTCAACTTCTAGTTCACGAAAGCAGGCGTCGATGACCGCTAAGCCACCCAAATAAACCGCTTTTCGATCATTTGAAAGCGCTGGTAATTTCGCTTTATCTAAATCACCTGCAGCCAAACATCGCTCGATCAGCGCGTCCAAACTGGCGCGCGTAATTGTCCATTCCGGGCCACCGAGGGCGTGCAAAATCGCAGCGGTGGCTTTGAGCGTGCCAGAGCACCCGATCACGCGCTTCCAACCGCGCTCTAAATAGTGCGTGCGAAACGGTGTGAACTCCAATGACAGGCGCTGCTGCACCTCGCGCCATTCTTTGCGGCTGACTTTGCCGCCTTCAAAATAGCGCTGCGTGGTGCTGACACAGCCCATTTGCACGGATTCGGTTTCAAACACATCGAACCCTTGACCAAGAATAAATTCGGTACTGCCGCCGCCGATATCAATGACTAAGCGGCGCTTACGTGCCTCGGCAAAGGTGTGCGCCACGCCCAAATAAGTTAGTCGGCCTTCTTCACGCCCAGAAATAATTTCAATCGGGCAGCCCAGTGCGGCTTCCGCCACCCGTAGAAAAGCGCGCGGGTTTTTCATCTGGCGCAGGGTGTTGGTGGCGACCGTGCGCACCCGTTCTGGCGCAATATCGCGCAATCTTTGCCCAAATTGTGCCAAACAGTTTAGCGCACGTTCGCGCGCTGCCGGGCTCAAATTGCCATCGGCCTTGAGCCCGGACGCCAAGCGCACCGGCTCGCGAATGCGGTCAACCAATTGCAGCGCGCCGTTGGTATAGCGGCTGACAATCATATGAAAGCTATTGCTGCCTAAATCGACCGCAGCAAAAGATTGCCCCTCAAGCTCGCGTTTAGCGCGCTCAGCGCTTGCCAGTTTTTCCGCTTTTGCAGGCGATGTTTGCTTTTCCGATTTCTCTGACTTCTCTGACTTCTCTGACTTCTCAGGTTTCTCTGACTTCTCTGGGCGCGCATCGCTACTCATACGCGCCCCGAATACTCACCTGTTTCGGTTGCGACGCGTACTTTTTCGCCGTTCACAATAAATTCCGGCACCTGAACTTCCAGGCCCGTTTGCAATTTAGCCGGTTTAGTGCGCCCGGTCGCAGAAGCCCCTTTTAAGTAGGGCGGCGTATCAACAATGGTCAGCTCGACAAATTGCGGCAATTGCAGCGCAATCGCTTGGTCATCGACGACCATGACAAAAAACCCTTCAATGCCGTCAACCAAAAAGTCTTTCAAATCAGGCGCATGCGCCGGGGTTAAGGTGTAGGGCGTGTAGTCTTCTGAGTCTAGAAAGACGTAATTTTCGCCATCCATATAGGAAAAATTCGCCGGACGCTTGGCCATGTCTACTTCTGCAAGTTCATCATCCGCACGCAGGCTTAAATCCGTTTTTAATGTGCTGCCTACTTGATACAGGGAAAAGCGAAACGTAGTGTTACCGCCACGCCCAGTTGGGCTAGAGCGCTCGACGCCGCGCACCTGATAGATTTTGTTTTCGTGCATCACCACCGCGTGGCGCTTGATTTCGGCTGCTTTCATAGGACTGCTCTACGCTCATTTTAAGTGGCCGGAGTCTGGCAAACACCATGCTCATAGGCAAGAAAAAGTCATTTCTGGAAAAAATTGTCTAATTGTCCTAAGAAGAACGATTTCACCTGCCCAGACGCCATCGTGTATTGCCCAGATAATCCAAAGCACATTACTGAGCAGAAATGCCCAAAAGCCCCGTTTGCGATTGCGCTCTTGGTTTAATGCAACTAGCCAAGGTGCCACTAGCGTGACGAGCATAGCGGGCCACTGCAGGTGGTAGACAAAGTCCATTTCCACTAGATCAGTTGATAAATCGATCCAGCACAAATTTTCCAGCTGCGGCAGCAACCGTACTGGCAAACGTGCCCCACATCACGTCTATGACAGATAAGCTTATTGGCCAATTTCTCATAAGCGCAAGATTGGTTAAGTCATAAGTGGCGTAAGCAAAGAATCCAAATACCGCTGCGCTTATGAGAACCTGACGCCAATCAGGTAAATTGCCGTTGGGCGCGACAGCAAAGAACATCAAACCAATAGGAAATATGACATAAAAAATTCCGGCCGCGATTATATTGGGATTTTCAGCCATCAAGTGGCCAATACCTTGCCGATACAGCGGTTTTGCAATAACCCCTAGCCAAAGCATGTCAATGGCTAGCATTACTGTAAAAATGCCGCCATAGGCTGTTATATATTTTGTCATTATTTTCTACCGCCATTTGTCATGGCGTGCTCCTAGGGTGAATATCGATAAGTTTGCAAATGCTCAGATTGATATTAAAATAGCTCTTCATTGTGAAGCAGCGGGATCAATGCAGGAATTGAATACGCGGCTACCCAATAAAGCATTGCCGTATGCAAAATAGCTAATACTGCCAAGTGCTTCCGTGCGCCACCGCTCTCAAACCACTTTTTCACGCTGGATTTGGATAAGCCTCAAGAGTGGGAACAGGAATGTCGGCCGAGGCTCAATTGACTGTGGTATACCGGATGAGTATTTCGAACATACTATTTTGGTGTAGCTGGCCCCGGCATAGCGGAGCTTGTTTTGAACTTGCGCGTTGAGCAACTGCCACCACGTTTCTAGTAGCGGTGCTTGATCGGCAAGCTGGATGGTGAGCACGCCTGCTAAATTGCCACCAGCAACCGTTCCCGCTCGCTCAGCAATTTTTCAAAACTGCGCGCGGGTAGGGGGCGGGAAAATAGGAAGCCTTGCAGTTGTTCGCACTGATGCGCACGTAAAAATTTCAGGTGATCCTCCGTTTCTACGCCTTCGGCGATCACTTTCAAGCCCAGATTGTGCGCCATATCAATGGTGGCGCGAATAATCGCCTCGTCGCCGGGGTCAATGCCGATATTGCGCACGAAGGTTTGATCGATTTTGATGAAATCGGTTGGAAATTTTTTCAAGTACTCTAGCGACGATTGACCGGTGCCAAAATCATCAATCGAGATGGTGCAGCCGAGCGCGCGAATCGTGCTGAGCAGCTCGATCAAATTCGGGATGTCTTTGACGTTGATGCTTTCCGTTACTTCTAAATCCAACAGATTTGCGGGCAACTGTGAATCATTTAGCGCACGCACAATCACGCTCACCAGATTTGGCTGTTTAAGCTGAAGCGCGGACAAATTCACACTGACTTTCAAATTGAGCCCAAAGCGCTCCTGCCAGATTTTTGCATCGACGCAGGCGGTTCTTAAGATCCACTCGCCCATCGAAACAATTAGGCCGGTTTCTTCTGCTAGTGGAATGAAAAAACCTGGGCTAATCAGCCCCAATTCCGGGTGCTCCCAGCGAATCAGGGATTCCATGCCGACAATGTCTTCAGTCAGCGTATTCACTTTAGGCTGATAAAACGAGCGAAGTTCTTGATTTTTTTCCGCTTGACGCAGTTTTGATTCTAGCGCGATGCGCTGGTGCTGCGATTCTTCAGCACCTGCTTTGAAAAAATGAAAGCGGTTGCGCCCTTGATTTTTAGCGAAATACATCGCTGCATCGGCGTGGCGAATTAACACTTCTGGCTCTTTCCCATCTTCCGGGAAAAATGCGATGCCTACACTTGCGGTCAGATGCAGTTCGCGTCCGTCATCAAGCGTCAGCGCCGCTTCTAATAAGTGCAAAAGCTTTTCAGCGACGCGCCCGACATCATCGTTTGACACGACGTGACGCAATAGCAAAGTGAATTCGTCGCCTGCGTGGCGCCCGACGGTGTCGCTAGCACGCACGGCGGAGCGTAAGCGCTTTGCGACACTGGTTAAAACTTGATCGCCTACATGATGGCCTAAACTATCGTTGATCGTTTTGAAACGATCCAAATCGACAAATACCACCGCCAAACGTTCGCTTGCGCGGGTGGCTTCAGCCAGCGCATTTTCTAAGCGATCATTAAATAAAATGCGGTTTGGTAAACGCGTTAAACCATCATGCAATCCGTGAAAACGGCTGTCATAACGATAGCGGGTAACCAAATGCTCCAAGGCAAAGCGCTGCGCTATTGCTCGCGCTGCTTTTTGTGCTTGCGCAAATGCCGCAATCGGCTTTTGCGCGCCCAGTAATAGCGCACCCATCGGTAATTTGGCATCGCCAATCAAGGGGATGCCCATAAAGCTTGAAAGCCGCAGGCGCTGCACCACGGGCGAGTTCAATTGTTCTGAAGCACCATTTTCAATCGCGATGGTTTCGCCCGCCATAATCCGCTTAAAAACCTCCTGCTCCCACACGGGTGGAAACGTGGCTTTCATATCCAGGCGAGTTTGTGCCGCCAGCAAGGCCGGCTCATCGTTATTGCTGTCCCCTAGCACCATTAATAAATCTAGCTCTAGTGCGGCAATCGTTTGATCGGTCCAATCCCACATGGTCGGTGTGGCAATAGCGGCTTCTAAGCTAGCGCCAAGTGCGGCGTTCCACCGGCTTACAGAGGAATCTTTTTCTAGGGCGTGATCTAGGCTCGAATCGGAAATGGTTTTCTGACCCGCCGCAATTTTTTTGAGTCTGAATTTAAGCTCTTGGGCCAATACGGGGCTGCGCAGCCATTCGACTACCCCGCGCGGTGCTCGACTGATATCGAACTCGGAACCCGAAGGTAAAATACCTAATATGACTCGTGTACTCGCTGGGTTGTAGAACGCTTCACACCAGCTGGATGCGGCGGCAGCATCACTAAAATCAATCACGATGAGCGCAATTTTAGGGTCTTCATGCAAAAGCGCGCGGGCGTGTTCGGTTTCGCGCGCGGTATAAACCGCGTCATAGCCTAGGGCGTCAAAGGTATTAAACAACACCCGCCGGTCGTCACGATGCCCAGAAACCAGCAAAACAGCAGAGTAGGGTGCGCTTTCGATCACTTTGGCGCTTTCAGTGGGCGCTGGCATTATCGAATCCAACGCCCATCACGTAGCCGCAATTTTGCACTGGAACGTGGCTGCATTTGCAAATGCGCGCAATACTCTAAAATGGAGGTCGGTAAATCACCGGTTTCGTTGAGTAAGACGATGCGTTTGAGTGCGCCATCGCTAACGCGTGAAATTTGGCGCAATTGCGCAACGATGGGTGGCGTTAGCTGTGCTCCAGCCACTGGAATGAGATAGATGCCAAAGTGTGCGCTTTGTTGCACGTAGCGCAGCGCCTCCGTTAGCCGTCTGCTTGCTGGTACAACGATCCCTTGTTCACGCAAACTGATCAGACCACGATCAACCGTCCAGGCATAAATGGTGCTGCCGCGTTTACGCGCAAATCCTTCAAGCGCCTTGACGATTTCCGCAGCACCCCGACAGTAAATGGCAACGATAGTGCTGGGCGCGGTTTCAATATATTGATGCAGCGTTTCCGGGAATTCCGCTTCCGTCATGTCGGCAGCATAGACGCGGTAATGCCCAAACTGAGTGCGGTTGGTGACATCTGCGACCCCGATAGGAGATATACCTTGAATACGCGATTCAAGTCCCGCAGTTTCAACACCCGTGCTTAGGGTTGCGCTGGCTGGAGTCGCACTACCGGGGGCGGTGCTAGTCGATTGCACGTTACTCATTTGAGGTAGCACCGTACTCGCGTTCTATGAAGATTGGAGTTTTTCACGTTCGCCAAGTTTACGCTGAAAATTGCTGTGAATTTTCGCGACGCGCTACATCGTCTGGGTGGGCTTGTCTGAGTTAAGCATGCCCGCCAGATTGGCTTCAATTTTGCCTCGGATCACGTCGCCATCTGGCCCCTCATTAAACTGCACGCCAATCCCTGCAGGCCGGTTGCCTTGCGCACCGGCCGGGGTAATCCAAACCACGCGCCCCGCCACCGGCAGGCGGTCTTTGTCTTCAATCAGGGAAAGTAAAATAAAAACATCGTCCCCAAGCGCGTATTTTCTTGCCGTTGGAACAAACAAGCCACCGCCGCGCACAAACGGCATATAGGCCAAATACAGAGCTGCTTTATCTTTGATTTGCAGGGACAGAATCCCTTGGCGTGCTGCGCCACCACCGGCATTGAACATAAATTATCCTTTTGTAAAATTTAGCCTTTGAAAGCGAGTGCCTATCAGACGCCTGCTGCTATATGTTGGTCAAGCAATGCCGCGATTGAAAGATCAATTCGCACGCCTGTGCCACCCCATTCGCGAAGTTTTGCAAGATCAAGATATTGCTTACTGAGGTGCATTATTTTTGCACTGCGCACATCGCTATTGATTTTTTCAGCGGTGCCTGCGTGTATTCGCTGCTGGGTCACTAGATAATACTCATACAGCCGCGCGAATTCGGGCAAGCGCTGCAGCCATTGTTTACCAATGGCGAGCGCATCAATATGTCCGTTGCGCACTCCTTGATCGAGCGCTTCGCTTAAGCGCTGATAACTTTGCACTGCACCGCTTTCCAAGAGCTGCGCGGCCAAAATCGGCGCATCCCCAGAGATCGCCAATGCAAGCTCGATATTGGCGCTTTTAGCAGCGCTAGTTGCGGGCAGTGTGCGCGCAAGCCAAGCTAAGGCCTGCGCTTTGCTCGGGCGTGAGATGTGCAAGCGTTGGCAGCGGCTTAAGACTGTCGGCAAAAGTTTGCCCGGCTGCTCGCTCACTAAAATCAGCACCGTGTCACGCGCGGGTTCTTCCAAGGTTTTGAGCAGCGCGTTGGCGGCGGCTACAGTCATCGCGTGCGCAGGTTTGATCAAGGCAATCTGAAAGCCGCCCGCCTGCGGCGTTTTAGACAGCCGCTCGGCCGCCCACCGAATCAAATCAATACCAATGCTGACTTTGCCTTCTTCTGGGTGAATCGCACAGTCGTCCGGGTGGCTGCCGGCATGGCGGGCGACACAGCTGCGGCAACTTTCACAGGCGTGCGCGTTGGCAAGTGGCGTTACACACAACAGTGAAGCATGCACCTGTTCGGCGAATGGATGTAGGCCCAAGCCAGGGCTTGCGGTTAGCATCAGCGCGTGCGGCATCTGCCCACCTAATCTGCGCGCGGCAAAATTTGCCCAGGCGGCGTTTTGCCAGTCGGGCAAGATATGCTTTGCATCGATCACGGCTGTTGCTTCACTGATCGCTGATGTAGTCATCGCTGATAGCGATCCACTGCCGCATCGTGCTCTTCATAGGTATCACTAAATTGGTGGGTGCCATTGCCTTTAGCAACAAAATAAAGCGACTTACCGCCTGCGGGATTCAATGCGGCATGAATCGCGGCTTTACCGGGCATGGCGATCGGCGTGGGTGGTAAACCGGCACGGGTGTAGGTGTTGTAGGGCGTATCGGTAGTTAAATCATCCCGGCGAATATTGCCGTCATAGCGCGCACCCATGCCGTAAATGACGGTGGGATCGGTTTGCAAGCGCATATTGAGCTTCAGCCGGCGCGTGAATACGCCGGCAATTTGCGGGCGCTCATCGGCGCGCCCGGTTTCTTTTTCCACAATCGAGGCCAGAATCAGCGCCTCATAGGGGCTTGCTAGCGGCAGCTCTGGCGCACGCGCAGCCCATTCGGTTTTCAGCACGCGCTGCAAGTCCCAATACGATTTGCGCAGAATTTCAATGTCGGTAAAACCACGCGGGAAGCGATAGGTTTCGGCCAGAAATAAGCCTTCGGGCGCAGTTTCGGGCGCGCCGATTTTTTGCATCACTTCAGCATCGCTCAGGCCGCCAATGGTTTTCTCCACCGCCTCATGCGCCGTCAAAAGCTTGCGCATATCTTGAAAGCGCGTGCCTTCAATGAAGGTGATGCTGTGCTGCACCACATCCCCCGTCGCCATCGCGTAGAGCAAGGTGCGCGGCGTGTCTTGAGCGCGAATTAAATATTCACCGGCTTTGAGCGTGTTGGCCAGATTGAGTTGACGCATCAGCATGCGCCATTGCCAGCGTTGACCGTGATTTGCACCGGCTTTATCGAGAGTTTCCAAAAGCTTGTCCGCACTGCTGCCTTTGGCAAAGATAATCGTCACGTTGCTGCCCGTCAGCAGGGGCGTATTGATGAATTGCTGATATTCACGCCACAAATAGATTCCAGCAGCGCTAAGTGAAAACGCCAATAGCAGCAACAAAAAACCTAAACGAATTCGGCCTGGCAGGTTGTTAAGCGTCATGGATATCTTTTGGATTTTCTTCATAAGCGAAATGTAGCCGATTTAGCTCCGTGATAATTCGTTGCGTGATTGGATGCGCTCTGGCAAACAGCCGCTCGCTCCCGCATTCCTCAATAAGACGCGCCACCGGGCGAACCGCGCGCACGGCGTTGCATAAAAATAGCTCAGACGCGCGCAAAATATCGGCCATTGGCAGTGCTTTTACGCTAAGCGCTATGCCCATTTCTGCGCAAAGGTGCATGATGCAGGCGCGCATGACGCCATTGACGCCTGCGCCGTCGATAATCGGCGTACAAAGCTGCCCGTCCAACACCGCAAAAACATTGCCAGAGAGGCCGCAAATGACTAGCCCGGCGCTATCGAGCATCAAGCCTTCTTGCGCGGCATGAGCATTAGCTTCATTCGCCGCCAATATTTGCTCGCCTCGATTAAGGTGCTTAATACCGCTTAAGCTGGAATGCTGCGCCAAGCGGGTTTTGCAGACGCGCACCACAATGCCTTCCGGGTGTTCTAAGTTATCAGACGGCGGTAGCGCACTCACAACCAGCGCGTGCTCAACGCCATTATGCTGGCGTAGATAGCTGCCACCTGGGGCTGCGCTGATCGCGATCAGCTTAATCACAGCGTTTGGGTGTAGCGATGCCAGGTGCTGTAGCTCGAAACGAATTTTTTCGATATTAATTGCGGCTAAGCCAATGACCGCCAGCCCGCGCGCTAAACGCTGCAAATGCAGCTCCACGAGCGGAAGGCGGCCTTGATGGCTGCGCATGGTTTCAAATACGCCATCGCCGTAGTTTGCGCGGGATAAAAACACCTCACCTTGGATGCGAACGCCGGATTGGTAGACGCCGCCTTTGTAAACGTCTTTGTTTTGCCTAGCCAAAATAGGGGGATCAAAATTTTCTTGCGTGCTCAATGTTGCTTTGCTCTTTG
This sequence comes from Rhodanobacteraceae bacterium, assembly GCA_043754435.1. Taxonomy (GTDB): domain Bacteria; phylum Pseudomonadota; class Gammaproteobacteria; order Xanthomonadales; family SZUA-5; genus JANNYA01. The sequence continues at coordinate 9,048 of JAYUUS010000195.1, forward strand.
GCAGTGGGGGGGTTCTAAACGCACAATTAAAACGCAACCCAGTCGGGGCGACAAGCGCCCCTGAACACGCAAAAAACTGTGTCGCACACAGCAGGGTGTTGAAATAAAATTGCGTCTAGCTCAGAGTTTTATGAACTTAATTTCCACATATTCTTAAATTGTGCTAAAAATAACACCATAAATTATAAAAGACATATAATACGAGGTTCCGCCGTGTGCCAGCCAACGGTACTTGGATATTGCGATTTGAAGATGGAGTAGCTGGCGAAACGGGACAGGTGACTGCCGCTATGCTGACATTGACATTGTCGGGCGGCAACCAGATTGTCACCAAGGCGGAGGATTCCAATGACGGCATGTGCAATGCCGACTGCTCACTGCGTGAAGCCATGGTCACTACAGCGGACGGGGATCTCGTTACTTTCGCTTCTCCATTTTTTGATGCACCACGCATGATCGTTTTAAATGGCGCGCCGCTAAGCTCAGGCAATAAATCGCTCGCGATTGCTGGGCCAGGTGCCCATAAACTGACGATTTCAGCTAACAACAGTGGCGGACTGTTTCGAAACGATTCAAGCGGGAATATCGTGACTTTAAGCGGCTTGCGGTTCACGAGTAAGCTAGCGGGTAGTGCGATCGAAGACTTCGGTAATGGCTCCCTTGTTATCGCGGCCTGTGATATTTCCGACAATTTTGATATTGACAATATTGTCGGTATAGCCGGTGGAAACAATGCCGATATTGGCGCCATAGAAGCCCAGGCGCTCTTCGTAAGCAACGTCAACGACAGTGGGGTTGGCAGTTTGCGCCAGGCAATGCTGGATGCCAATGCCAACGGTCAAGGCACGGACGATATTTTGTTCGGGACGCCATCTGGGCCGGTTCTTACCGGCGTTATCGAACTCAACTCCAAGCTGCCCATGCCAACGGGCAATGTCAATTTGCTGGGGCCTGGAGCAAATGTGCTATCGGTGCGCCGCGCGGATTCGGCACCGCGCTTTGGACTACTGGATGCTTTCAATCGCTTTCAGCTCAGGCCCTGCAAGCGTGGAATCGCTAGGCCATAATTTGAGCAACACGGCCGAGCCTGTGCTTATTCAGTCCAGTGATCGCGTCAACGCCAACGCGGCATTACGCCCGCTTGCCGATAACGGCGGCCCTACGCGCACGCACGCGCTGCGATTTGGCAGCGACGCGATTGATGCTGGAATTTTTACTGGGCGTTTGCTCGATGCCCGTGGCCAACGGCGTCCAAATGATTTAGATGAAATTGCAAATGCAGCCGGTAGTGATGGCAATGATATTGGTGCTGTAGAGGTGAATATGCCAATGCTAGATCTGATCTTTGCAAATGGGTTTGAGTGAGTGCGCCGGCACAAACCGGCAAAGCGTAGGGGGTGCAAGTCCCCTCCAACAAAAGGAGTAGCGAACCATGTTTGTCCCCGAGTCATGCGAGTTGAAC
>JAYUUS010000196.1:0-10375 GCA_043754435.1 Rhodanobacteraceae bacterium
CATCGCCATTTCCGCCGCTCCAACTGCCTGTGGAGTGCTTAAGCTAGTTTCCAACCGTCGCATTTCATGAGACGTACTGAGGATTAGCGCTAATCAGGTCTGGAGATCAGCGTATTTTAGTCGAACGCGATCCTGCCTCAACTGAGACATCTGCTAGTTTGCCTAACGACCCAAGCCAACGGTTTGCGTGGCTATACCGGAAGTATTTAAATTTTCAAGTTGCAAGCAACGGCGGTTACAAGACGTTACGACGAAAAGGCTATGTAGTTGGATCAATGTATGTCACATCTCAGCAAATTGTTTTTCGCGAGTTTGCACCTACATCGCCTGGTTTAGTGTTTGACGCTTTTGGAAACCAGACAAACCTCACATACAAACAGTATTATTACGATGCGTCAGGAAACTTAGTTCGCGAACAATTAGTCAACGGTAATTACGCCCAAGACACCGGTCGCGTGGATTATTTTTATGGCACTAACGGACTACCAACGAGCATAAATAGCTACACCGCAGCGGGTACTTATTCGACTACACAGTTTCAACACAACAGCTTCGGGCAAACCACCCAAATTATTGAGCCTTCCGGCACGATCACTAACATGAGCTACAACGCTGTTACGGGTTTGTTGACTTCCACTGCTCGCGTGGGCGTAATAGCTGGCGCGCCAATCTCCCAAACCACAACTATCGCCTACAGCCCAGTGACCATAAACGGGCAAAACGTTCTTGCGGGCTTGCCAACGGCGGTGACACTGCCGGATGGCACGGTGAACACTCAGACTTATGACAGTTTGGGCTACCCAAGCGTGAGTACCTTTGATGCAGGTTCGGGGCGCTTGAACATCACGGAAAGCACCACGTTTGATGCGCGCGGCAATTTAATTGCGATGGTAGACAAGCGTGGCATTCGTTCAACGTTGGAGTACACGAATAACCCAGCGAACGGCCAATACGGCAATCTGGGCGTTGCAACGGCGAATGTTTACGACACCCAGGGCATCAATGGCCTTCCGGCGCGCAATATCCGCACGGAAAGCTACTTTGACGCGATGTTGAACCCTACACGGGTAGTCAACGACGCAGGCACCGGCCGTAAAAATGCTACCAACCTAGCAAGCTACGCAGCGGTAGGCTTTGAAGGTGGGTATGCCCCAACCCAAGTGACTGATCCGATCAACAGAGTGATGCGTATGGAATACGACGGCATGGGCCAATTAAGCAAACTTTTGCAAGTGGGCGCACGTGGCAGTTCCTTCAACGACAGCTTGATAACTTGTGCCGGAACTACCGAAGCTCGCGGCAGCGTTGCTGATCGGGTGGTGCGGTTTTGTTACACCCCAGAAGGGTGGTCGCAAAAGACGATATTTGACGACGGCAGGTCAGGCAGCAGTATCGATTACGCAGGCTTTGGCGATGGCTTACCGCGCTCTATCACCGATGCGCGCGGCGTGCGAACTACTTTGCAATATGATGGCAAAGGTCGGATTGTTAAGACAATATCAGGCACCGCAGGCTTTATAGAAGATAGCGCAAACTTGCCCGTGATCAACGGTGAAACTATCTACAGCTACGACAGTAACGATCGCGCTCTGAGCGTTATCGCCAAGCTGGCCTCAGGCACGCGCACGTTAGTGTCCAATCAGTACGACGGTCTGGGGCGCTTAAGCCAAACAACTGATGGTGCGGGTAATCAAACGCGCTACAGCTACGACATCCAGCGAAATTTTTTGCTCACCAGCATATCCGGCGCCAACACCAGCGCCGAATCAGTAGCGGTGCAAAATAGCTTTGACCGTTTAGGCCGACTGCTGACTAGCCGCACTGATCCAAGCGGTAAAAATCTGACCACCGCGTATGGCTATGCACCAAACGGTGATCGTTGGCTGGCGAACGCAATTACCAACCCGCGCGGTAAGACGACCCGCTACGCCTACAATAGTTTAGGCAGCTTACAAAGCGTGACCGACCCAGTGGGCAGCGTATGGAACTACAGCACCAATAATCTAGGCGATTTGACCCAGGTTGACGTGCCGGGCATTGGCGCAAACACTGATTACAACGTCAACGTGATCGGTCAAATTTTGAGCCTGACCCGCAATGGCCAAACGGAAAACTGGATTTACAACGTGGACGGGTCCGTGCAACGCTATGTCGACTTTAACGGTCAATTCGTTTACCGGGATTACGATGTAGTAGGTCGATTGAAAACGGTAGATTTCTCCGGCACAGCGAGCGACCCAAATGGCAGCCGTTCCGATATGGATAACATCACCTACTGGCCCAACGGTTTGGTTCAATCCGTCAGCAGTCGGCCGGATGGTACGAGGCAAGAGGAAACATACTATACCTACGACGCAGCGAATCGGTTGATAGGCGCGACGCGTAACGGTCGGAAAGTCGGCTACACCTACAATTTAGACGACACGCTCAGCCAAATTAACTATTGGACGCGCGGCTCGGTCAGTTTTGGCTATGGCGCGAACAGTCAAAACAATGGCTTGGTAAAAAGCATCACGCCGTTCGGGCAAGCTGCCAGCAGCTATAGCTATCGCAGTAGCAATTTATTGGCCGGCATTAACCGACCCAGCATCAACAGCGTGAATTCCAGCTTTGGCTATGATGGCGCAGCGCGTTTGCTATCAATGAACCACACTAATGCCGGTATCACCCAAACCAGCGCCAGTTATGAGCTAGACAATAACGGCAACCGCACCAAACTGACCGAAAGCTTCGCCGCCTCGGGCAGCGGTGGTGCACAAAGCGCCAGCCAAAACTTCGCCTATGACGAACTAGACCGTTTAATGCGCGCCGAATACGGCGCGATCGGCAGCGCGCCCAAACGTGAGGAAAATTACCTTTATGACGCGGTCGGCAACCGCACCAGCGTGCAGCAAACCACGATGCAAAATACCAGCGACTTTAATCAAGATGGCACGCCCGATCTGGCTTGGCGCTTGTATGACAATAACGTGGGCGCAAACTCGATTTGGGTGATGGGCGGTGCAAATGGCGATCAGTTCGTGCGCGGCGTGACCAGCGCAACGCCGGTGCAGGGTGCGGGCAGCGCCAACTGGTGGCAGTTGACTGGCGATATCAATGGCGATGGTGTGAACGAGCTGCTGTGGCGCAATATGGGCGCAGCGGGCGCAACCAGTGCTGGGGAGAATCTGTATTGGAAACTTGGCGGCGCGGATAATTACGTCATGCAAAGTTTTGCGCCTTTGCAAGAACCCATCACCGCTGCGCCATCCACGTTTGCAGATCCTAATTGGGTTCAAGAAGCAGTGGCCGATATGAACCGCGATGGTAAAGGCGATATTATCTGGCGCAATTACAGCACCGGTCAGAACGTGGTGTGGTTCATGGGCGGTGGCAGTGATGGTCAGCAGCGCATTGGCACAGCAGATCTAACGACGGTGCCGATCAACCCCGCGTCCTATAATTTTAGGCTCGAAGCCGCAGCTGATTTTAACCGCGATGGCTTCACCGATTTAGCCTGGCACGATTTGCTGAACGGCACGGTCATTATCTGGTACATGGGTGCAGATCCGATTACGGGTAACGGCACCAAAATAATAGAGCAGGTGCAGCCCAGTTTTAACGGCGTCACAGTCAGCGTGCCAACGGGTGCGAACAGTTTGCGCATGCGCGGTGCCGCTGATGCCAATAAAGACGGCACGCCTGATCTGTATTGGCAATACGGCGGCACTGGCGAAGTAGTGATCTGGTACATGGCCGATAGCGGCAAAAAGGTAGGAAGCTTCTCATCGCTAGTGCCACGGCCACCGTCGCCGTGGTGGATTGCCAAAGGCAGCCAATACGCGCGCTTGACCTCAGAAAACAAGCTCAGCTTCGATGCGAGTGATCGCATCACTTCACCCGGCTACAGCTTTGATACGAACGGCAATTTGACTGCCAGCCCAGCAATCATCGGGCAAACCGCGACCACTTACGCTTATACGGCCGCGAACAAATTGCTGCGTACGGTCAAAGATGGCGTGACCACGGAATATCAATACGATGGCCGCGGCAATTTAATTCGCAAAATTCAAGCCGGTGTCACCACCGATTACGTGCTGGATGAAAATACAGGCTTAGCGACGGTGATCGGTGAAATCAGCGGCAGCACCGAAACCGCGTATGTGTTCGGTGCTGAAGGTTTGCATGCACAGCAGCGCTGGGTCAGTAACGTGGCGCAAGGCGTGGAATACCCGCTGACCGATGGTTTAGGCAGTATCAAAGCCATCACCAATGCCAGCGGCGCGCTGACCAAAGCGATGAGCTACGACGCCTGGGGCCAGCCGCGCTACAGCAATGGCAGCACACCCGGTGCATTTGGCTTTACCGGTGAGCAAAGCATGGCGGACGGCACGACTTATTTGCGCGCTAGAAGTTATTTACCGGCGATGGGGCGGTTCTTGCAGCGGGATAGTTTTGCCGGGTTTGCAGGCAGGCCGCAAAGCTTGAATCGATATGCTTATGTGGAGGGGAATCCGACGGGGTTGGTGGATCCGAGTGGGCATGCAAGTAAGGCGCATGCAGTTGGGACAGGCGTTGGAGGTTTGCTGAACATGGCGGGTGGTGCGGCGCTTGTCACAGCGTCTGGGCTGGCGTCTGCGGTTTCGTTCGGCGGCGCAACGCCTGGCGCTGTTTTCGTCTTTGGCGCTGGAATTACTCAAGCTGGCGCGGGTGCATTTCAAACTACAGCAGCCTGGAACGAATTTGCGGAAGCGGCTGGATGGTCGCAACCAGTTGCTGGGTATGACCCAGGCAACGCCGCAGACAATGCTGGATTTGTCGGCAGCGTCGCAGGAGTTGTTGGCAACGCAGGGGTACTCGGCCGGATAGCCGCAACGCCTGTACCTGGAACTACAGTCGTTACAGAACACCCATGGTGGACATTCAAACCACCGGCTGCGTACACACCGTTGCGAAGGCCAACAATCAATGAGGTATTAGGAAAATACGATTGGCAAACCGCAGTGCCATCTGCAATAAGTCCATTTACAGCATGCGCAAGCAATTCTGCAAGTTGGCTTTGTCCATATGATCCACCGGCTGAAGCAGCTGAAGCACCCTTCGGTCGAACGCCTAGTGGCAAAGCTTGCCTTGGCCCAGCTGGCTGCGGCCCATCGGATCCCAGCAATAATGATGATTTTCCATCTGGAGGCAATGATGATCGCGATCCATTTGCGCCAACCCCAGGAAACTTCAGCCCAAACACGCCATTAGTCGTTTGCAAAGGCAATATTTGCGGCATTCCAGGGTATCCAGGCAGCAATTATGACCGTACTAAACCGATGGGTACGCCATTTGGCTACACCCCGGGCGGGGGCGGTTCTAGCTGCGGGCCAAGGTAGTGAGTTGTAAAAGTACAAATTGAAAACCAAAAACGCCAGCGGACTAATCCCAGCTGGCGTTTTTTCTTTCACCCGTCAAACGCAGTTCACTCAGAATTTTCTGTGCGCGCTGGCTTGCACGGAAAGCTTGCTATTGATAGCCCCTCACCCCAACCCTCTCCCCGCGCTAAGTCACTGTTTCAATTGGTATTTACGGGCGTGGAGAGGGAGTTATTTACGGCGCGAATGACGCCTACTGCATCGTCACAGAATCCTACAAACTGCCACAAGCATCAAACAAAACCAAAAACACCTCAGCCAAACTCCAACATTCATACATACCGCAGCCCCAACAGAAATTCAGATCAATTCAGCACAGCTTTCTGATACAAGCCGGTACAGTATTCTGGCGCAAGTTGGTACAGTTATCCACATTCGCAATCTGGATTTTGAAATGGTCTCATGTATTTGTCTGGCCGGGACTATTGAGCGCGTTTTTTCCGCATGAATTCGCCTTTGAGATTGATCTCTAAGCGTTGTGAACCAGCCGCTCCAAGATGGCATCGGCGAGTGCGGGTTCATCAACATAGTTATGCCAGTTTTTGGTGGGCAGCTGCGAAGTAATCAGCGTGGCGGTTTAGCTGTGCGCATTGGGCGATGACCAATTTAAATCGGTGAAATGTAAAGACAGTTTCCCCGAACCCGGAATTTTGTCATTGCGAACGCTTAGCCCACTAAATCTCCACCTGAGTTCCCAACTCCACCACTCTATTCGGTGGCAAACGTAAAAAGTCCATGGCACGGGTGGCGTTTTTCCACATCCAGCTAAATAGATGCTCGCGCCATATCGCCATGCCGGGCTTTTTACTCGGCAGCAGCGTTTCCCGGCCGAGAAAGAAAGTGGTGTCCATCATTTCAAAATCCAGCCCGTGTGCTTTACAAAGTTCTAGCACATGCGGCACTTCGGTGTCCTCGACGAAGCCAAATTTCGCCACCACGCGATAAAAACCTTGGCCGAATACGACCACTTCAAGCCTATCCTCATCCGGCACATGGGCGACATCTTCGACCACTAAGCTGAGCATGACCACCCGTTTATGCAGAATCTTATTATGTTTTAAGTTGTGCAACAGCGTGTGCGGAATGCCCTCGGGTGTGCGTGTCAAAAAAATCGCGGTGCCATCAACGCGCGGCACACCCTCTGTTGCCATCATGAACACATCCAGCGGCATGCTTTGGTTTTGAAGCGCGTCGGCAATTAGTTGTCGCCCCCGCCGCCAAGTGCTCATAATCAGCACTAGCCCGCCCGCCATGACCAGCGGGAACCAGCCGCCCTGCGGAATTTTGATCGCATTGGAGCTGAAAAAGGTTAGATCGATCAGCATGAAAAACACCAGCATGCTCATCCCCAACGGCCCCCAGTTCCAGACTCGTTTAGCCACGATAAACAGCAGTCCTAACTCCAACACCATTGTCAGCGAAACGGCTACACCATAGGCCGCTGCAATCGCGCTGGAACTTTTAAACGACAAAATTAGCCCAAAAACACACAGCATCAGCATCCAATTGACGGCCGGTACATAAATTTGACCCATAGCGGTCTCACTGGTGTGCACAATCTCCATACGGGGCAGAAAACCGAGCTGGATGGCTTGCCTGGTCACGGAAAACACGCCGGTGATGACCGCCTGCGAGGCAATCACGGCGGCTACCGTGGCCAAAATCACCAACGGCAGCAACATCGTTTCAGGCACCATGTGAAAAAACGGGTTGGAACGCACGATTGGGTTGTCGCCGTGAGTCAGCAAGAGCGCGCCCTGGCCTAGGTAGTTGATCAAAATGGTGGGCATGACAAATCCAAACCAGCCAAACCGAATCGGCTTCACACCAAAATGGCCGATGTCGGCGTAAAGCGCTTCGCCACCGGTCATCACCAAAAATACTGCACCCAGCACCATAAACGCGTGTCCTGGGCTGTGAAGTACAAAAAGTAAGGCATGGTGCGGCGAAAACGCAGCCAAGATCTCTGGAGCAGATAAAATATTGATAATTCCTAAAACCGCGAGCGTAATGAACCAAAGCGTCATGATTGGCCCAAAAAATGCGCCGACCTTAGCCGTCCCATAGCTCTGGAAGAAAAATAATACAAACGCGATCGCTACCGAAATGGGCACGATGTAGCTGGCGAATTTCGGGTTATACACCGCCATGCCGTCTACTGCGGACATGAGGGTCATCGCCGGCGTGATCACACCATCGCCAAAAAATAATGCGGCCCCGACCATGCCCACCATAATGGCGATGTAGCGATTGCGCACATTGCTTAATTTTTGCAGTCCCAACGCCATCAACGACAGCGTGCCACCTTCGCCTTTGCTGTCCGCGCGCAAAATAAAAGTGACGTATTTGAGCGATACCACAATCGTCAATGCCCAAAACATCAGGGAAAGCACACCGAAAACATTGCGCGGATTCAGCGCTAAGCCGTGCTCGCCGTTAAAACATTCCTTGATCGCGTAAAGTGGGCTGGTGCCAATATCGCCAAAGACGACGCCGACTGCACCGACAACCAATGGCATTAGTTTTCCGTGACTGTGCGCAGCGTGGTTGTGTCCAGCATGACTTTGCTCAATATGCGCCAGAGGTTGATTTGGCGCGGGTGTTTCAGACATAGCAGATCGGCCTTAAAAAATAATGTACTAAAAAGAATGTACGAATGCGGCACGTAGAATACGCCCCTTTTGCGCCGCTGTTCAGTCTTGCGCACTCTGCATAAAAAGGAGTAGGAAAAGGTTTTGATACAACGCTTTGCGGCTGCCAATAATTTTAGAATTTTGAAATTTTTTTGCTTGTTGATGGTCGTTGTGCGGGCTAGTGCATAGTTATTGGCAATCCTTATGTAACGGGCAATTGTCAGCGCGCGTGAACTCTGCGACAGTTCAGCTTCCCACTTTAGTTGACGCATACGCGATGGAATGGCTTGGCTTTTTGCTCTTTGCTTGTGCCGCAGCGGTAGCTTCGTGGCTGTTTTTGCGTTTGAAACGTTTTGAGACGGGCGCGCTTGCAGCAGACGAAGAGTTGAAAAAACTTCAGGCTTCGCAGTCGCAAGTGATGCACACCACCAAACTTGCTTCGCTCGGGCAAATGGTTGCGGGTGTAACCCATGAAATCAACACGCCGCTGGGTTTTTTGCGGAGTAATGCCCAGGTTGTGACCGAGCTTATTGATGAACACAAACTGGTGTTGGATAAGGTGTGCGCTGCATTGGCACGTTTTGCCACGCTCAATCCCGCTGATCCTAAAATGCAGGCCGTGCTACCTGGCGCGTTGTTGAAAATGCGGGCCGCTTTGGCAAATGATGTGCGCTTGAGCGAAAGCAAAGAATTATTGACCGATGCGCTTGAAGGTGTGGATCAAATCTCCAAACTGGTCAAAAACTTGAAAGGCTTTGCGCGAGTGGATCGCGACGGCGAAGATTTGTGGAATGTCAATGAAGGCATTGACAGTGCGTTGACCATTGCCAATCACCAAATGCGTGATCGTATCGAGGTGATTCGCCACCTTGCCGCAGTACCTCTAGTTCGCGTGGTGCCCTCGCAAATTAACCAAGTTTTTTTGAACTTAATTACCAATGCCGCGCAATCCATGGCAGAACGCGGAACGCTAACCGTAACGTCTAGACGCAGCGGCGATAAGGTTGAGGTGGAATTTACCGATACCGGTAGCGGCATACCGGCGGATATATTGCCTAAAATTTTCGACCCGTTTTTTACCACCAAGCCGGTAGGTGAAGGCACGGGGCTGGGTTTATCAATCGTGCATAAAATATTGACCGCATATGGCGGCAGTATTGCAGTCAGTTCAGCGCTGGGGCACGGAACCAGTTTTGTGGTGAGTTTGCCGGTGGATTTCGCTGCGTTGAAAAGTCATGGCTTAGGTCAAGGCATGAGTGAGGCCAGCCATGAGTGATGAGCACAGCACTAAAGAGCAAAGTAATACCGGGCGGATTCGTATTTTATGTATTGACGATGAGGCGCGGATTCTACGCGCCCTGCGCGCGCTGTTTCGGGAACATGATGTCCATGTCACGAGCGAGCCAAAGCTAGCGATCCGTTGGGCGAAAGAGAAAGACATCGATGTGATTGTGTGCGATCAACGCATGCCGCAAATGCTAGGCGTTGAAGTCTTGCGCGAAATCAAAATGGTGCATCCGCGCGCGATGCGAATCCTGCTGACCGGCTACTCAGACTTGAGTGCAGTGCTTGCCTCGGTGAATGAAAGCGAAGTATTTCGCTTTATCAATAAGCCCTGGGACAACGAGGAGCTGCGTAAAACCGTGCTGCAGGCTGCGGCTATTGCACGTGATGTGCCGTTACTAGCGGCCGTACCCATCTCAGAAAAGGAAAAAGATCAAGCGCGGCAAACGGCGGGCGTGTTGGTGATTGAAGATGATCCCGATACGCAAAACCGCTTACGGGAAATTTTAGGAGGGCATTATCAAGTACGTTTTGCCTCAACCGCTGAGCGCGCCCTGCAGGTGCTTGAGCAGCATGAAACTGGCGTCATCATTTCTGAAGCTGAAACCGCTGCGGGTGATTGGACCCAGCTGATTAAACTATTGAAAAAATATCATCCGCAAATCCCAACCGTGGTGATTACTGAACGCGCAAATGCGCAGGTGGCGATTGATTTAATCAATGAAGGCCAAGTGTATCGAATGCTGCTTAAACCGGTGCGTATGGGCACATGTAGGTTAAGTGTAGAAAGCGCGATTGCGCACTACTGGCGGCTCAAGAGCAACCCACAGGCACTGCGCCGATATGTCGTAGTCGAAACCAAACCGACGATATTGCCGAGCTGGCTTTCTGCGGCGTTGCTCAATCGCATTAAAATGATTCCGCAGAGATTGTTGGGTGTAGGGCGCGCTTTTACACAATAAATGGACTTGATTAGCGGCATAGCGCTGAAAGAAACCCGTTCGTGCTGAGATTCGAAGCATGTAGACGCAAGCTTGGTGATGCAAAGCGTTTCAGCTT
>JAYUUS010000197.1:0-31508 GCA_043754435.1 Rhodanobacteraceae bacterium
TGCGGCGCTGGAGGGGATCTAAAAACAGCTCGAATGGTGCTTCAAAAATAGCGGCAACTTCAGATTGCTGCGGCTTTGGGCGGATATCGACGCTCAAAATCCCAACCACGGGCGTCACGATAAAGTTCGAAATCGTCGCGAACCGCTCTAAAAAGCCAATTGGGCGGATCTGGGAACTGGCGATCCCGACTTCCTCTGCGGTTTCGCGCAGCGCGGCGGCAATATGGCCCTGATCGCCTGCATCGACGCGCCCACCCGGAAAAGCGACCTGCCCGGCGTGGCTCGTCATATGTTCGGTGCGCCGTGTCAACAGCACATGCCAGCCGGTTTCGCGTGGAATCAGGCCAATCAGTACTGCCGCTTCGCGCAGTTTGCTGGCGTCTAAAACATCACTCCAATCGTTAAAATTCCAGCCCATGCCGCTGGGCGGCTCCGGCAAAAGTGCCGCCGTAAATGCCTCTTCGCTAAAAGTCATTGCCGCCTAATCCGCCGCGCGAAGGTCAAGCCGCGCCATAATTTCGCTGCGGGCCGCGTCGGTCATGCTGCTCCAAGCGCCAATTTCATTCAGGCTGCGGTGGCAGCCGGTACACACATTGGCTGCATTCAGTTCACAAACGCCAATACAGGGCGACAGCATTGGCACTGGCTGCGTCGCTTGAGTGCTATTGCCTAAAACTAATTTAATACTGTACATAGCACCACTTGTTTGCCGTGTCGCCTTATGGCGAGACTTAAAATATTTAAAGAACCTTGTTTGCAGCACGCAAACAAACCACTAGGAAAGCCCGTTGCATGCTTGCGCTCGCTACTAAAGTACTAAATGACTACTCGAAAATGCTGGCGAATATTGAACCGGGAAATTTAGGTTTCGCCGAGTTGTTCCTACCGCATTCTAAGACCGCAATTCGTGAAGCGACGAAGTCGGCACTTTCACATTTAGGCGCGGGCCAGCCTGTACTGCGGGAAGCCTTGATTCGCGGCTATGTTTACTTGGAGCAATTCGTCACCGATGCCCAGGCTGAGGTCTTGCTGGAAGCTGCCATGCCGGGCAACGAGGCAACGATGGAGGGCGGCGCGCAGGCCGCTGAAATCGTTATCGATATCAAATTACGCATGGCGCAGGCGCTGAAAGAAATTAGCGAGTTTGCGAAAGCGGCCTAAAATCGTCATTCCCGCATGCCGCGCTTGACTCAAAGTTTGTGCGATACTTGTATTACATGCTAATTTGAGAATAAATAATGGCTGCTGCAGTATCGCTTCGCTTGCCAGAGGATGTTTCAAAACGGCTTGAAAGTTTGGTTGAACTTACAGGGCGCAGTAAAACCTACTACATGCTTGAGGCAATCCGTGAACACATCGACGACCTCGAAGATTTGTATTTAGCTGAGCGTGAGCTGGAAGCCATTCGCGCAGGCACATCCATACCTGCACCACTGAGCGAGGTCATGCAGCGTTATGGCATGGAAAGTTGAACTGTCCGGCTTGGCGCAAAAACATCTTGCCCAACTTGACCCCCAACTAGCACGCCGTATCCTAGCTTTTTTACACACCCGTGTAGCCCAACTAGACGACCCAAGGAGCATTGGTGAAGCGCTCAAGGGTTCTAAACTGGGCGACTTCTGGAAGTACCGCGTGGGTGACTACCGAATCATTACCAGTATAGAGGATAGGGCTTTGCGTGTGCTCGTGGTAAAGATTGGCAACCGACGTGAGGTGTACCGGTGACCCTGCTCCAGGCTTCACTCCACACTAAAATACTTCCGCAACATATTCAAAATCAGCGCCGCGACCACGACCATAAACACCCGGCGCATCCAGACGCTGCCGTAGCGCAGCGCTAAATGCGAGCCAATAATGCCACCCGCTAAATTTGCCGCCGCTAGCCAAACGGCGTTTGGCCAAAGCAAATGCCCGAGCGCGATGAAAAACACCAGTGCGAAGGCATTGCAGGCCACATTCACGCCTTTCGCCATAGCGGATGCGTGGACAAAGTCAAAACCAAACACGCGCACGTAAATAAAAACCAGGAAACTGCCGGTGCCAGGGCCGAAAAAGCCGTCATACAGCCCCAACGTGGCCCCGGTTGCAACACTCGCGACGTCTAATTTTCCGCCATGAAGCCGTGGCACATGCGTTTGCCCCAAATCTTTGCGCACTAGGGTGTAGATGAAAATCCCGGTTAACAAAATTGGCAGCAGTAGATCAAATTGTTCCCGACTAATTTTCGTCAACAGCCAAGCGCCCGTCATAGCGCCCATGCCAGCGGTCAAGCTTGCGATCAACAAAGCGCGTTTTGGCAGCTCGATCCGCCGTGCATATTGAAAAAACGCCGCCGCCGTGCCAAAAACGCCGGCAAACTTACTCGTGCCCATAATGCTAGCCGGTGCGGCGATGGGAAATAGTGCAACCAGCGCGGGCACCTGAATCAGCCCGCCGCCGCCGACCATCGCGTCAACTAAACCGGCAAAAAAGCCCGCAGCAACCAAGGCTCCGTCTAACAGCCACGGCTCCAAGGGTTAGCTACCGGAATCGCTGGGCGGTTTGCCTGGGGCGCGCATGGAGCCGGGGAAAGGCATAATTTTCTCGCCTGTCAGCTGATCCCGAATTTTTGCGACACCGCGCTCAAGCACTTCTTCAACGCGAACAATGCTGTGCATCGGCAAATGCAGCGCTTGCGTGCCAGCGAACTCTTCTTTCAGTTTTTCCTCGGTTGGATCGACTAATAAGCCGTCCCCGCTTGAAAAACTAAGCTCCGCAACGTAGGTAAATCCGTACAAATCACTCGCGGCGATGCGCTTGGCATAAATCTCATAGACTTTGCCGTGATTCAAAAAAATGACTTTATAGAGTTTCTTAGGTGTGCTCATGCCTGGAATGCTAGCGTCATGCGTCGGCAAAGTCGCGTCAAACTTTGCATTGATTCAAAAACCCCTTACTCAAAGCCATCTGCGGTCAGCGGCAATTCCACCTCAGCGCGTGCGGCAATCACGGCTAGCTGCATGCGCATAATCGCTGGCCCTTCAAGCAAAGCATTGGTCACATTTGCGGGTATGTCGGTGGCTTTGTGATAGTGCGGGTAGGTGTCCCACTCGTTTTCGATCAAAAGCAAAGTGGGCACCCCGCGATTAATGAAAGGCATGTGATCGGAACCAAACGGTGCCAAGCTGGTGCTTACCGTCATGTTTGGGGAATAATCGGCGGCCGCCTGTTGAAACTGCGGCAGCACCGCAGCAAGCGCGCTGGAGGTTTCCAGCAGCACATCCAACGCAGGCGTGCTGGAGTAGCCAATCATATCCATGATGATTGCAAGCTTGATTTTACTGAGTTCACCGCTGCTGACTAAACTCGCCGCATAGGCTTCGCTGCCATACAGATTTTGTTCTTCGCCGCCAAAACACATGAATTTAAGGGTGCGCTTGGGCTTCAAATCCGCCAGCACGCGCGCCATTTCCAACACCGCTGCACAGCCGGAAGCATTGTCTTCCGCGCCCGGAGACGGGTTGCTGATATTGCTGACAGATATATTTCTGGAATCGTAGTGCGCGCCGACCAGTATCCATTCATCCGGAAAAGTCGTGCCGGTCAAGGTTGCGACGACATTCTCAATCTGCACGGTCGTAGCACCCGGCACATTAAAGCTAGGCGTCGTCACGGTCAAACCCAGCGCACCGAATTCGCCCGCTAGCCAATCCCGTGCCAGATCAATTTCCGGGCTGTAACTGTTGCGCTTCCAGCTTGCCAGCGTGCTCAAATCATTAAACCAGCGGCTTGGACGAATACGCGCAATCAAGGGCTGATACGCCGGATCGAGCGTTTTACTGCGTGCATTTTGCCCTGAGCCCAGCACTTCTAAGCCCGGCGTGATCGCTGTTAGCCCGCTAACATTTTGAAACCCAGAGAAATTGATCGGCGTACGCACCAAGTTGCCGCGCCCAACTTTGGCAATTGCCGGCAAATGCAGCTTGGCATCGCGCTCGTCGCACGCCATTGACTGCAAGGAAAACGATGCTGGCGTAACGTCATAAAAGCGCTCCAGCACGGGAAAGCGCTTGCTTAAGATCCGAATCGTTCTGGGCGTGGCCGCGACTAATATTTGCGTATCCAGCCCTAACCACCAGCCGGACTTATTGGCCTTGATCTGCGCGCGATTTGCGGCGCTCATTTTCTTGGCATCCAGCAAAACCGCATCCAGCTTGCCTTGCAGCACCGTGCTTTCAGGCTTTGCCGCCGCAAAAGCGGGCGACATGCTCGCCAGCGCGGCGCAAACCAACAGTAATTGCGTATTCAACAAGTGCACCGAGTTAAACATTTTCAACCTTAGACAAAATACATCGCAACCCAACAACCCACCGCAGCCAGCCAAACCACCGAACGAAGGCTGGCTTGGTCGGCAATATAGAGTGCGCCATAAACCAAACGCAGCACGATAAACGCGATCGCCAATAGATTGACCGTTTGGTTCGCGCCATGCGCCAAATGCGCGATCACCACCGCTGCGGCAAAAGGTGGGAATGCCTCAAAAGAATTCAGGTGCGCCCAATGGGCACGTTGGCGCATGCCGGTCAACGTAGCTTGAAAGTCGCGCACGCTGTTGTTGTTAAAACCTTTGCCAGAAAATTTCGCCACGCCCGTGAACAAAATGGGCAAAAACGCCGCGATCAACACACAATAAAATGCGACAGTCATATTGCTACCCTTACACTCACCGATTGAACCCATAGAGTAAGGCGCATAAGCCCTCCATGCCACAACTTCGTATATTAGATTTACCCGGACGCGGCATTTTCGACATTGACGTCGCTGCTGGTGGCTTGATAGGCCGGGAAGCTGGCGTCACCTTCCAAATCGAACACCCAACCGTGTCGCGCCAACACGCGCAACTGGTGCAAAGTGGTGCGCAGATGGTGCTAATCGATATGGGCTCGGCAAATGGCACGCGCGTTAATGGCGTGAAAATCACCGGGCCGCAGACACTGCGCGAAGGCGATGCGGTCGAATTAGGCAAAGTCAACGCCCTCTATTTCAATAAAAATGCGCCCACTGCCATCGCACCTCTACCTAATAGGGCGGGAGGAAAACTCAGCCCGTCGATGGTGACCTCTTCTATACGGGATTTAGACGAAGCCAAAGGCCTGTCCACGCAAGTTCCCTTAGAACGGGTAGAAGATTTGCTAGCCGGTTTGTTAGAAATTCTGACCAAGCCGCGCCCACTTGCCGAACGCGCGCAGCACGTCAGCAATATTTTCCTCGCGATGCTGCCTAGCCTAAGTCAAGCGGCGCTGTTGGACCCTTGTGGCAAGCTAATTGGCGGCATTACCGATGGTCGCGTGCTGCCGGGTGAGTTCTATGGCGCAATCGCAGGCGCTTTGGGCATTCATACCAGCGGCGCACTTATTTTGGACGGGCCAGCGTTGGCCGGTTTGAACGCACAGCTCAATATCCAGGGCAATTTGCCCGCCTATGTGGTGTGCTTGCCGGTAGATAGCGCGGTATTTCCCGGGGGTGCGGTGTATTTGGAATCCAATATGGCGTTTTTCACCGGTGAAATCGCCGACACCTTGCGCGTTGGCGCACGCGTGCTCGGGCCGCTGTTAGATCGTGCGCCCGAAGACGCGCGCTTGATGATTACTAACGATGATCTCAAGTTGGGTCAACGCATCCAGCGCCGACTGTTGCGCCCAGCGCCGGATAATGCCGATGGCCTTAAAATCGCGGTGCAATACATTCCGCACTACGTCATCGGCGGGGATTTTTATGACATCGAGGCGTTGCCCAAGAAGGAATACGCGTTTTTATTGGGCGATGTCTCTGGCAAAGGTGCCTCCGCCAGTATTGTGATGGCGCAAATCATGGCCTTAAGCCGCGAATTAATCGGCCAATGCTCTGGGCCAGCGGTGTTTTTATCGCGCATCAACGCCGCCCTCAGTGATTCCCTGGAGCCTGGCGTATTTGCCACGATGGCGGCAGTTTTCATCAACGCCGACAAAGGCGCTTGTCGCGTGGCGCTCGCCGGTCACAGTGCGCCGGTCATTCGCACCAAAGCCGGCAAAGTGTTAGAGCTAGGCTTTGACCCCGGCGCGCCACTGGGTGCCTCGAAAGTATTGGACACCAAAGAACAGCGCGTCATGTTAGCGGTTGGCGATGCCCTGATTTTGAGCAGCGACGGCCTGGATGAAGCGGAGCGCCTGGACAAGGCCGCAAAAGGCCGCAAACTGGAGCTATTCGGCACGGAGCGGCGCAATGAAGTAATCGCGCGCACGCCGGGCGCGCAAAACTTGGCGATTGCGCTGCGCGAAGCGGTGTTTAGCTTTTCCGGGGAAGAGCGTTCTAGCGATGATTTGACGATTTTGGTCGTCGAGCGAGGTTAAGCAATGCTAGAAACAAATTTAAGCGTTCCGAGTCCCACAGCGCCCGCAACCCACACCGCCGACGCACTTGCCGCCGCAGGTTTAATTCGCGCCGGTTTTGCCAACTACAACGCGCGTTTTAGACTTGTCACGCAGCGGGCAAAATCGCGCTTTGAACTGTGCGAATGGAGCGAATCGCGCGCCGATGCGGTGGAGCGCATTGGCCTGTATGACATCGTCATCGAAGAAACCAGCACGCAATTACGCAGCGCGCTAGCGAATTTCGTGACCGATAAAACCACCTGGGCCGCGATCAAAGGCCATTACAGTGCCCTAATCGCGCCAGATTTGGATCAAGAGCTGTACAAAACCTTTTTTAATACCTTGACGCGGCGGTTTTTTAAAACGCGCGGTGTCGATTCCGGCGTGGAATTTGTGGCGCTTGATATTGAACCGAGTGATCGCATTACCCGGCCAGTCGCGCGCTTGAGCTATACCGCCAGTGCGTCCTTGCGCACCTTGTTTCGCAGCATCCTTGACGACGCCGGTTTTGCGGTCGCGTATTGGGACCCGGAACGCTGCGCCACCCGCATTGCGCTTGCGGTTGCCGCGCAATTGGCGCACTGGGGCGAACAGCCGGTGCGCGCGGTGGAGCTGCTCACCACGGTGTTTTACCGCGAACGCCGCGCCTATTTGGTCGGCCGCGTGTTCGGCGAGGCGCAATTTTCCCCGATTGCCATCGCGCTGAAAAATGAAGAAGCGGACGATCTTAAAAACGCCGATCAGGGCCGCAGCGGCGGCATTCGCGCCGATGCGGTGCTGACTCAACGTGATGATGTAGCAGCCCTTTTTGGCTACACGCGCAGCTATTTCCAGGCCGATTTAGAAACAGTGGGCGACGCGGTGGTGTTTTTGCGCACGCTACTGCCGCGCAAACCAATTGACGAGCTTTACACCGTGCTTGGCCGGGCAAAACAAGGTAAAACCGAACGCTTCCGCCACTTTTTCCGGCATTTGGAAGCGCGCGATGACCGCTTCAAATTAGCCGATGGCGAAAAAGGCATGGTGATGGCGGTATTCACGCTGCCCAGCTACCCGCTGGTGTTCAAAGTCATTCGCGACAAATTTGCGCCGCCAAAAAATATCGTACGCCAGGACGTGCTGGAAAAATATCAGCTGGTGTTCAAGCACGACCGCGCTGGGCGTTTGGTTGACGCACAAGAATTTCGCTACCTAAAATTCCCACGCGCGCGATTTGCGCCGGAAGCGCTGCAAGAGCTGATCGACAGCTGCGGCGCAAGCGTGATTGTGGAAGGCGACTATGTGGTTTTGACACACTTATATATAGAGCGCCGCATTCGCCCGTTAAATCTATACGTCAAAGAAGTCCCGGAAGAGCTCGCCGTTGCCGCGATGGTGGACTACGGCCAAGCGCTGAAAGACTTGGCCTACAGCAATGTGTTCGCAGGCGATTTACTGCTGAAAAATTTCGGCGTCACCAAAGGCGGACGCGTTATTTTCTATGATTACGACGAACTGTGTTTTGTCACGGAGTGCCGTTTCCGCGAGCTGCCCACATTAAGCGACGACGACGAAAGCCGCGAAATTTATGTCGCACCCAACGATTTATTCCCCGAAGAATTCCCGCGCTTTTTAGGCCTAACGCCCGCCATGCACAAAGGCCTGATGGACGCCCACAGCGACGTATTCACCCCGCGCTGGTGGGTCGATGTGCAAAAACAAGTTGCCGCCGGGGTAAGGCGTGAGATCCCGCCGTATTCGGCGGCGTTGCGGTTGGCGGAGTAGCCTCAAGGTGGCGCGTCAGCACCGCTTGCGCGCGATTCGCCGCCGGTTCCGGGGCTTGCTACTCACCCAGCACCGATTCAGTCGCCGCCCGCAACGCATGCACGGTAAAGGGTTTATCCAGCCAAGCACTGACACGCTGGGCGTGGCGCTGCATCAATAGCTCACGATCTTGCGAGTAGCCGCTCATAATCACAATGGGCGGGCATTGCGCTTGCTGGGTCAGCCAATCTATCAGGGCAAATCCGCCCATTTCTGGCATGGTCAAGTCGGTAATCATCAAGTGGTAATCGCTTTGCTTGAGGTGAGCTTGCGCTTCTAGGCCATTATTTGCCGTGGTGACTGACCAGCCAAAGCCACGCAAGACCGTTGCCAAATAGGCACGCACACCGGGTTCATCGTCGACCACTAAAACGCTGCGCGATGCCTGTGCCTCGAACAAGGGCGGTGCAGCAATGGGGGTGGCAAGGTGCGCACTATTTTGGCTCTCTATCAGCTCGGCGTCGGGATCGTGGGCGGGTAAATAGACGCAAAACTCCGTACCCACATTGCTTGGTTGCTGACCGGCCCCGTTGTTTGGGCGCTCCATTTGCGAGCGCACCGTTAACCAGCCGCCGGATTCCCGCACCACCCCTGCCACCGCCGCTAGGCCTAGACCTGTACCTTCGGATTTGGTGGTGTAAAACGGCTCGAATATCTTTTGCACCAGCTCCGGTGCAATTCCACAACCGCTATCACTGACACTAAGGCAAACATGCGGCCCCGCCAGCGCATGCGTAGAAACAATGCCGGGCAGGGCGGGTGACTGCATACTGTTTTGCCCGGGCGGTGCAGGCGGCGTGGAATCGCTGGCAGCCATAATTTCTACGCGTACGGTACCGGCTTTGCCCTGTAGGGCTTGCGCACCGTTGATCACTAAATTGACCAATATTTGGGTCAGCCAAGCTGGGTCTAACTTGACATGATGTAGGCCATGCGCAATTTTGACGGTCAACAGCGTGGTGGTTGGGATCGCCATTTTCAACATTTTATGCACCGCGCGCACGCGTGCGCCCAGCTCCAACACTTCGATGCGGCCCTGACCGTTACCAGAAAACGCCAAAAGCTGATGCGTCAATTCCGCACCCGTGCGCACCGCTTGCTCAATATTTTCCAGTAAATCTGGCGCGACATGTTCGCCTGATTCCAGGCGAATCAGCTCCACACCGCCTTGGACTGCGGTCAGCAGATTATTAAAGTCATGCGCAACGCCACCAGCCATGCGGCCAATTTGCTCGTGCCGCTCGCGCTCTTGGCTAAAGCGTTCATTCGCCCGCGCCCGATCTTCGCGCGCCCGCTCTTCAGTAATGTCGCGATACAGCCCAGCCCAATGCGTAATGGCACCCGCTTCGGAGAAAATTGGGAAGGCGTTGAGGTGGGCTAAGTAACGCGAACCATCCTTGCGATAGTGATAAAACTCAGCGGTAGTACTTTCGCCGCGCGCCAGCGACTGCATCAAATGCTCGATTTTGTGGGCGTCCTCACCGCGCCCGCGCAGCAAACTTAAATCGGCTAATTCATTTAATTCATATTGCGTTGCTTGGGTAAATGCCGGGTTGACATAGCGCAACATTGGCAAACCCGAAGCGGATGCTCGCGGTTGCGCCACAATAATGGGATCGGTCGCTTGATCGGCTAGGGCCTTAAACAAGGCAAGTTCGTGGGTTGCATCCCGCAATGACTCTGTGCGCTGCGCCACGCGTTGCTCCAGTAAGCGTCGGCGCGCACTGCTGCGCACAGTGGTTAGCGTCGCCAGGATCGCCGCGATTGAAAAAGCCACTTGGAACCACCACAGCGTTTTCGACACGATTGCGCGCACGGCCAAAGGCGACAGCACGAGTGCGGAGCGAAACCGAACATTTGCTAGGATTAAGGATTGCTTGACGATCAGTTCATTCTCGCCCTTCGAAGTGATTGGCTTCTTGGCAAATATAAATCGCCATTGTTTAGCCGCGAATAATGCCTGCTCTTCGCCTGACCAGCGGCCCAGATCAAGCGCCCAGCCGGGAACTCGATCAAGCTTGAGTATCAATGGGTCAACAGGTGCGGCATAAATGAGTGGAGGTGCAGTGGTATTTGCGGCGCCTGACGCCGATTCCGTTACCGAAGCACTGAGCGGCACTAACCCGAGCGCACGCGAGCCACCCAAGGGCGGCACCCGATACTCCTCCAATTGTTCTAACTTGCCGAGTAAGCGCTCGATTCGATTGCTGAGTTCGATATGCACCAGTGCGCGAACGCGATCCCCTTCAAAGCTTGCCGCGATTTGTAGTGCCGCGATAAAGGCCAACACCACCACACCTTGCCCTAAAAACAGCGCGCGCCATCTGGATCGCCACCACGCGCGTGGCTGCCCGACGACGACCAAAATCATCGGTGCCACCAAAAATGCCGCCATCATGTCAGCAACGATCCAATCCAGGGCGCGATCTATCAAATTACTGGTCGGGATCAGCTCAAAACTGAGTAAAAACGGAAACACGACGAGCGGTTTAACGCTCATCATTATCGGTCCCAGCACGAGAGCTGCAAGCGTTAGATCGCGGGTACGCCATAACTCGCCGCCCTCAGGCCCTAAGCTTGCCTTGAGTAAAAAATGCGCCAAATGGATCTGAGCAAAAATAGCGAGCGCATTGAATGCGATCGAACCAGCTCCGGCAAGTCCCTGATCGGAATAGCGCCAAAAACCAAAGAAAGCGGCACCTAAAACCAATCCCCACTGATCCTTAGTCCCGCGCGCTAGCACCAGTGCCGCCAGCAGGGCTGCCGGAAGCCAAATAGGGCGGGTCAAAATTGTCGGCACACCCAGTTTTAAGCTGAAAAGTGCAAGCAGCAAAAACGTTACCGCCACTAAAAACTGCTGCAGCATGCCTTGCAATGGCTGCCCTAAATTTTGCCAAATTTTGGCCCACCAGAATTTGGCGATTACGCCTTTGCTGCGCCAGAATTGTGTGTGCTCGGCAAGCGTCACTTTTAAACCTCGTTTTCAGACGCTTGAGTCTGAACTCGTTTGACTCATGCAAACAGCAGCAATGACGTGTATTAACGCTTGTTCACAAGGCTTTCATTAAAACTAAAAATTTACGCAAGGTAAGAGCCGTCAAAAAAATCCACTTCGCCGGTTTCTAACGAATATTCCGCGCCAACGACCATCAGCCCCTCGTTTTGAATCAATTGTTCCAAAACTTCTGAGCCATGGCGCAAGTGGTTGGCGGAGGCGCGAATATTGGCGCGCACAGCATGCCGCACTAAATTTTCGTGGTCGTGACGCAGCTCAGTGGCGAGCAAGGACTGCACCGAGGGCCGGATGCGATCTACAATCGAGCGGATATTGCGTGACTGCGCGCTGGGTTTTTGTAGTTCTTCCAAAGTCGCAACGATAGCACCGCACTGGGAATGGCCCAGTACCACCACCAAGCGGGTATTGAAGCGTGACGCAGCAAATTCGACGCTGCCGACCTGAGACGGCGCAACAATATTGCCCGCCACTCGAATCACAAAAAGATCCCCTAAGCCTTGATCGAAAACCAGCTCAGCCGGCACGCGTGAGTCAGAGCAACCTAAAATGATCGCGATGGGCTCTTGCGCGGCGGGCAGCGCATTCGGGCGCATTTGTCCGCGCAGCGCATATGGGCTTTGCACCCCGGCGACGAACCTTTGATTGCCTTCACGCAATTGGGCCAGTGCTGCCTTGGCAGCACGCTTCATATCAACATGCGCTTGCAGCGCTAAGGTCATGGGTACTTATTCTCCTAAAATGAACTCTGAATCGGTTTCGCAACAAAATACGGCTTAACGCTCACGCCGATAATTGACGCCAATTTTTTGCTCACGTCCGCTCAGCGCTTCCAACTCATAGCGATCAAATATCTTGTAGCGCAGGATAAACAGCGTTTGCGGGTTGAACAAACCTTGGCCGTAGCCGACATATAAAGCAGGCGACAGATATTTCCCTGCGGTGAACGCTGGGCCGCCAATATCACTCAAGGTTTCCACACCCAGCTCCAAGCCCACCTTTTGGCCCAAACCACGTGCCAATAAATTGCCGCCCGCAGTGCCCAGCGAATTCGCCGCTTGTCCAACGAGTGCGCTATCTGCGCCGCTGCCTCTAAGCGGGCGACCAAGCACAATGTAGCTCAATATATCGGATTGCTCTAAAATTGGATCGCTCCACACCGTCAGCTCAGGCCGCAGCGCGGTGCCGCGCACCTGTACGCCCGCCCGGATAGCGTCGATTTTGCGTACCGCGCGAATGTCTAAACCCGGATCGTCCAAGGGTGCTGAGGAAAACAGCAGTTTGCCGCGCTCGATCAGTAAATCCTGACCATAGGCTTTGTAGGTGCCTTTCACTTCAATTTCGCCGCGTGCGGTGGCAGGCTTGTTGGCGCGCTCCCGTATTTTCAGGCGGCCACTAAGCTTGCCGTTCAAACCGAACCCTTTTAGCGCGACATCATCCCCTAAAGTCACGGTGACATCGGCCTGGATTGGCGTACCCGGCACCTGTTTGGCGTCATCAGTCACCACCACGTCTTCCGAGCGGGTCACGTTGGATTCAAAGCGATCCAGCTGCAAATTCGCACTGGGCAAAACCAGCGCGCCCGTGACTTTTATTAGGCGGCCGTTATGCACCACCAGCAAATCTGGCGAGGCAATGACACGCACGCTAGGAGTATCCGACACCAGCACCTTGCTGCCGAGTATTTTTAGCTCCGCCTTGGCGGTAGCAAAGGGTGCCAGCCAGCCGGAAACCTTAAGCACGCCGTCGCTGGCTGCATTTAAGCCGGGCGCGTTCAAACTAGGCGAGTTTAAGCCCGGCGCACCGGAACGAATGGTGCCGTCAACGTTCAAACGCTCGCCGTCGGAATTAATCTCAATAGCACCTTCCGATAGTTTTAACCCAGAGCCCGGCAGCTCCAGCGCCAGTTGAGTTAGATTGATTTTCCCGCGAATATTAGGCGCAGCGGCGCTACCCGCTAGCGTCAATGTGCCTTTAACTTGACCATCAGGATTTACCACACTTTCTGAAAAGCCGTTGAAAGCCTTTAACGAGTTCAGCTCAATCGTCAACGTTCCGCCCAGCTCACCGCCGCGCAACACCAAGTTATTCGCTTGAATGTTGCCAGCGTCTTTAATCCTGACTTGTAAATTAAGCACCGGCGGCGCGCCCGCCGTACTGGCCGCAGTCAGGCCAAAATCGCTGATTTCTAGCTCCACGTCATCGCTATCAAGACGCGCTAGCGTGAGCTTCAATGCGCTACCCGCAATCGGCGCGATCGCAGCATCCAACGCGGTTAAATCCCCGTGCAGTAGTTCCGCGCTTACCCGTCCGCTGATCACGCCCTGAACGCTCAGGCTGTCGACACCGCCATCAAAGGCCTGCTGCACTTGCGCCAAATCAAGCTTGATAAGTTCCAAATTAGCCTTCGATTTACCTGATTTGGCCCAGTCCAACAGGCTGCAAAACGCCACGCCTGCACCCTCAAAACAGGCGCGATCCAGTGCGATGCTGTCGGATGAGGCGTACAAATTGACGGGTGCCTGTAGTTTCAAACTCGGTGCGGTTTTACCCGGCTTCACGGCCGGCGTCAGGGTCAGCTCATCAAGCTGCCCACGCCAAGCGGTTGTTGGTGTTTGATTTTTTCTTCCCGATCCGCTGGGTATTAGCCCGCCTTGAGCGGCTAGCGCAAATGCGCCTAGCTCAGCTGCTACCGCCGCACTTATGCGATGTTGTGCACGTGTGCCCGCAATGGATAAATTCGCTGAGTTAATATGCTGCCCGGCAAGTTCAACGTTTGCCGCATTAAGCTTGAGGGCAATCGGAGCGCTCACATTGGACGGAATTTCGGCGGTGACCTCCAGGGTTTCCGCACGGATGCCATTAAAACGCAGTAAACGCGCAGACAGAGCGCCTGCAAGCGTAAAAGTCGTGGCTTTATTGGCAGCGTTCGCTTGCCGCAAGCTCACGCCACCTTGCACGCTGCCCGCCGCATCAGGCAATAAAGCGCCCAAATTTGCGATATCAATATTGGCCTGGACGTCGCCGGTTTTATTCGCGGAAAAATCGACTGCGTTGACGCCCCAACGCAGCGCCAGCGTGCCCGTTGGGGTGAAGCTGTCACTAAATTTTAGCGCGCCTTGACCGCTTAACGCTTGCGCTTTTAAAGTGCCGCTGAGTTCACTAATTTGCACCTCAGCGCGGGGCTTGCCGGCCACCAGTTTGCCCGCTGACTGGGCGCGCAAACCAATGCTACCGGGCCAGTCATTCACAAACAGCGCAGGGTTGAGCTTGTTTGCATTGAGATCAAGCGTCCAACTGAGCTCCGAGCTTTGATGCACACCTTGTTCATTCACGGGCAAAGAAACCGCGCCCGTTGCCGCCAGCGTGCCGCCCTCGGAATTTTCAATCTGCAGCGGCGCAAAACTAAACTGATCCACGCCCTGACTGAGCAGGCGTGAAACTTTCCCTCGAAATTTTCCTGATAGTGCGGGCTGCGTCTGCTGCAGACTTAAATCAATATCGGCCTGAAAGTGCTCCAGGCTACCTAAAATATCGACGCTGCCCAGCGTACTCGACAACCCTGCGGGCCAGCCAAAGCGCGCAGGTAGGCTAAATTTACGCCAATTGAGTTTGAGCTTGCCAGCACTTAGCTCTGCGCTGGGCTTCGTCGCGGCCGGGGTAAGCGGCCACAGTCCCGCAGCTGACAAAGTACCATCACCGGGCAAACCCAACTCTAAGGCATTGATTTTCAGAATGTTGGCGTCATCCAGCGCAACATCCAAAGCACGAACAGCAAACTGGTCTTGATCTAAACCCAGCGCACCGCTCAATGTCACGGAGCGTAAACCACCGCTCGCGTGCAAATCCGCAGTGACGCTTTGCACGGGTCCTGCAACCCCAAACTGGGCGAGCGCCAAGTCGGTGGCAACCACCGTTGCGTTCCAGCGCATGTTTGGGCTGAGCAGATCGGTCAATTCACCGTCCACTTTCATCACATTCGGGGCGTCGAGGGCCACGTTAAAGCTGAGCTTTTTGGGCGTGCCGGACAAAGTGCCGCTGGCCGCAATCGCAGGTGCGCGGTTATTGATCGCAAACTTGACCGCGCTCAAGGTATTCCCCGAAAAATCCAACGCGCCGCTTGCCGCCAGCGTTGCGCGTTGCTCCTTGATGCGCAGATCCTCGAACTCAAAGCGTTCACCGCGCAGGTTTAATGTGCGCGCCGAGGCTTGATCGATTTGCGTCAGCAGCACACCGTTTTTCTCGACGTGTACGTTACTTAATTTTAAATTACGCAACAGCAGCAAAGGGTTACCGGATTTTTTACTCGCTTGATTGGTGGCAGCGGGCACATCGGTCAGAATCACGCGTAAGCCGTCCAATTCCAGCTCGTCAATCGCGATTTGGTTTGAAAGTAGCTGGCGCCAGCGCGAGGTGATTTTGCCGTTCACCAGGGTAATTTCCGTACCCGCCACTTTAAAAGCGAGCTTATTGACCTTGATTGAGCTGGCAAAAGTGCCGGAAATACCGGCCACGGTTAGCTCTGCGGGCAAAAAGCGAAAGGCAAACCGCGCACCGGCCTCGGTATTGAATA
Organism: Rhodanobacteraceae bacterium; assembly: GCA_043754435.1. Classification (GTDB taxonomy): domain Bacteria; phylum Pseudomonadota; class Gammaproteobacteria; order Xanthomonadales; family SZUA-5; genus JANNYA01. The sequence continues at coordinate 15,779 of JAYUUS010000197.1, forward strand.
CCCAAGCGGCAAAAACCAGCGTGAGCAGTAAAAATACCGCTAATGCCAGCAAAATGCGCTTGAGCCAGCGTTTGTAAGGCCCGACCTTGCGTTTGGGTTCGGGTGCGGTAGAGCCTTTGGCGGCCATATCTGTGCTGCTCATAAGTCCGGCCCGATCACCAAATGCAGCTTAAGCGGCGATTTCTCGTCGTCTAGCGCATAGGCAAAGTCGATGCGCACAATGCCTACCGGCGAGCGCCAGCGAATGCCGGTGCCGAGCGTTTTTGCCACCTCTGAGCTACCCGCATCAAAAGCGTTACCGACATCGGCAAAGCCCGCTAACGCCCAGGTTTCATTGAAGGCGTATTCGTATTCGCCCGACAGCACCGCCAAATACTTGCCGCCGCGCACTTTACCGGCCGTATTTAAAGGGCCGAGCTCCTGATAATTGTAGCCACGAATGCTGCGATCCCCACCCGCGAAAAACCTGAGTTCGGGGGGCATCGCGGCAAAGTCTTTTGCATACAGCGCGCCTAAGGCACCGCGCGTCAAAATACGCTGATTGTCAGACAGGGCGTGGATGTAGCGCGCGTCGATGCTAGCGCTAGCGAAGCTGGTGTCTGATAACAATCCTTCAGCGCCCGCACGCGCATTGATGGTGGCGGAATAGCCCTCACGCGGATAGACCAAATCATCCGCTTCACGTTTATAGAGAATCATTTCCGGGTACAGCAAGGTGCTGGTTCCAGACTCACCGCCAATCACGAAATCACCGCTTAGCCACTGCAGCGCGTAAGTTTGCACCCAGCCTTTCCAATCCCGAGTGCGCGCCAGCCCGATTTTGGCTAATTTCGAGCGGGAGGTGGTGGTTTCCTGATCCAGATAGCTCAAATTGAGGTCAAAAGTCGTATGGTTTTTATCCGCAATCGGCACTTCGTAGTTCGCCACCAGCGTTTTTAGACGTTGGCTAATTTCTGCGCTGCTGCGAAATTTATGACCGCGCCCATTCACCCAGCGCCGCTCTAAGCTGCCTTTTACACCCGCACCGGAATCTGTGCCTACACTGACGCCGTAGGTGTAAATCGAACGCTTCGCAGGCACTAATTCAACGCTAATCGGCACGCGGCCGTCTTTTGCCGCATCCGTGTCTGGCGAGATTTCGACTACGGAAAAATAATCCGCGTCTACTAAACGCTGTTGCAAAGTCAACAGACGCGTCTGGGTATATAAATCGCCTGGTTCGTAGCTGACATAGCGCGCCAAAAATTCCGGGCTAAATTGACCGCCGGTAAATTTGGTTTCGCCAAAGGCATAGCGCACACCGCTGTTCCAGCTCAGAAACACCTCCGCGCTGGCATTTGTGCGCGACACGTCCACACGATGCTCCACCAACTCCGCATCCAAATAGCCGCGCTGCAAAAGCACGCGCTGCACTTCACTTTTGGCCGCTTCATAGCGGGTGTGATCCAGCGGTTGGCCGGGCTTTAGCGCGATTTTTTTCCAGGCTTTATTCACGGTCAGATCAAGCTCGGCCGGGCCATTGAGCTTGAAACTGACCGACTTAAGCACGGTGCGCGGGCCTAAATCCACGGCAAAATTAGCGAGAAACTTGCCGTCTTCAAATCCTAGAGTAGGCGTAATCGTTGGCTGGTAGTAGCCATAAGGCTCAAGCGCTACCGCAATCTGCTTAGGTGCGCGTTTATAAAGCCGCCGGATTTGCGCCTCGCTCGCGCTTTCTTTGCGCTTAAGCCCACGCAGCTCAATCGCACTCAAAGCATTCACGCGGATCGCTCGATCGTCGATACCGCTAATCGTGGTGAACACGCGGTTGGTGCGTTTGAGTTCAGTGCTTGGAGCGGAGCTATTCGCGGCAGGCGGCGGCACGAACTTGCGCTCGTTTTTACTGGCGCACGCACTTAGCAACAGCGCGATCGCGGATATCTGCAAGGCGAATACAAGATTTTTATAGGGGGTTAAGGTTACAGGCATACCTAACCGTAGCGTAACGCCACTGATTCGACTAGGCGGTCACCCCGCTTTGTGCGTAAATTTTGGCTCGGTCTGCAATCTGCGCTAACTGCATTTAACCATGAACGAACCATTTTCCGGGCCGGATGCATACTAGCAACTCGATTCGCACGCGCAAATAAGCCATGTCAACATTAACTACCTTAAAAAATTACTACGACAAACTCCTTGATGCCGTGTCACCAAGACGACGTGGATTGAAGCGATTGCGTGCGAAATGGGGGCGGCCGGTCACGCCAGGCGAGAAAGACGCTAGTTCGACGAGCCGTTATTTTGACCTCACGCGCAACGCCTGCGCCGCTCAAGCCGCTTCGATCCGGCGGCAGGGCGGACAAATAGTGGATGACAAGACCTGGACAGACCTGGAGTTTCCGAGAATATTTGCTGGGATGGATTCGACGGAAACGCCTCTGGGCAGCCAGTTTCTTTTCTGCAGGCTTCGATGCTACGTCGAATCACCGCGTGAACTCGCAGAGTATTATGCAAGTTGCGAAGCACTGCGCATTGATCCATCACTGCGGGAAGAAATCCAACTGCGGCTGGCAAATTTGCAGGACGATTCCAATGCTCAACTCACAGATTTCATTTTCAGTGAAACTCCCAGCGCGCCTAAATACATCGGCCTGTTGCCCTGGTGGAGTTTGGCCTGCCTAGCGACGCTGGTTAGCGTTTATATGCTTTCACTGTCGGTTTGGCTGTGGCTCGCCACGATAGGCGTCAACCTGATCTTGATTTTTCGATTTTCGTTGCGGTTGCATGGCAACATCGAAATGCTGAAAAGATGCCACTGGATGTTGCGTGTTGCGGATGCACTGGCTTCCATTCGCTCTGACGCGCCCTTGCCGCCTCAAATGCTCAGAATTTTGCGCGAGGCACCACAACGCGCCAAGGCGCATAAGGCGCTGGGCTGGATAGCTAAATCGCAAGGGCCATTGGCCGCTAATCTGAGCGTGTGGCTAAATCTAATGTTTTTAGCGGATATGGTGGCCTATTCGCGCACGATCAAGCAGCTTGCGCGGGTAAAAGCGGAGCTGGCAGCAACCTTTGAAAGCCTCGGCTCAATCGACGCGGCGATCACAGTTGCCTCCTACCTCGAATGCCTTTCAGAGCATTGTCAGCCCATAATTTCCGATGCGACGGCGTTGGAGATTGTTGCGGGGCAGCATCCATTGATTAAGCGGTCAGTGTGCAATTCGATTCACTTAGAAGGACGCTCGGCTCTGATCACCGGATCCAACATGGCCGGGAAGACGACGTTCATCAAAATGATTGGCATCAACATCATCTTTGGTCGAACCCTGGGTTTTTGCCTAGCGTCAAAAGCAACCTTACCGAATTCGAGCGTGATGGCCTCGATTCGTGGCGAGCACTCAGTGGAATCTGGGAAAAGTCACTATTTCGCCGAATTGGAAGCCATTCACTTATTCATCGAACGAGCGCAGCGGGACGAGTGCAAAGTGTTCCTAATTGATGAGCTTTTCAATGGTACTAATACCGTCGAGCGCTTGGCTGCAGCACGCGCGGTGTTAGAGTGCTTAAGTGCGTATGCGCAAGTGCTGGTGACGACGCATGATGTAGAACTTCAGGATGATCTAGCGCGTATTTATGCGCTGTACTATTTTCAGGAAGACCCTGATGTCGATGGTTATTTCGACTACCAACTGCGATCAGGCAAGAGTACAAAGCGAAATGCGATCGAGCTGCTCGCCCGCAAAGGGTTTCCGATTGACATTGTTGCGCAGGCAATGACGTACTCGAAACACTACGCCAGTCTGGTTGTCAGCTGACTTTTGAATGCAGCTGACCTTTGAATTGCACCCGACAATCAGCGCGAGCTTCATTGCCCGACCTTTTTGGCTTGCTCTTGCTTGTTCTTTGGACTGATTGCACACGCTGGCATCGTAGAATCTTTTTTTATCGAGGTTTTGACTGATGTTGGATCGCTTAAAGCACTTCACGCTTATAAGTTTCCGGCAAAAATAACGCACAAATCACCAGCGCTAGTGCAACGACGCTGAGCGTGTAGTACAGCCCCGCAAATGGATCGCCGCTTTTCACCACCATATATTGACTGACGAACGGCAGAAAGCCGCCAAAGTAGCCGGTGCCGATGTGATAGGGCACGCTCATGCTGGTGTAGCGCACGCGCGCAGGGAAAAGCTCCACCATAAATGCCGCAACGGGCGCATAGGTCATGGCGGAGAGCACGCACAGGGTAAAAATGCAGAGCGCGGTGATGACTAAGTTACGGCTTGCTGGGTTTGAGGCTTCTGGATAACCGGCATCTGCCAACGCTTTGCTATAGGTCAGCGCATCAAAACCGGCCAGCGTTTGCCCACCCACATGCAGCAACACCGGGGCTGTACTGGCATTTTCTTTGGTGTAGGCGATGCCACGCATAGTCAAAAATGCCAGCGCCAGCGCGCACGGCGTGGTTTGCTTTTTCGCGAATACATCAAACTCGCAGTTTTGCCCTTCGATGCGCACGGGCGCGTTGGTCATTGCAGCATTCAGCTCTGGATTGGAAGAGACGCCAATCTGTTTGAACAAGGCAAACATAAATAGCAGCGTGAGCACATAGCCCGTCAACATCACTTTTTTACGGCCAATGCGGTCACTCAGCGCGCCAAAAAGAATAAAAAATGGCATCGCACAAACCACTGCAACGCCGTTGACGAGCGTCGCGGTAACGTCATCAAGCAGCGCGACTTGCTTTAAAAATGCCAAGGTAGAAAATTGCGCGGTGTAAAAAATAACGGTAAAGCCAGCGGCAATGCCGATCATTGCCGCCAAAATAGTGCGGGTTTGCTGCCACGTTGCAAATGCTTCGCGCAGCGGTGAACGTGCAAGTTCGCCTTTAGCTTTCAGCGCCTGAAACACCGGGCTTTCGGAGAGTTTTAAACGCACATATAAAGAGATCGCCAGCATCACAATGGAAAGCAAAAACGGGATGCGCCAGCCCCAGGACTCGAACGCAGCTTTGTCCATGCTGATGCGGCACAGCAGCACTACGAGCACACTCAGCACGAAGCCGCCAACCACCGAAGCCTGAATCCAGCTGGTATAAAGGCCGCGCTTACCCACAGGCGCATGTTCGGCGACATAGATCGCGGCACCACCATATTCACCGCCCAGCGCCAAACCCTGCAACAAGCGCAAACTGACCAGCAGCACCGGTGCCCAGATGCCGGCCTGCGCGTAGGTTGGCAATAAACCAATGGCGGCGGTGGATAGCCCCATCAGGGTCAATGTCGCTAAAAAGGTGTATTTACGCCCAACTTTATCGCCCAACACGCCAAAGATCACCGCACCCAGCGGGCGCACACCAAAACCAGCGCCAAATGCGACTAGGGACGATAACAAGGCAGCGGTTGGGTTGTCCGAGGGGAAAAACAAGCCGCCCAAAAGTGCTGCCAAAGTGCCATAGATAAAAAAGTCGTACCACTCAAAGACCGTGCCTAAGCTGGACGCTAAGATGACGAGCCGAGGTGAGGGGCCACTTTCCGAGGTCGGCTGGGGCCGGGAATCCGTTTTAGTCACTGATGTTAAGTTCGTCATAAGCCGCAGCGCTTGTTTGCAATAGCAGCGGAGTTTGAACAAAAAACTCTGTATTGTGTCAGTCCGCGTGAAAAATCGCGGTTTCTTTATTTTTGGAGCACTACGATCATGGGTTTATTTAGCTTTATCGCCTCCGCAGGCGCAAAACTGTTTGGTGGCAAAAAGCCGTCAGAAATCCCCAATCTTTCCGCAGTTATTGCTCAACACATAGGCTCTGTCGGGCTGCCAACTCAGCATCTGTATTATTGGTTGGAAGGTGAAACGATGGTTGTCTCGGGCTGGGTTAACGACAAGCCAACCAAGGAAAAGGTAATTTTAGCGGTGGGCAATGTCGAAGGCGTGGACAAAGTCGAAGACCGCATTGTGGTAGGCCAGCCACCGGTTCCTGCTAAGCCAGCCGTCGTGGCAGCACCTGTGGTTGCCGGAGCTGTTGCCGCGCCCGTCGCTGCCGCAAAACCACCTGCTGAAGCGTTGCCAACCAAAGAACAGTTGGCGAAAGAAGCGCCATGGACGTCAAAAACCTATACCGTTGTCAAAGGCGACACGCTCGGTAAAATTGCTAAGGAATTTTATGGCAATTCGGCAAAATACCCGCTTATTTTTGAAGCCAACAAGCCAATGCTGAGCGATCCAGACAAAATCTACCCCGGGCAAATGCTGCGTATTCCGCCACTAGAAAGCAAATAGTTCACTGAAGTCGGGGCCGCTGCTGGTTGGGCAACGGCCTTTTGTTAAATACCTCTTTGCAGCGGCACCGGTTTGCAGCGTCTAATCAGCAAATCTGGTTTGCGCGTCGCATTTTTTAATCGGGTTTACGCTAGAAACTATTTGCATTCTTGGCTGCATGACGAATAATCACGCCATGACCACATCTGAACGCCGCTTAGCGCCCCGCTTTTCTATTCATGGCCCTGTGGCTGTGCGATTTCCCGGCTCAGAAACTGTGGAATTCTTATCCACAATTTTTGATATTTCGCTCAATGGCGCTTTGTTGGGTATTGCCAATGCCAATGAATTGCAACTAAGCAAACTGAAAATGGGTGCGCTGATTGAAGTAGAACTGAGTTTACAAGGCATGCCGCACGTCTTGGCACGCGCCATGATCGCGCATGTCCACGGGGATCGGTTTGGCGTTGAGTTTAGCGATATGGAAACCCGCGATTTCGATGTCTTTGCAAGTCTGGTGTTGATGCTAGAGCAGCGCAATCGGATTCATTTAATTGACGCGACTTAGGTTTCGCTCACTTAGTTTGAAGTTTGCTCTTCAAGTTGGTCGCGAAAGCCGACAATTTCTGCGGGTGCAGGCGCATTGAGCCGATTCTCGAACAACATACGCGGCGTAATCGCCGGGCCGTAAACATCGCGATTGGCACCGTGGTCAATGGACAAAACCGAGCCATCAATGGCAATACCAGCGAACAGTCCGCGCGCGCGCGAATAGCTGAAGATCTCAGCTTTTAACTCTTCATCCGTACTGGCTTGCGCTTGGCGCCCAACAGGGCCGGCCGCGACTGAAGCATCGGCCCCAAGGGTAAATTTACCGTTGACCAAATTGGTCACACCTTGTTCGGTTCGAAATACTAAAACGATATCCGCAGACTGCACGCCGACCTGCCAGCCGACGCTGCCGCCGGTGAGGCGAATAAAACTGGGGTTTGACCAGGTGCCATCGGGTGCGCGCACGCTTACTAAACCGCGCCCGTGGCGCCCGCCAAAAACCAACCCTGCTTTCACCACATCCGGCAACACCGCAATCGCTTGGGCATCATGCAATAGTTGCTCAGGAATGCGTGCATCGGGCGTGTTCAGTATCGTTTTAAGCACGGCTGTGGCGGTGCGGGCACGCTTTAGCTCTTTATCGGGCGAGGCAAGCGCGGACGTAGCTAACAGCAGGGTGGCGAACAGCAGCGTTGCAACACGTACCGCCAACGCCTGCGGTGGCGCAAAATGAGCAATTCGGGTCATAGCAAACCTCTAAAAAAGGGTGTTGGGTTGGTGCTGCGAGGGCGGCACTTCATACGAGAGTCGCTAAGATCGCAGTTAGTTCGTTAACTAACGCAAAACTGTAATTTGCCGCAGCGGATCAACTTAACGCCTGCTCCAGCGAATCCAAAAACGCCTGAAATTCTACCCGCGCACGGCTAATCAGCGCTAAATCTTGCGATTCTAGTTTCGCCATAAAACCGGTCATATGCGTCTTGATGAGTTCGCGCTCGGTCAAAAACTCAGCGTATAGACGCTCGGCACGCGCGATCAGTGCGGTGTTTGCCTGCGCCTCGCGTGGGTGTACTTTTAGCGCCGACAGCTCCGCCAAACGCGCGCGAATTTCTGTATCGCTCAATAAGCCAGGGTTTTGTTGAATCACCAATTCATAGCGCTTGTTGCTCGATTTTACCAGCGCTTCAACCTGCAACAGGCCGTTCACATCATAGGTAAAACGCACGTCGACCGAGTTTTCGCTGGCTTTTAGCTTGGGCAGCGCCACTTGTAGTTCGCCCAATGCGACATTGTTCACCACACGCGGTGATTCGCCCTGAAAAATTTTCAGATTAAGCTGGGTTTGGAAATCCACAATCGGGCTATAGCTTTGCACCTTGCTGACCGGCACGGTGCTGTTGCGCTCAATAATCGGTGAGAAAATGCCGTCAATCTGGCGGCCTTGGGCGTCCGACTCACTCACACCCACACCCAAGGTGTAGGGGCAGACATCGGTCAGCACCACTTCTTTAAAATTTTCATGCCGCGCCTTCATGCCTGCCACCACCGCTGCACCCAAAGCAATCACTTGATCTGGATTGATATGCCGCAGGGGCAAACGCCCAAACATGCGCGCCACCAAACGCGGCACCATTGGCATACGCGAAGCGCCTCCGACTAAAATAATTTCTTCCAGCGCGTCCGGTGCCAATTTGGCATCGCGCATGGCGCGCTCAATCGGCGCGCGAATTCTTGCTAGCAGCGGTTGGCATAGTTCGGCGAAGCGCATTTCGGTGATGCTCCAGGCCATCGCCGCAGCGCCCGTTTCAACGTCTACGCGTACTTCGTTAGCGCCGGAAAGCTGCACCTTGGCGCGCTCCAAACGCGCCCGCAATACGCCGCGTGCAGACGCACTTAAGCTTGCCGGGTCAATTTTTAAATCACTCAAGCAAGCGCGCTCCAGCACTTCTAGAAAGTCCTCGCCGCCCAAGTAGTTATCGCCGGCGGTGGCGTGTACTTCCATGACGCCATCAAACATCTCCAAAATGGATACGTCAAACGTGCCGCCGCCTAAGTCGAAAACGACAAAGCTAGAACCGTCTTTACGCGCCGATAAGCCATAGGCAAGGGCCGCTGCCGTCGGCTCATTGATTAAACGCTCGACTTTAATGCCTGCTAATTCCCCGGCGCTGCGGGTGGCTTTGCGCTGAGCATCGGAAAAATACGCGGGCACGCTAATCACGGCTTCGGTCACTTTTTCGCCGGTGCTGAGCTCCGCATCGCTGATTAAGCTCTTCAACACGAGCGCGGATAATTCTTCTGGGCGAAAGCGTTTGCCGCCAAGTATCACTTCACGCGCGGTGCCCATTGTGCGTTTAAAGGCGGCAACGGTATTCGTGGGATCCGTACTCAGGCACTCGCGCGCAGCCGCACCGACATAGACCGTGCCGGTGGCGTCTACACTGACAACCGATGGCGTTAAAAAGTCACCGAGCGCATTGGCAAATAGCTTAGGCCCAGCGTCAGTAAACTGCCCGATCAGGGAATGGGTAGTGCCTAAATCAATTCCGACCAGCATAGAACCTCTTTGTGTATATTCGTTTTTGCGTTTTGCCAAGCTTTGGTGTGCAGCTAAGTTAAGGCTTACTACGCCCGAACAGCCAACCTAATGAAAATGCGAATACTAAAGCTAAGCCGTAGCACACCAGTTCAATCTGAGTCAGATGCGCTCGAATCAGCGCGTAGGCCAAATCTGGCCCGATCATTTTCACACTTTCGCCAATGGTAAAGCCCATCTCACCCGCAATCGTTCCCGCCGCAAAAAGATAAGCTTGATAAATAATGCTTAAGCTCATCAAAACAAGCGCTGCTAATGCTCGCTTAAAACTAGGTTTATAGCCAAAGCTGTGCAACATTAAGACAATACAGACGGCAACGATCAGCGCCATATAACCGCCGAAACCACCGGAAATAAGACTCAAAATTGACCAAATAGCCGCTATCGACGCAACGCTGAGCAATACAAATAGCGCTGTACTTAAACGGGCCAAACCTACAGGCGCTGCGCTATTGCGCATGGCGGACACAATTTTCTGGCATCAAACCCCGCGAAAACTGCCCAGGTTCTTCAGTCAAAGTCATTACCGCTAGCATGCGTGTGGGCCTAAGATTAAAACCGCTGACGGTGAATATCATAATCTCAGCCATACTTTGCGCCCTCTGCATCCACACGCGCTCGCACCAGCATCGGTGGACTTAATTTCAAAAATTCAAAGCTAAAATTCGTTATTTTCATGTGCTTTAACTGCACCACAAGACGCATCTCAGAGCCAGGACGATGGACGGGAATGTATTTATAAATCACTACTACAAACATAAATATCTTAAACAAACTGTAGTGTGGGAGCGACCTGCTCCCGGACTAAATAACCAATAGTATGCAAAATGCCCGAATGTTTATTGCAGTGAACGAGGTAATTTTCTGGCTTTAAATCAAAAACGCCGAAAATTTCGGCGTTTCAAAACTTTTTTGCAGCATGTTGTTGAAACACGCTACTTAATTAGCAAAGATTCAAGCGAGTCGCCTGCCGCCAAGGTGGCGCGCACCCATAATGGCTTAAGACCACGGCCCGTCCATGTTTTACCCGAATCAGGGTCTTGATATTTTGCCTTTGCTGGTCGACGCACTTTTTCAACCTCTGGAACCACAACTTTAGTAAGGCTATTACCGCCAATCAGTTGCGCCGCATCATAACCATGCTCCTTAGCAAGCGCAAAAAGTTTAGCGCGCACTTCACTCGCTTCGGACTTTTCAATTTCTGAAATACGCTTCTTGGCTTTTTCAATCAATTCGTGTAAATCTTTGGTTTTGAGATTAGTTAAATCCATAATGGACTCCAGTGGGGAATGACCTGATAAGTGTATATATATGTTTTGCTAATTGAAAGCCCATAAAATAATGAATTGATCCAGTACATAACAGTCAGCATGATTTTTTCTGCTGATTAGACGCCAATCTTCAATAATTTTCCAATTGGCATTCCGGTGTACGTGCACATCCAGCTTATGCCATCCCAGCGTTTTCAATTGAGTTTTTAGAATTATGCAGGATTAAATTAAACGACATTCACGTGCATTTTCCCACAGTGCGCCCCAGGCCAGCGCTGCTGACGCAAGCTGACGCAGCTGTTGCGAAAGCCCGTCACTGGCGCTTAAACCCCGCTCAAAGCCCAGTAAATTAGCTGCGTTCGACTGCATCATGCCCTCAGCCTGCGCTTGAATAACGCCGAGTAATTCGTGCCGCCAAGGCTCGCTTGGGCTGGCACCCGCTACCACTAGCAATTGCTGTAGCTCGCTCAATAGCTCCGCGCGTTTGGCGGTGCTGTAGCTTTGTAAGATTTGTTCGCGCTTAAGCGCTGGTGCTTCGGCCAAATCCAAACACTGGATCGCCAGCCAGCGCCAGCGCGCGGCGGGTGCAGTGGCAAAACAAAGCGTTTGCCATTGCTTGACTTGATCCGCCAAAAATCGTGTCGCGCTAATTTGTAGCGGCTGGCGGTTGACACTGCTGCGCGGCTGGGGCGAGCCACGGCGTTCCAGCGCAATAGCTAAACAAAGCTCCATCGCGCCCGGATCGCTGAACTGACTTAACGCAGCAAGGGTGCGATCAGCGCCCTCATTCTCGCCGAAAGCAAAGCCGTGTACACCGGTTAAATCTAATGCCGCAGCGGCAGTACCGCTAGCCGGTGCCAAGGTTGCAAAGTTTGGGCAAAGCAGCACGGCGTCGCCCGCTAGCGCAAACTGCACGTCATCACGGGTTTTAAGCGCAGCTTGACCAGCGGCGTCGAGGGTAAAGCCCCAAAAACTATGCGCTGTGTCGCTGCTGCCTAAAACACCTAAACCCATGCGCGCTACCCGCGCCTGCTCGTAGCCCTCAAATTCGTCCAAACGTCGGCCGGTAAAATCGACGCTGGTAAGCAGTTCGCGCAGGCTCTTGCCCAGCACATTTTCCGCCAGCTGCCACACGCTTGGCCCACGCGCAACGCTTGCAAACGCAGCCTCAGTGCTGGCAAACACCTGCGCGCGTCGCTGCGGGGTGCGCGCCACATGCACCACAGCAGCCTCTGGGGTGCGCGCAAAATCGGGCTCATAAGTGCGTACGCGCGCGGTGTCATCCATCATTAGCACGCGCTCACCGACGTAGCTCACGGCAATGGTGTTGAGCGCCCGCGCGCGTGCGCCAGCAGACTTACCAAACAGCAAATTCAGACCAGCGGCGTGCTCGGGCATTTGCTGAATGCGATCCGCCAACCAACGTTCGCGCTTTTGATCCAGCAAAATCACCCGCTGCCCGGTACGTCGGCCAAACTCCGCCATCAGCTCCACTTTGCGCGCCCGGTGCTCAGCTTCCTCAGACAAATCAAACAGCGCAAAGCTGCGGTTCCGTGCGGGTGCTGCCTCATTTGCACTCGCCAGCAAAGCTTCCAGCGAAGCCGGGTGCCCGGCGCTTACGATGGCCAATCCCGAAAGCGGCGCCGCCTGGGGCACTGGGGCATTGCTCAAGCGGGTGCGTAAAGCACTTTCACTTTGCATCAAACCCCGCTGACACAAATTATTCAGAACCCGCTCGATATTGGCCACGTTTAGGCTGGGAAAGCGTTCGCTTAGATATTGCGCATGCTCAGCAAGGCTTGCAAATGGCGCGCATTCGACAAATGCGGCGTGTACGTCTAGCGTCATGACATGGCGGTTGTCGGTGCCCGAGATGCCCGAGGCGCCGCCGCTGGCAATCTGGGCCATAAACAGCACTTCACTGTCGGAAATTTGGATTGCCGAGCCCGGCAGCGCGGCAAAAAGTTCTGGGCGAGGGGTCATGGATGTCACACAAAAAAAAGATGTCAGAGGTTAACCGCAACCCCGGCGTTGGTGCCAACATCTACACTTTAAAATTACGGTGGCGTTTTGCTTACGCGGCCGCAGAATCGTGTTGACCATGCAGGAATAAACCATGCCCGAACACAAAATTTTCCGTCTGCCCGATTTAGGTGAAGGCTTGCCCGATGCCGAAATCGTGGCCTGGGCGGTACACGTTGGCGAAGCAGTCACCTTGGACGGGCCATTAGTCAGTATGGAGACGGCAAAAGCCGTGGTTGACCTGCCCGCGCCCTGTAGCGGCACATTAATCAAAATATTTGGCAATGCCGGCGATGTGATCGAGACGGGGCATGCGCTTGCAGAGTTTGAGCTTAACGACGGCCCGCAGCGCGCCGAAGGCCATGAAACGGGCCATACGCACGCTGCTGTGAAGCCATCAGCCGCCGCGACACCGACACCCCCACCGGCACCGACATCGCAAGCTCCAGAAGTCGCTATTGAAGATGCAGGCAGCGTGGTCGGCTCAGTCACCAGTGGCTCGCAGCTACAGCTGGAAGCCGTGCTCTACTCTGGCGGCGTTAAAGCGGTGCCGGCAGTGCGCGCGATGGCGAAAAAGCTGGGCGTGGATTTAGCGCGTATCAAACCCAGCGGCGAGCTCGGTATTATTACAATGGCGGACGTCAAGCACGCCGCAGAAGCAAGTGCTGCCTTGGCAGCACGCCCAAACATAACAAGCGCGCCAGCGATGGATGAGGTAGCTGCCGTGCCAGCGGTCAGCGTGAGTCAAGTTAGCACATCAGCCACGCGACCCGGCACCGCCGAGCCACTGCGCGGGTTGCGCCGCAGCATGGCGCGCAGCATGGCGCTGGCGCATGCGCAGGTGGTGCCAACCACGCTGATGGAAGACGCCAACCTTGCGGCTTGGTCAGCCGAGCAAGATTTAACCGCGCGGTTGGTGCGCGCGTTAGTCGCAGCGGCGCGCGCGGAGCCTGCGCTTAATGCCTGGTTTGACGGCACGAACGCCACCCGCACGCTGCACACTAGCGTGCATATTGGTATCGCAATTGACAGCAATGAAGGCTTGTTAGTCGCCAATTTAGCGAATGCCGAGCTGCACGATATGGCCGCTGTGCGCGCCGAAGTCAGTCGTTTACGCGCGCAAGTTTTGGCGCGCGCACTCAGCCCAGCCGAGCTTTCCGGCTACACCATCATGCTAAGCAATTTTGGCGTGTATGCGGGCCGCTACGCCACGCCCATTGTGGCACCGCCCTGTGTCGCAATTTTGGCAGCCGGTCGCGCACGTATTGCGGCCGTGCCGGTCTTGGGTGCCATTGCCGCGCAGCGTATTTTGCCGCTATCGCTGACGTTTGATCACCGCGCCTGCACCGGTGGCGAAGCCGCGCGGTTTTTGGCGGCGCTACTTGTTGATTTAGCCAGGGCAAGCTGAACAATGCGGGTTTTGGTGACGGGAGCGGGCGGGTTTTTAGGCGGCGCGATTGCGCGCATGTTGCTAGCGCGTGGCGATCAAGTGATCGCCGTGCAGCGCGGTGCCGCGCCCGAGTTAGTCCGTCTGGGTGCAGATTTAGTCCAGGGTGACTTAGCCGACCCTGCGGTCGCGGCAAACGCAGCACAAGGCTGTGACGGTGTGATTCACGTGGCCGCGAAAGCCGGGCATTGGGGCAGTTACGCCAGCTATTTTTCCGCCAACGTGCTGGCGACGCGAAATGTCTTGGCGGCGTGTGGAAAACACCAAATCGCGCGCCTTGTTTATACTTCCACACCCAGCGTGGTGCATGCGGGTGCTGATTTGGCGGGCGTGGACGAGTCTGCGCCGATCCCAGAACATTTTCACGCGCATTACCCGGCCACCAAAGCCATAGCTGAGCGTGAAGTGCTGCGCGCCAATAGCGCCACGCTTGCCACCTGCGCGCTGCGCCCGCATTTGATTTGGGGCCCAGGGGACAACCATCTGCTGCCACGTCTGATTGCACGCGCAAAAGCCGGGAAGCTGCGCTTTGTGGGAGGTGGGCAAAATTTATTCGACACCATCTATATTGATAACGCCGCGCGCGCGCACTTAGCCGCACTGGATCGACTTGAACCGGGCGCCGCCTGCGCGGGGAAAGCCTATTTCTTGAGCAACGACGAACCTTTGCCGGTCAAAGAGATAATTAATCGCCTGATCGCATGCGCGGGTTTGCCGCCCTGCAATCAGCACATTCCTATTAGCATCGCCTACGCCATAGGCGCGCTGATGGAACTAGCGTATAGCGTGCTACCCCTGAAAGGCGAACCCTTGCTGACCCGCTTTGTTGCCTCTCAGCTCAGCACCGCGCACTGGTTTGATTTAACTGCGGCCAAGCGTGATTTAGGCTACCGCGCGGAAGTGTCGATCACTGAGGGCCTAGCGCGTTTGACCGCGTCGATAGGGCGCTGACCCTTATCGCGAATCTGCATGAGCGCAAAGCCCAAGAGATTGAAACCGGTCGGCTTTAGCACAGGGAGAGCTAATCTTTTTCCCACATGACAAAACGCCAATGAATGCTCTGAATTGCTGCGTTTTAGCAATTTCTGCTGCTTCGAGAAAATTGACTGAAGTCTTGCTTGAAGGTTGAGAATTACCTAAAAATCCCACCACCGCCCACCGTTTTCCAACGTGGATCGCTGCCGGTGCTGACTTTTCCGGCCTTTTTGTCCCACAGCACAATTTGCATATTGCCCCAGGGCCGCTCATTCGGTGACACCACAAAGCCGCGCTTTTGCAGGGCGGTAATTTCGGCTTCGCTCAAGGCACCGGCTTCGGCAGAAATCGCGTCCGGCAGATATTGGTGGTGAATACGCGGTGCCGCGGTAGCGGCTTGAGCATCTGCGCCGCCGATCAACTCCAATGCGCCCAATAACACCATCGTGATAATGCGACTGCCGCCCGGCGTTCCCAGCACCGCAACGCGATCGCTACCAATCATAAAGGTCGGCGTCATCGACGACAGCGGCCGCTTGCCCGGCTCGATTGCATTAGCATCATCACCGACCAAGCCAAAAGCGTTCGGTACGCCGGGCTTGACGGAAAAATCGTCCATCTCGTTGTTTAATAAAA
>JAYUUS010000198.1:0-3428 GCA_043754435.1 Rhodanobacteraceae bacterium
GGATATGCCAGCCGAAAAAACAAAAGGCGGCTGGAAAAAAGATTTAGGGCATGTGGTGCCACTGACCGCGCAGGCGTTGGCGGCGCTGGAATGCGTGCGCGTCTATAACAGCGCAGGCAAAGTATTCAAAGGCAATGGGCGGGCCAATGGTTTGCTAGATACCAGCGTTAACCGTGCCTTACAGCGCTGGCGCGAAAAGCACTTACCCACGATGCCGCCATTCACTACCCGCGATATACGGCGCACCTTCAAAACACTTGGCGGCAAACTTGGGCTAAGCAAAGAAGTACGCGACCGGGTTCAAAGCCACGTGACGCAGGGTGCCAGTTCACAAAATTATGATCGCTTTGATTATGCCGATCAAAAGCGGCTGGCACTGGAAGCGTGGTGCGCGGAGTTGACCGAAAGAGCAGCCCAAAGCAACGTGAAACCGATTCGCAAGCGCGCCTAAAGTTTTACCCGTGGCGCGCGGGCTTTCGCGCCAAACTGAAAGAGTTGGTGCCAGCGTCTCTAACACGCTGGCACCGATCCACAACCCACCGTTAAAGGAAGATCATGGACACCACAGTATCACCCAGCACCGAACAGATGGCTACAAAACCACCAGCTTTTGAAGCTGTAATTACACGCGACGAGGTGGCAAAGCATGAGCGTGACCTAATGGGCAACCCACGCGGAATAGCTCGCCGTGCTTCGTTAATTGCACTCACGCATGACACCGCCGGAATGCTCGCCATGATTAACGCCGCTGAAAGACCATCTATGGAAGAAATTTTTGACCTTGTGGAACAACATGAAAGCTACTGCCGTGTCGCGCACGAACTAGCGCAATCCGCGTTCGCACGGCTTGCCGTTTGTCTGGATTACGTCCTAAGCACGGAGCAACCAAAGACGGCATAGACAAGCACGTTTAATCCAACTTGCTCATCAAAACCGCAACTTGATCATGTTGCTCATCGTTTTTTATGTGGATAAGTTGACAGATTGGTGAGCAAGTTGCTTTTTTAACTCTTTGCCGGGCCTAGGTTGGCCGACTGAAAGCGCGTTCACCCCGACGCGTTGGCCCGGCGATCTTTTGGGGAAGGGGTTTTTTTTATGGACTTTTGGCGAAAAAAGATTTGGGTATCAATAGATGAAGCATGCCGGATATTGGGCAAGAATTTTGGAACCACCGTAACTGCGCCAGAAATTATTCAACTTGCCTATGAAGGGCAGCTCGGGCTTTCAGTGTATTTTGACCAAGATATTTACGTGCAGGCATATGAAAAATTGGACGAGAACGACATTCAAAACGGATGTGTTCAAATTGAATCATTTATCGTGCAAGCTGCCAGGAATTTTTTTGAGTACATAGATCGTCATTCTCTTGAACCCTTCGTAATGGCGCCCTGCAGAGAAGAAATGGAGAGTAGAAATATTCTGTTTGATGAGGCTAACTGTATAGCCGGAACAGAGTGGATTGAAGTTGATAAGATTTTTGGAGAACTTCCAGAAAATGCACAACAAGCAATAGTTAGATTCTTGAAACGCAATGAATATGACCGCTATATCCCCAAAACGGGGCAAATCATAGAATTCAAGAAGTCTTTTAATCTCCAGCCTGTGCTTAGAACTATTCACGGAATTTGGAATCCGGACTGCGAATTTAAGAGGGTTTGTAGGCTGCAGAACGGTTGTTATGACCTATTGCGAACCATGAACGGAAAAAATCTTTATGCGCCGCTAATGGGCATGGTGCGCGACGGGGACGAAAAAATTAGTGAATTTTTTTTAATCGGCCCTGAGCAAGAGCTCTTGAAACAGGTCTTGCATTTGGAAAACCTAGGATTTGGCGGAAAATTGAGCACGCGACCGGAGTTTTTCGAGCCAGCTCCTGCGCCTGAAATTTCATCACTAGTAATTAGAACTGAATCGCTTTCAGCGCTAATAAATGACTCTAGTGCATCACTTGGTGAGACTAAAGTCTATGAATTGAATGAACTAAATCCCGGCTTGTTGCGAATCATTGGCGGACTTCTGCATCTCATGCTCGAAAAGAAAAGCGACGGCAAAACCCGCTCAGGATACGAGAGCGAAGGGAAAATTATCACTGCACTAGAAGCTCATTTTCCAAATGCTCGCGGCCTTAAAAAGTCCACACTTGAAAAGCGATTTTCGGAGGCCAAGAAGTTGCTTGAGCCACCCCAGTTACCCTAACTAGGGTAACCGGCACCCCAATTAGGGTGCAAAAGTATTTTTAGCTCTATACATAGTGGGCCTCAAATCAAAACGAGGCCGCACATGTCGAACCAAATCACACCCGCACCACACAAACAAGCCGTTTCAATTCATGAATTCGGCAAGCGCTACAGCCTGAGCATCGCCACCGTTTTTCGCTTAATTCGCGATCAAAAGATTGAAGCGCGAAAATGCGGGCGGCGCACATTGATTACTTCTGAGGCCGAAAAACTCTGGCTTGATTCACTGCCACGCGCAGGCGGTGCAAGGTGATCTATCCAAACCCGGAAACAATCCAGGCGGCTGCGTTGAAGCTTTTAATGCAGGCCGGTGCGCTAAGCGATCAATCAACACTTGCCGAGCTAGATAGCCTAGCGACTGGCTTTGATGCCGCACGGCGCACCACGCGCCAGCTTGCCGAGGCGCAGCAAAGGGGCGGCGCATGATCCCAACCCACAACGAAAAACGCCACGCAGGCAAGGCGGGGCGCGGATTCAAACCAAATCAATTTCAACCTCAAAGCTACCAAAAATCTACCGGCCAAAGCAAGTTCAATCGCGATCGTTTGCCCGTGCCGGCGGATTATTACAGCCAGCATTTGCCGAGCCTGAAAAAACATAATGCCGATGGCTGGGCGTTTGCGCTTTGTCCATTCCATGCCGATAGCGCGCCATCTTTGCGGGTGAACGTGTTGACCGGCGCTTACAAGTGCATGGCCTGCGGTGCGCACGGTGGCGACGTGCTGGCGTTTCACATGGCAGCGAATGGGCTAGATTTTGTGAGCGCTGCGAAGGCGCTAGGCGCTTGGGAATTGGCCGCAAGTTGGAGGGTGTACCTATGAGCGCCAACACCGAGACACCGCAAAACGCAGCGCGCAAGTTGACGCAAAACCATATCAATAAGGGATACACGCTCGCAGCCTTGCACGAATACCAGCACGCCAGCGGCGCGCCTAGCCATTGGCGCAATCGGCTAAATCCCCCGGCGGGCAGCGATCTAAGAAAGCTCATCTTGCCGATGCATTTTGATGGCGCTAACTTCGTCCTGAAAGAACCCAAGTTCAGCGGCAAAAAGCCGTTGTATCGCCTGCCCGCAATAACTGGCAACACTGACCCGGTGATGATTGTCGAAGGGGAAAAGGATGCGGATGCGCTGGCAAATTTAGGCGTGCAATCGACAACCAGCGGCGGCGCTAGCAGCGCAGATGCAGC
>JAYUUS010000199.1:0-3417 GCA_043754435.1 Rhodanobacteraceae bacterium
GCAAATCTAAGCGCCGCTGAGGCGAACGAGCTGTCCAAGTTGGTTGGTCTTTTGCTTAAAGCATCAGGAATATAAAGTTATGAGCACTGTATTTGAAAGTATTAAAGCCGGGCTAACCGAGGCCATAGCGCACGCTGAGGGCAAAGCGGTGACCGCCAAACTGCATCAACCGAACGCAATTGATGTAAAGGCCATTCGAGCACAGGTTGGTATGTCACAAACGGAGTTTGCTTCTTCCTTCGGCATCAGCGTGGGTACGCTACGCCATTGGGAACGCGGCGATCGGCAGCCACAAGGGCCTGCGCGGGTGTTGCTGCTAGTTGTGTCAAAGCATCCCAAAGTTGTGCTGGCAGCGCTTGCGGCTTGAAATCCAAATACAAATTGCAGGCCGACCATGCGGCATTCGGCGGTCTTGCGCTATCATAGGTTTTCGAGCGCAGAAAAAGGACAAATCGAATTTTGCTCGAATCTTTTTGGCACAGAATCGAGTCAGAATTCAATCAGGACCGCTGCATTTAGTCTATCTACGCCAACTTGGCTGGCCTGGAGTACCGAAAATTTGAGAGACTTACTTTTTCTACAGCCTCGTTAGGGTACGAATGGACTCGATTCGGTTCTCTGCCATGCTCAAAATCATCCATGCGTCCGTGAGTCTCGGCGCCGCGACGCAAGAATTTTCCGTGGTGCCAGACAAGCACTGGAATGTCGGGGATCCGCACATAGCTCCAGATGGTTCGAACGCGCCAGGCGTGTTCGGACAGAGCTTTTGGTGCGCAACACTTGCTAGCGGCGGTGTTTCAGAAGACGTCCCCTTTGCTGAGCGTCTCAACACACTGGCAATCAATCTTCAGTCCTATGCCGACTTCTTTCGCGCTTTGCCGCAAGATGCTGAAGTAGCTCTCTCACTTACATTCCACAGTCACTATGAAGCATTCGGTTTCGAGCTCGCGGCTGACGCGATGAGAATTCTTGGCGCGCTGGGAATTCATGTGCATGTTGATGTCTATTCCCGAGAGTCGCCCTAACTAGAGGTAGAACGTAAGCGTCCGCCCCAGCCACCTACCGAGCACTTAGGCTGGCGCGCAAACTCCAATTTTTGGAGTGCGCAAAGGTGCCAGCTTTATTGGATAGGCAAGCTCAGCAATCACATTGGCGTGATGTGATTGCGCAGCACGCCACAAGTGGCCTAACGATGATCGACTTTTGTCGTCAGCATAGACTGTGCAGCAAAACGTTTTACCGCTGGAAAGCGCGGCTCAATTCAGTTGCGTGCGCAAACGATAGCGGTGAGCGGGTACCCGTGCAGAAAAAGCTAGAATTTCTAGGCTTGTCTGCGCCGTCGCGGGCGCGAAGCGTGCTGTTAATTCGCTTGGAGAGCGGTGTTCGTATCTCGGTATTCGACGCAGCCACGATCCCGGCCGTGCTGGCCGGTTTGCGCGGATGTTGACTCGCCCGAGTTTAGTGCAGCTGTGCCTAGTCCGATTGATTTCCGCAAAAACATTGACACGCTGGCGCTGCTGGTGAGCGCTGAGATGAGTGGAGATCCGCTCTCAGGCACGATGTTTGTGTTTTTCAATCGCGGCTTGGACAAGGTCAAGATTTTGCAGTATGACCGGCACGGGTTTTGGCTTTGTTACAAGCGCTTGGAGCGTGGTCGGTTTGTGTTGCCGCCGCTGTCCTGCTTGAGCTTTTTGGACCTGCAGTTGTTGCTGGAAGGCATTGATTTATCGGTGCGGCGTTTTCGTCCAGTAACGGCAAAACGAGTCGCTTAGCCGTCGCAAATCTGCCGCAAAATCCTTCGTCAACCGGGGCCAAAAGTTGCCTGAAAAACGCCTTTTTATAAGGCGGCTAATTGCTTGTTTTTAGGTAATTTTATGCGATAAAGTCAGGCCATGACAGAGCTTGAATGCGCACTTGAAGAGATCAAAAGACTGCGTGTTTTAGACGCTGAAAAGACGGCAATAATTGCCGCCCAGACAGCGCGCATTGCGCATCTTGAGCTTTTGGTGGAGAAATTGGCGTGTCAATTTGCGGCGTTAAAGCGCATGCAATTTGGTCAAAAGTCTGAGGCCAGAAATGCGTTGCAAACGGAGCTTTTTGGCGCGCAGTCGATAGAATTGGAGGCACCCGCCGATGCCTTGATCAAACCGGTGTTGACGAAGACGTCGGCACAGCCTAAAGCTTCGCCGCGCATCACAATTCCGAGTGATTTGCCGGTGGTAGAAGTCGAGATTGATATCGCCGAAGCCGCTAAAATTGCAGCGGATGGCACGCCTTTGAAGTTCATAGGCTTTGAAGTTTCGGACAAGCTCGCGATTGAACCCAGTCGCGTGTTTATCCGCCGCACCAAGCGCAAAAAATATGTGCATCCGACGCAGGAAGAGGTCGGCGTTGTGACCGCACCTCTGCACCAAATCATCCCTGGCGGGATCGCCGATGAAAGCGTCATCGTGGATGTGGTGATCAAGAAATTTGACGACCACCTGCCACTGAATCGGATCAGTGAGATCTATTTGCGCGATGGCAAAGTGAACTTGGCGAAGCAAACGCTGAGCGATTGGGTTTTGGCGGCTTCGAGCTGGCTGGCACCGTTGGCTGAAGCGGTCAAAATGAGCCTCCTTCAGGAGAGCGTGATTCACGTTGATGAGACGGTGTTGCCGCTGCTGCATCCACTGAAAACGATCAATGCACGGGCGTGGGCGTATGTTGGGGCCGAGTCAAAATTGGTGTACTACGAATTTACGACGGATAAGAAAGGCGAGCACGTCAGAAACACGCTAGCAGGCTGGAATCCAACGGACGGGCGGCGCTATTTACAGGCGGATGCGGCGAGTAATTACGATGCCCTGTATCGCGAACGGTCGATTTTTGAAGTGGCCTGCTGGGCGCATGCGCGCCGGAAGTTTTTTGATGTCGCAAAGTTGAGCCTAGCGGCAAAAACTGCGCACGCGGCGGTGGCGACGATCAATCGATTATTTGATATTGAGCGCGAAAGTGGCGCAGCGAACGAGACGCCTGAGCAGCGAAAGATGCGTCGCGAAAATCAGGCCAAGCCGATCTTAGATGAGCTGAAACTTTGGTTAGAAAGCGAACTGCGCGAACTGATGCCAAAGTCGCCATCCGCGCAAGCCATTGGCTACAGTTTGCGCCACTGGCTGGCACTCACGCGCTATTTGGAAGATGGTCGGACGAAAATCGACAACAACGCCGCCGAACGCGCGCTGCGTGTGGTGGCGCTGGGGCGTAAGAATTGGCTATTTGCGGGCAGTGAAAGCGGCGGCGAGGCCGCCGCACGAATCTATACGATGATTGAAAGCGCAAAAGCATGCGGCTTGAATCCACGCCTGTATTTGGAGGACGTGTTGCGCCGATTACCGACGACGTTGAACAGCCAAATCAGTACGTTGCTGCCGCAAA
>JAYUUS010000200.1:0-3407 GCA_043754435.1 Rhodanobacteraceae bacterium
TGATGCAGAGTCATTAGTCAGCACCACGATTCCAGCCGCCAGCACCGACACCACGGTGTATCGCTTTACTGTGCCCGCTGGGGTCAATTTGTCCGACATTGATGTGGATGCGAAAGTGTTGTACAGGCGGGCGTTTAGGGCGCTTAGCGTCACCAAAGGCTGGACGCAAACGCCGTCTGGCGGGCCTATCGAGATCGAGGTGGGGCGGGTAGTTTCGCCTGCGGACGGCAGGCTCAGTGACGGTTTTGAGTAATGCACTACTGGCTGTTAAAAAGCGAGCCTGATGAGTTTTCGATTGATTTACTTAAGGTTCGCAAAGCTGAAGAATGGACCGGCGTACGGAACTATCAGGCGCGTAATTTCATGCGTACGATGCAGCTAGGTGATCAGTTTTTTTTCTACCATTCCAGCTGTGCCGAGCCAGGCGTGGTGGGCATCGGTAAAATTGCACGCGTAGCCGCTGCGGACCCGACACAATTTGATATGAGCAGCGATTATTTTGATGTTAAAAGCACTCTAGACGCGCCGCGTTGGTCTAGCGTATTGGTCGGTTATACACGCCATACTCTGCGCCCAATTGGATTGGAGCGCTTACGTGCGGTGGCAGCAACTTTAGAGGGGTTTGCGCTCCTCAATCGCGGCAACCGTTTGAGTATTTTGCCGGTTAGCGCAGCGCAATGGCGGGCGATACTAGCGCTCGAAAAGCCAACAACCTAATGATTAAATAGGATAATTTAATGACGCCAGAACAACAAAAGCGCGTCAGCGCTGAAACAGCTATCGAATATATCGACACGCGCGAAGTTTTGGGTGTGGGCACAGGCTCTACCGTGAACGCGCTAATTGCGGTTATGGCAGAAAAAAAGCATTTGCCGCGTGCCGCTGTTAGCAGTTCAACGGCCAGCACTGAGCGATTGCGTGCATTGGGTATCGAAGTAATTGATCTCAATCAAGCCGGTTCAATCAATACCTATATTGACGGTGCAGACGAATGTGATGCGCATTTTCGCTTGATAAAGGGCGGTGGTGCGGCACTTACGCGCGAAAAAATCATTGCCGAGGCCGCAAAAAACTTTGTTTGTATGATTGACGACAGCAAGTTGGTGGACGTTTTAGGTCAGTTTCCCCTGCCCATAGAAGTAATTCCCATGGCGCGCAGCTTGATCGCGCGTCAGCTTGTTGTTTTAGGCGCGACACCTACATGGCGCCAAATCAGCGCAGGCAAGCCGTTGGTCACCGACAATGGTCAATGGATTTTGGATGCCGCCGATTTGCGCATTGTCGACCCCGTTGCGCTGGAAGCCAAGCTTGAAGTGTTGCCGGGTGTGGTCTGTGTCGGGCTATTTGCAAGACGTGCGGCCGATGTGGTGATTTGTTCGGGGCGTAAATTGCTTAAGTCCTAAAAAAATCCCCGCAGACGCGGGGAGTAAGAGTTAACTTTGAAGAAACTTCGTTTCTGCTGCGCAATTCATCCCGCTGAGCGGGATTGGCTACGTTAGTATTTGAAAGAATCAGCCAGATTTATTCAGCGCCATCTTTAAAAAAGCGGAAATCACCTTCGGGAACGGGGAAGGTCCCAATCATCTGCAAAGTTGGACCAACGCGTTTGCATACCATCGAATCCTGTGGCGCAAAGCCGCCACCCGGTAAAGCCCAGTTGTTCGCGGTGCTGTCACGCACGGAAGCGCGGTAATAAAGCACTACATCGGTTTTGTCGATGCTTTCATTGTTCGCAAGAATTGCCGAGTTCATTGCGCAGTCGCCCAAGCTATTATTGGTGCGATCGGAATATTCTGTGGGTTTGTAGGCAGTAGCAATAATGTCGACGGTATGAAAATTTCGACCGGACTGATTAGCGGGATAAGTGTCGTCGTTCGATCCTGGGGTAATGGCGTAGCCAAAGCTGGTGTTGGAATCGGTCACCGAAACATTCGAAAAGCCGCGCATGGCGGTGAATTCAGTGGTTTGGGGAACATCATTAATGTTGACCGAATCATTGCCGGCCCCCTCAATATCAAAATCAAAGCGCCAGTAGTTTTGGTGCCAGTGGGTGACATTGTTATAGGTGCCATCCGAGTTACCAAAGCCAAATTTGGTATCAATATTGCCGTTGGACAAGAATTCATAGCGCGACGTGTATTTGTACCAGCCAGCGGTGTACTGATTGGTCAAGCGAAAGCCCAGATTACCGGGTAAGTTCTCAATCGCCACACCGCCTGTGCTGGTGCAATCTGCCGCCGTTCTGCCAGCTTGCCCAAATGGGCAGGACCCGTAGGATGTCGTGGGCGTGTTTGAGACATCGCAATTGGTGGTAGCGCTAAAGTTGACGGGCGTGCCCAGCACGTTACGTACTGCGGGTTCCGCCAGAATCGCTGAGTCTTCATCTTTCCAATCGCGGTAGCAGTTACCACCGGCACCATCACGATATTCTGCGAACAGCATTGGCGAGTGCGCGCGCTTCATTACTAGCACGCCCCGGAAATATACGTTGCGCAGCTCAAGGCCAGAACCACGCGGGCCTGAAGACATAGACGGTTTGACCCAACACATTTCCCAAGTTGGATTTTCTGCCGAAGGCCAGGAAACTTTGTTTTCACCTGCGGCGATGTTGCAGGTAGGTGATAGCGCCATCGCGGTATTCATACATAACAACCCCGCGATTGGGAGTAGTCGAGCGAAAAAATTAGGGTTCATAACAGTGCGCTCCTGCGCGGTGGGTTGATTTAATTCTGAACTGCTAAAGCTTGAAAAGCGGCGCGCTACTTTACCTTACTTACGATTGCGTCTTCACCGTGATAATTGGCATCAACGACGAGGCCGCTTGCTAAATTAACAATTGCATGCGCGAGTGATTCTTCACCGGTCAGGCCACCGGAAATAATGACATGTATACATCGGCTTTTTGCCCCGCACGCCGCGTTTGCGGGCGTAGCACTGACATCGCGGGGGTCGGTTTTAAGCGAAAACCCGCCATAAATACGTGCGTCTGGGCGCTTGGCAATAGCGCTGAGCGCGGGGTGTAAGCGAACTAATTCAAAGGCATATTCAAGCTCTTTGGGTGTGGTTTCTAAGGTCAAATCAGGCTCTGTTTGCACGCTAATTAATTTGCCCTCCATGCTAGAAATCCGCTGCACCGCTAGCCCTTGCGCATAGTCCCAGCCGTACTGAACCTTCTGGTACTCATCACCATGATCGGTTTTGACGCTATCGACGTACTCACGCACGATCACATAGCCGCTGGGGCGCGGGGTGGTCGTAACAGCTGCGGCGCTGGCAACCTGTTTGCTATTTTGCGGCGTGCAGCCAAAAAATAACGCCATTGCAAAGCCAAGTGCTGCCAAATTTACTAAATTTAAAAGGGATTTCATTGTGCTGTCACCGTTGTTGCAGAGGCACTTACCATAATA
>JAYUUS010000201.1:0-30990 GCA_043754435.1 Rhodanobacteraceae bacterium
AGTAATTGCGCGGCGAATTTCTGGGCAAGTGGGGCGTCGTACAGCATAACCGGAACAATCGGGTGCACGCCGGGTTTTAAATCAAAACCGGCTGTGGTCATTTGTTCACGGAAGTAGCGGGTGTTTTCCTGCAAACGTGTGCGTAATTCACCGGCACTGGCCAGCATGTCGAATGCCTTGATGCCTGCGGCCACCACATGCGGCGGTAAAGAGTTCGAGAATAAATAAGGGCGCGAGCGTTGCCGTAATAATTCAATCACTTCTTTTTTTGCCGTGGTGAAGCCTCCCAGCGCGCCGCCCATCGCTTTGCCCAGTGTGCCGGTAATAATATCGATTTGATCAAGCACGCCTTTCACTTCGGCCGAGCCTTTGCCGTGTTCACCCAGAAAACCAGTGGCATGACATTCGTCAATATGTACGAGCGCGCCATATTTTTTTGCCAGCGCACAAATTTCATCCAGTGGCGCGATAAAACCATCCATTGAAAACACACCGTCGGTGGTGATCATTTTGATGCGACATCCGGCAGCATCGGCAGCTTTTAGCTGGGCTTCCAAATCATTCATGTCGCAGTTGGCATAGCGAAAACGCTGCGCTTTGCATAAACGTACGCCGTCAATAATTGAGGCATGATTAAGCGCGTCGGAAATAATGGCATCTTGCTCAGTCAATAAAGGCTCGAATAGACCGCCGTTGGCATCAAAA
The DNA here is from genome assembly GCA_043754435.1 of Rhodanobacteraceae bacterium. Lineage (GTDB taxonomy): Bacteria > Pseudomonadota > Gammaproteobacteria > Xanthomonadales > SZUA-5 > JANNYA01. The sequence goes on from JAYUUS010000201.1 coordinate 706, forward strand.
CAGGCGGCATACAAAATGGTGTCGTCTTTCCCAAAAAAGTCGGCGATCTTTTGTTCAAGTTGTTTGTGTATATCCTGCGTGCCACAGATAAAACGTACCGACGCCATGCCAAAGCCATGAGTATCCAGAGCGTCTTTTGCTGATTGAATAATTTCCGGGTGGTCGGCCAGGCCAAGGTAGTTATTGGCACAGAAATTCAAGACTTTACGACCATCGGCAAGCTCAATTTCAGACGATTGCGGGCTGGTGATAATGCGTTCCGATTTGAACAGGCCTTGCTCGCGAATGTGTTTGAGCTCTTCCGAATAATGCGCAATGGCTGGTTGATTCATAGGGGTTCATCGACTTCAGTGTGGGCAGGGCGACATTATCGGTCCTTCAGTGTCTAGAAATTTGCCTTTTTACGGCTTTTTGGCGGTTTTTTAGAGTAAATATACGCGGACGTATCTATATATATGGAAAACACCGGTTAATATATTGTTAGCCGTGTCTTGAGTGCTTCCAACTGCGGCGGGGCTGACCCACAGGCCAACCTGAGACAAGTCACTATCTATCCATAAAAACAGGAGATCAACATGACGAACAAGCTTTCCCTCGCTCTAGCTGCTGCATTATTTGCCTTGCCGACTTTTGCCTTTGCTCAAGATGCAGCTCCTGCGGCCGATGAAACAATGGCTGCCGAACAAGCTCCCGCTGAAGAAAAAGCAGCAGAAGAAAGCGAATCTAATTTGAGCTTCAATGCGGCAATCGTTAGTGACTATGTGTTTCGCGGTCTTACCCAAACCGATTTCGACCATGCCTTTCAAGCTGGCGTGGATTACAGCTTCGGTGATTCAGGTTTTTATGTTGGCGGTTGGGGCTCCAATGTCGATTATGGCTCAACATTAGGCCATGATTTTGAAGTCGATTTATACCTAGGCTATAACGTCGATTTAAGTGATGACTGGAACCTTGATCTGAATGTTACCCGCTACAATTATTTAGGCGGTAACGATGGCTTCGATATTGATTATTCCGAGTTTATCGGTGTAGTCACTTATAATGAAATGCTCAACTTCACCGTTGGCTATGCACCTGACTACAGCAACTCTGGTATCAATCAGCTTTATCTCGCTGTTGGTGGTACTTGGGCAGTCGGTAATGGCTTCAATCTAACGGCCGGCCTTGGCCACACTGATTTTGAAGGCGGCGGCAACTATAATGATTGGACGCTCGGTGTAAATCGTGACTTTGGCGCAATTAATATTGGTTTGAATTATTACGATACCAATATCGACGGCAAAACATCCGACCAAATTGTGCTTGGTTTTTCGGTTGGCGGTTAATGCTAAATGGTAGAACAAAAAAACGGGGCTTAGGCCCCGTTTTTTTGTCGGTTTTATCGGCTGAAAATCAATTCCAACTACAAACGACTTTTCCGCATTGGCCCGATTCCATCAACTCGAAACCTTTTTGGAAATCATCAATATGAATTTGATGGGTGAGGACTTTCTGTAAGGGAAATCCGCTTAATACCATTTGCGTCATCTTGTACCAAGTTTCATACATCTTTCGGCCATAGATACCGTGCATGGTCAGGCCTTTAAAGATAACTTTGTCCCAGTCGATGCCCGCGCCTTTGGGCAGAATTCCCAGTAGTGCCACTTTGCCACCGTGATACATGCAATCGAGCATGTCGTTAAAGGCGTGCGGGTTGCCGCTCATCTCCAGCGCCACATCGAAGCCTTCCATGTGCAAGTCTTGCATCACTTCTTTTAAGGACTGCTTGGACACGTTGACCACGCGCGTGGCACCCATATCCGCCGCCAGCTTTAGGCGGTAATCGTTGACGTCGGTGACCACCACGTTGCGCGCGCCGATATGTTTGCAAATGCCGGCGGCGATAATGCCAATCGGGCCTGCGCCGGTGATTAAGACGTCTTCGCCGACCACGTCAAACTCCAGCGCGCAGTGCGCGGCGTTGCCGTAGGGGTCAAAAAAAGCCGCCAATTCGGATGAAATTTGGTCGGGAATCGGCCATAAATTGCTGCTGGGCACGGCTACATATTCGGCGAACGCACCGGCGCGATTGACGCCAATACCGGTGGTGTTTGGACATAAGTGCTGCTTGCCAGCGCGGCAATTGCGGCACACGCCGCAGACCACATGGCCTTCCGCGCTGACCCGCTGGCCCAATTGGTAGCCGCGCACGCCTGCGCCCATTTCCACCACGCGCCCGACAAATTCGTGGCCGATGATAAGCCCAGGTTTGATCGTGCGCTGGGACCAGTCGTCCCACTTATAGATATGTAGATCGGTGCCGCAAATCGCGGTTTTTTCTAGCTTGACCAAAACATCATTCGGGCCAATCTCGGGCACCGGCACTTCTTCCATCCAAATGCCCCGCTCAGTCTTAGTTTTGACCAGAGCTTTCATCATTTGCGCCATGGGTGACTCCTGAATTAGTTTGGGAAGCGGCGATTTTGCCGCAAATTTGCGTGGTCTTGGCAAAACAATCGAACAGAAACGCAATTGCGGCCTAAGCGGTTCGATTTTTACCGCTCAAAGCCGTAGCATTCGTGCTTTAGAGAGTTCAGTGTGTTTTGATGATCGTTGACGTTGCCGGAAATGCCCAAAATTCAGACGTTGCCCGGAGCGCCCGCTAAATGTACGCACTAGCGCGCCCGCTGCTGTTTAGCCTAGACGCCGAGTCCGCGCACGGCGCGGGTTTAAAAGCGATCGAAGCGGCGTACCGGCTGGGTTTGAACCCGCTAATGGCAAACAAACCGGAGCCGCTGCCGGTCAAATTACTCGGATTGGAGTTCAGGAATCCGGTCGGCTTGGCGGCAGGCTTGGACAAAAACGCCGCACACGTCGATGCACTTGCCAGTTTGGGCTTTGGTTTTATTGAAGTCGGCACCGTTACCCCGAAAGCGCAGCCCGGCAACCCGAAGCCGCGCATGTTTCGTTTGCCAAAATTTGATGCGGTCATCAACCGGCTGGGCTTTAACAACGGTGGTTTGCCTGAGCTGCTGAAAAACCTGGAGTGCACCCGCTATACCGGCGTACTGGGAATCAATATTGGCAAAAATAAAGACACCGCCAATAGCGATGCGTTAAGCGATTATTTGACATGCTTGCGGGCGGTCTATGCGCGTGCTAGCTACGTGACGGTCAATATTTCCTCGCCTAACACGCAAGGCTTGCGTGATTTACAGCAGCTTGATGCGCTTAAAGGTTTGCTGGGCGGGCTGCGCGAAGCACAAATCAATCTGGCAACACAGCACGGTAAACACACGCCGATGCTGTTGAAGGTTGCACCCGATTTGAGTGAGTCAGATCTGGACGATATCGCCAGCGTCGTCCACAGCACGGGCTTTGAGGGCGTGATCGCTACCAATACCACTATTAGCCGCGCGGGAATTTCCGGCAACCATGCCGACGAGCAAGGCGGGCTTTCCGGCAGGCCAGTGTTTGAACCTGCCACCCATATTTTGGCGGGTCTGCGGACGCGGCTGAATGCTGAGGTAGTGCTCGTCGGGGTTGGCGGCATTTTAAGCGGTGCAGATGCGGCTAAAAAAGTTGCAGTCGGTGCCGAGCTAATCCAGTTTTATACCGGCATGATCTATCGCGGCCCGGCCCTGATCGGTGAATGCGTTGAAGCCATTCGCGCTGCCAATGCTGGCCTGACAGCACGATCCAACCTAGCTAGCGGCAAAACCAGCACTCTATGAATGATTTAAACGTACTTGAAAATGCGGATCTAACCGCGTTAAACACTTTCGGCGTGGAAGCGCAGGCGCTGTTTCTAGTCAGCTGCCGGTCTATGGATGCGCTGCGGCTGATGCTGAAAGACATTAAAGAAGCACAAGATCCGCTGCTTATTTTAGGCGATGGTAGTAATGTCTTATTTACGAAAAATTTTGACGGCGTTATTTTGCTGCCGCAAATTCCTGGCATAGAGCAACTGTCCAGCCAAGGCTCGCACGGCATTGTTCGAGTGGGTGCTGGCGAAAACTGGCACCGCTTTGTCGATTATTCACTCAAGCATTCTTTGTTTGGCTTGGAAAACTTAGCGCTGATTCCCGGCACTGTGGGTGCCTCGCCGATTCAAAATATCGGCGCGTATGGGGTGGAACTCGAAAATTTTGTGCACGCTGTGGAAGCGATGGATCGTGACACGCTGGAAATCAAACGCTTTAGCCACGCCGAATGTGGCTTCAACTATCGTGAATCCAGATTTAAGCGGGAATTCAAGGGTAAATACATTATCACCCACGTCGAATTTCGCCTGCCGCGCGAATCTGTCCTGCAGATTAATTACGCCGGTATCCGCGAAGAATTAGCGGAGCTCAAAGCCTTAGTAAACCCCAGCGCCCGCGATGTCTTCAAAGCAGTGTGCGCGTTGCGCGAAAAAAAGCTGCCGGACCCATTGGAATACGGCAACGCCGGTAGCTTTTTCAAAAACCCGATTGTGGACGCCGACACCGCAGCGCGAATCAGCGCTGAAGTGTCCGGCTTTAGCTTTTTCCCAACCGGTGTTACCGGTAAAGCCAAGCTCAGCGCCGGTTGGTTGATTGATAACGCTGGGCTAAAAGGCCACCAAATCGGCGGCGCGCAGGTCAGCAAGCAGCACGCGCTAGTGCTCATCAACCGCAAACGCGCGACCGGTGCCGAACTTTGGCAGTTAGCCAACTTTGTGATGGACACCGTCAAGGAAAAGTTTGGCGTGCAGTTGGAGCCGGAACCTTTGATTGTTTGAGGTTGAGGCTGGGTCATGAGATCTCCTGCTGACTTGATCCTGCCCAAATTCGGGTGCGAATTAAGTAATCGTGCATACCGGCTATTTTGGCGAATTGGTTTTTTGAGATTACAACCGCCGAATTTGCGCACCTAAGCCGCCAAACTTGCTTTCAATATGCTCATAACCCCGATCAATGTGATAAATCCGATCAATCACGCTTTCGCCCTGTGCGGCCAGCGCTGCCAACACCAAGGACGCCGACGCGCGTAAATCAGTCGCCATCATCGGCGCGCCGGAAAGTTGCTTGACGCCGTGGATGGTTGCAGAATGACCGTGCAAACGAATGTCAGCGCCTAGGCGCATCAGTTCGGGAATGTGCATCATGCGGTTCTCGAATACGGTTTCGGTAATCGTGCCAACCCCTTCGGCGACGCAATTCAGCGCGCAAAACTGCGCCTGCATATCGGTTGGAAACGCCGGATAGGGCGCGGTTGTGATATCAACGGCTTTTGGGCGACGCCCGCCCATATCCAGACTGATCCAATCGCTACCGGTGCTGATCTGCGCACCCGCTTCTTGCAGCTTTGCTAGCACCGCATCCAGCGTTCCTGGACGCGCGTGCGTGGTGCGTACTTTGCCACCGGTCATGGCGGCGGCGACTAGAAACGTACCGGTTTCAATACGGTCGGCCACGACCGAAAAATCCGCCGCATGCATCCGCGTCACACCTTCAATCGTGATGGTGTTGGTGCCAGCACCGCTAACCTTGGCGCCCATCGCATTTAAAAAATCGGCCAAATCAACAATTTCCGGCTCTTGCGCGGCATTTTCGATCATGCTGGTGCCGCTTGCCAACACCGCCGCCATCATCGCGTTTTCGGTGCCGGTTACGGTCACAACGTCCATCCAAATGCGCGCACCGACCAACTTTTTTGCGGTTGCGCGAATAAAGCCATTTTCGACATGCACCTCCGCACCCAAGGCCTGCATGGCTTTAATGTGCAAATTTACCGGGCGCGCACCGATTGCGCAGCCACCGGGCAAGGACACTTCTGCGTGGCCGTATTTGGCTAGCAGCGGGCCGAGCACCAAAATCGACGCACGCATGGTCTTTACCAGTTCATACGGTGCCACGGTACTGTGCACGCCGCGCGGGTCGGCATGCACGGACGCGTCGTCACCGATCACAAACTTCATGCCCATTTGCCCGAGCAGGGCGATGGTTGTAGTCACATCGTGCAGGTGCGGCACATTGCGGATCGTGACGGGTTCATCTGGCAACAGCGAGGCACATAAGATCGGCAGCACCGCATTTTTTGCGCCCGAAATTTGCACCGAGCCATTCAGCGGCACGCCGCCGGTAACACTCATTTTGAAAGGCATCGCCTTAAGCCTCGGCTGGAGTCAACGTTTTAAGTGCCAACGCATGAATCGCGCCGCCCATTTTGTCGCCTAAGCAGGCATACACCATGCGGTGCCGGGCCAATGGCAGCTTGCCAACAAACAGCTCCGAAACCACGCGCGCCTCAAAATGCACGCCATCGGCACCCTCGACGTGGATATCGCTGCCCGGTAAGCCGGCGGCAATCATTTGGTGAATATCGTTGGCGGTCATACGCATGCTCTAAAGTCAAAAGAGCGCGAATGCTAGCGTTGCTTGGGTGTACGGAGCTCAAATTTGAATAGCTTTGCGCAATGCAACGCCATGATTGCTAGCGAAATTCCCGAATTGCTCTGCGCTATGCGGCTAGCTCAATAATAAAATTGGCGACAAGCTCTGGATGCGTTAAAAACGGCGCGTGCGCTGCGGCTAGAATCTCAGCACGACCGCCGCTTAATTCGGCGGCGGCAAGGATCGCCTGCGGCGGCACAATGCGATCACGGCGGCCGCCGAGCCACAGATTCGGCACACTTAAATCCGCTAAGCTCGCCGTCAAGTCAATGCTTTCCAGCATTGCCAAACCTGCCATCAAAGCAGCGGGATCCGGCTTGCCATGCGCGTATATGGCTGCGCGCAACCAATGTAATTCGGCTCTTTCATTCGGTGAACCCAGCGTTTCCAACGCCAAGAAGCGATCAACGACAGATTCCCAATCCCGAGCGAGCGCCTCGCTAAAGCTTCTGAATGCGTTCGGTGCCATACCATTTGCCCAATTGTCGGTAGCGATAAAACAAGGCGAACTTGCAATTGGCACCAAAGTCCGCACCGCAGCGGGAACCCGAAGCGCGAGTTGCGTAGCGATTGCACCGCCTAATGACCAGCCGACCAAGGTCGCTGGGGCTAAAGGCGCTAGATAAGCCGTTAACTCCACAAGCGTATCGTCAAGCTCAAAGGGCTGACCAGAACTGCGCCCATGTCCAGGCAAGTCAACAGTGTGAATCGTAAAATGCGCTTCTAAGTAAGGCACTAAAGACGCAAAAATACCGCCGTGCATCGCCCAGCCATGAATCAATAATAAAGGTGGGCCACTGCCTTGAACCGAAAAATACATCTAATTTGCGCGCTTTAGAGCAAATCTAGCCTAGCTAAACCGCCGTCCAAGCAACAACACACCGCAAAGCAGCATGGAACCGCCGAAAAAATTCAAGCTAGGTACCCTGGCGACGATCAAGGCACCACTGACGCAGTGGGGCGGTCCAATAATTAGACTTTCAATACCTTCTACGGCCGTCGCCGTACTTAAAGTTGCGGCACCTGTTTCTGCGTTAATTCGATAAATTTGACTCGGCAATAAATTCAACCGTGCGTCACGCCGCTCTGCTGAGGCCCAAAGCTGCCCCGAACTATCGCTAGCCAACCCGCCACCTTCTATAAAATTTATTCCCGCGCCGAAACTGCCCACTAAGCTCGACACACCCGTTTCAACATCAATACGGTAAAGCTTATCCACCCCTAAACCATACATTTGGCCGTTTGCGACTGCCATGTCGGTAATACCGCCCACAAGCGTACCGCTTGCAGCCACTGCCTCAAACAAACCCGTGCTGGTATTCACCCGATAAAGCGTTTTTGAGTTCAGCGCCGCTGCATAAAGCTGGCCCGAGCACGAAAACGCAATGCTCAAATCCTGTGGGTTGGCACCCGTTGCAAGGCGCGTATTTCCCTGGGCGTTATTCACCGCCGTCGCTAGACCAGTCGTCGCACTGATGTTCAATAAGGTTTTCGTATCATCATCAATGCCGAACAGTTTCCCGGCCGCGTCCAACGCCAATCCTTCAACATCTTCAAATACACCACCCACCGGACCTAGCGGGCCGATCATGGTCGGCTCGCCCGTTCTCAAATTAATTTTATAGAGTCGGTCTGCGGTCGCGGCGGTTGTGGCATCTGAACTGACTACGTAACCGCTAATATCGTCTACTTTTGCGAAATCACCCGCCGTCGATGCACCACTCAAGTCTTGATAATTCGTCTGGCCTTGAGGATTCATCTGGCCTTGCGTACTCGGCTGATCTTGCGCACTGGCCTGGGCGCAATATAAAAAAGCGCCGTATAGACAGATTAAGGCAGTGAATTTGCCAATGCGTTTCATTCAGGAGCTTTCATAGACGTTTGGGGCGGCCTTTGCGGCGTTTATTAAGGCGCTCTAAAGGCGCTATTGTTATGAGTCTAGCAAAGTTCAGATTAATCTGCCAACGGGAATTTACGCGCGCCATGCACGCCCATAAACCTAATATTTATTGATTTAAGCGATCTTCGTGCAAGATGACTTTAGAATTCAATCGCAACGACGCTGTCAGCCCTGCCAATTCCGCTGCCGCAGCTTCATAGCTAAGTTGTTGCCGTACGCTATCACGGCTGGCTTTGTCAGCAGCTTTCGGGTCAGCATCGGTCACGCCCGTTAATTCAACGATGGCGACACGATCCGGTGATAGCACGGCACTAAATCGCACCAGCTTACCCGCAGCGGGGCGCGCCGCTTTAAATACTTCGGCACTCAACAACGGGTCGCGATTCGCTGCATTTCTACCTGCGTTCTCAGCCACTTCAATAGATTTCTTTAAATCAGCGGCAACAACATCAAACGTCTTGCCATTCGTCATCGCTTTAATCGCATCGGCTGCCTTCGTTTTCAATGCTAACGCTTGTCGCTCAGCCGTTAAGGCGTGAAGCACTTCTAGCCGAACCGTCTCAAAAGCTTTCAATTCGCTCTTCTTACGCTGTGCCAACCGCAGGATAACGGCGTCACCTGGAGCGATTGTTATCAATTCGCTATTAACGCCGCGTTCTAGCACAGCCGTTGAAAACGCCGCTTTGAGTAATTCGGTTTTGCCGACAAAATCTAAACCGCCGGCAGCGGCAGGCGTCTCTAATTTTCCGCTGGCGCTCATCATCCCGGTACGCGCGGGCGTGACGCCTGCCGCTTTTAAGGCCGCCCCTAAGGATCGCGGATCAGCGATCGAGGCATCAACCATGGCACCGGTGAGCTTATTAAATGCCGCATCGGCTTCTTGCGTCACAAATTCCGACTCTAAATCTGCGCGCGCCTCGGCGAAAGTTTTTACCCGCTCAGCTTCTATTTCAACAAGCTTAATCACATGGTAGCCCTGTGTAGTCAACACTGGCTCGGAAATCTCGCCCGCCTTCATGCTAAATAGCTTGGCTTCAAACGCCGGTTCACTAGTACCTTTTTCTAAAAACCCTAAATCACCGCCTTGGTTTGCAGAGCCTAAATCTTTCGAATTCGTACGCGCTAGCTCAGCGAAGTCTTCGCCTTTGCGCGCGCGCTCCAAGATACCTGTTGCAATTGCAAGTGCGGCTTTTTGTTTGTCAGCTGAAGCATTTGCTCCACCTTCCACTTCGATCAAAATATGGGAGGCCTTACGCCGCTCAGCGGTTTTAAAGCGGCTAACTTGGTCATCATAACGTTTTTGCAAAACCGCATCGGTGACCACTGGCTTGGGCAACAATGCGGACTGCACGCGAACATATTCAAAGTCCGCATATTCCGTACTCATATACTTTGCTTTATTAGCTTCAAACGCCGCTTTCAGCTCGGCATCAGTGGGCGCAACAGGAGCGGTTAAGTCATTCACGTCAATGGTGACGAACCTAAAGCTTCGGGTCTGATCACGTATTTTTAAAAATTGATCAATATCTCGATCAGTCACCAGTGCGGATGCGCCTACCGAATTTCGCAGCACATTCTTTTTTAAAGCGTCCGTCAATCGCTGCACATATTGCGCTTCAGTCATCTGATTTGCGGCGAGCAAACTTAAGAAGGTTGCATTATCAAACTTGCCCTCTTTTTGAAAATTGGTGTCTTTCGCGATAATTTCGCGAATCGCTTGCAGCGAAAAAACGAGTCCAGAATCGTTTGCGGCTTGCTCAAGCAATTTCTGGGAAACCATCGCTTCTAGCACTTCACGCCTGCGTTCGGCCGTATCAAAACTTGCGTCGTCCTGGCCACTTTGAACAAACTGCGCACGCGCCTCTTGATAACGGGTACTAAAATCCCCAGGTGCAATCTCCTCGCCGCCGACTTTTGCGGCAGAAACATCGGTGCTAGAGACGACATAACCCTGCAGCCCAGACAGCAGCAACAGAAAAGCCAGGAAACCCAAGACCACGATTGTGATCCCGCCGGTAGATTTATCGCGCAGTGCCTGTAGCATAAACAATCACTTAAAATTTGATTAGCAGAAAAAACAAAAGCGCCCGTAGGCGCTTTTGCAATATGGCGGAGCGGACGGGGCTCGAACCCGCGACCCCCGGCGTGACAGGCCGGTATTCTAACCGACTGAACTACCGCTCCATGAAAAGCGTCGGTTACTACGTGTTACCTACAACATTGAATCTTTACAACAGCCCGCTAATATAGCTTATGTTTTCTGAATACAAGACTACTAGGAGTTATACCTGCGGATTTATATCTAACACTCCGAAAAAGTGGTGGGTGCTGAGAGGATCGAACTCCCGACCAACGCCGTGTAAAGGCGTCGCTCTACCGCTGAGCTAAGCACCCGCATTTCCTGCGGAAATTCTATTCACTACATGGGGTACTACTGGTTGCTGAACTATTTTGCTTACGATTTAAAAATTATTTAAAAAACATCGCTACCAGAACGCGTCTTTTAGTTTACCGAATCCTTAAGCGCCTTGCCTGCTTTAAATGCTGGCACTTTCGAGGCTTTGATCTTAAGCGCTTCGCCAGTCTTAGGATTGCGGCCGGTACGAGCTTTGCGCTTACGTACTTCATAGGTACCGAAACCAACGATTGTCACGTTGTCGTCGTCTTTCAAAGCTTGAGTCACTACAGCAACGAATGCTTCCAACGCTTTTGCGGCATCAGTTTTTGTCATTTCGGCGTGTTCAGCCATTGCCGAAACTAATTCTATTTTTTTCATGTTTTGTCCTTTCAGTCGATGCGGCGAACCGCTCGGGGAGGTTTGTACCTGTGCAAAGAGCCGCACAGGTGTTGAGTATCAAATTATGGTCGCCGAATGAGCGCGAACCGCAAAAGCAGGCGATTTATACAGCGCGGGTTCTACACCCGCAAGCCGCAAGCCGCAATTTTTTCAACTTTATTGAAAATTACTTAAAAAAACTTCAGTTTGTAGAACTTTTTATGCGACAAAGTCACATAGCTTGATAAGTGCTTTCCTTCGTAACTGATTGTTCACCCCAACGGTGGCGGGAATCCCGAGTCAACTGCCCTTCCTGCACACAGTATGCGACTCGGGCTGCCAAGATTAGCGCTAATCAGGCCTCATAAAGAACAAATTTTCAAAAGTTTCGTTTCTTACTTCTAGAGAGCGGTACTGTTTACTGATCAAAAGACTAGTGCGGCCGGATGTTGATGTCGGTTTCAATATCCTTCTCCTTGCTTTCTACTAGCTTCTCGATGGGCTTTTCAATAATTACCCTAGGTGTAGGCGGCCTAACCAGCGCTAAATCTAGCACTTGGTCAATCCAGCGCACTGTCGATATTTTCAGATGTGCCTTAATATTATCCGGTATTTCGGGTAAGTCTTTGGCATTGTCTTCAGGTATTAGAACGTGTTTTATACCTGCACGCACCGCAGCAAGCAACTTTTCCTTCAAACCTCCGATCGGTAGCACGCGACCGCGCAGCGTAATTTCGCCGGTCATCGCAATATTGGCCCGTACCGGAATTTTTGTTAACGCACTGACCAACGCCGTACACATGGCGATACCGGCACTTGGCCCGTCTTTAGGTGTGGCCCCTTCGGGTACGTGGACGTGGATATCCACATTTTGATGAAAATCCGGGTCGATACCCAGATTTTCACTGCGCGCCCGCACCACACTGAGAGCCGCATGAATACTTTCCTGCATCACATCGCCCAATTGCCCGGTTTGCTGCATTTTGCCCTTGCCCGGCAACACACTTACTTCAATATGCAAAATTTCGCCACCCACCTCCGTCCAAGCCAACCCAGTCACCAACCCGATTTCGTCGCGCTCTTCGGCACTGCCAAAACGATAGCGTGCTACGCCTAAGTATTTCTCGATCAGTTTAGCGGTAATACTGATAGTGGCGGCCTTCAAGGGCGCTTTGACGATTGCCACCTCATTTTTACTGCGATTCTCCGCCTTAATTTTTGCCTCAGGCTTTTGCTTAAACTTGAGTGCCTCCTTGGCAGCTTGTACGGTCAACTCTTTCACCACTTTTCGGCAAATTTTGGCTAGCTCGCGCTCTAAGCTGCGCACTCCAGCTTCACGCGTATAGCGACGAATGATTTCTGTCAGCGCAGCGTCGGCGAGTTTTAACTCCCCAATTTTTAGGCCATTTGCTTCAATCTGTTTAGGCAACAAATAGCGCTTAGCAATCGCTAGCTTTTCGTCCTCGGTATAACCGGGTATCCGGATAATTTCCATGCGATCCAATAGCGGCCCAGGGATATTGAGCGTATTGGCGGTGGCAATGAACATAACCTCCGAAAGATCAAGATCAACCTCAAGATAGTGATCGTTAAAAGTATGATTTTGCTCAGGATCTAGCACTTCAAGCAATGCAGATGACGGATCGCCGCGAAAATCCGTACTCATTTTGTCTAATTCATCCAACATAAAAAGAGGATTTCGAGTCTTGACCTTAGTCAAATTTTGCACGATACGACCCGGCATCGAACCAATATAAGTGCGCCGATGTCCGCGTATTTCCGCCTCATCGCGTACCCCGCCTAAACTTACCCGGATAAACTTGCGATTGGTTGCACGCGCAATCGACTGACCTAAGCTCGTTTTACCAACGCCCGGCGGCCCGACTAAGCACAGTATCGGGCCTTTCATTTTTTTCACGCGCTGTTGCACCGCCAAATATTCGACAATGCGCTCTTTCACTTTTTCTAAACCATAGTGATCGGCATCCAAGACCGCTTCAGCAGCCACTAGATCCCGGCGAATTTTGCTGCGCCTGACCCAGGGGGTATTGATTAACCAGTCCAAATAATTGCGCACCACCGAAGCTTCCGCTGACATCGGCGACATCATTTTGAGCTTATTAAACTCGGCTTTAGCCTTTGCCAACACGAGCTTTGGCATGCCAGCTGCTTCGATGCGTTTGCGCAGCGCTTCAATTTCATTAGGCGCTTCTTCGTTGTCGCCTAATTCCTTTTGAATGGCCTTCATTTGCTCATTTAAGTAATACTCGCGCTGACTTTTTTCCATCTGCGTTTTCACGCGGCCGCGAATCTTCTTTTCAATCTGCAAGACATCTGCCTCGCCCGCAATCAAGCCCAGCAGTGCTTCAACCCGCTCGGCTAGACTTTCCATTTCTAGCACCGCCTGCTTGTCTGCCAACTTGACCGATAAGTGGGCGGCAACGGTATCGGCAAGCCTTGCGGTTTCACTGAGGCCGGTCAGCGTAGTCATAAGCTCCGGCGGGATCTTGCGATTAAGCTTGACCAATTGCTCAAACTGCGAAATCAGCGAAGTCCGCATGACTTCCAGCTCTTTGGGTTCAGCATCCACAGTGGTTACCGCTGAAACGTCCGCCAGATAGACACCCGATTCTTCTCTTACTTTGCGTATTTTTGCGCGCTCTAAGCCTTCAACCAAAACCTTAATGGTGCCATCAGGTAGTTTGACGAGTTGTAAAACGGTGGCAATTGTCCCCACTTCATACATGTCTTTCGGGGCAGGGTCATCAATTTCCGGGGATCGCTGCGCAAGCAGAAGGATGTGCTTCTCGCCATCCATCGCCATCTCAAGCGCACGCATTGAACGCTCGCGTCCTACAAACAACGGAATCACCATATTCGGGAACACGACAACATCGCGCAATGGAAGCACGGGCAAATTCTTGGTTATGGTTGTCTTGCTCATAGTCATCTTCCTCATAGAGATGGGTCTCATCCGTTTCTGCTTATTGGTTTTGCCAGACTCTGGCGTGCACTGAGCAAAAACAAGATTTATTAGTCACCATAAAAAATGCGCCCAAACAACCTAATGCGGGCGCACTTTGTCTAGTAACCCTTTCATGGGGTGAAGCTTCCAGCAAACAAGGGTAAGCTTTTGCACTCAGCGGGCTATTTTTCATTTTTTAATGTAAAAAAACGCGCTAAAGTCAGAAGAACTACTCGGAAGCCGCTTTTGCGAGCGGCAAACTCTGACCACCTCGATAGATGCGATAGGGCTCGGCTTGGCCATTTATCACCGCCTCATCCACAACGATTTTAGTAACGTCTTCCATTGAAGGTAGTTCATACATCGTATCAAGCAACACTGATTCCATAATCGTGCGAAGGCCACGCGCCCCAGTTTTACGCTTGAGAGCTTTACGCGCAATGGCAAGCAAGGCGTCTTGGCGTATATCTAGCTCCACATGTTCCATTTCGAATAAACGCTTGAACTGTTTAATGATTGCGTTTTTAGGCTCGCTTAGGATTTTCACCATCGCTGCTTCATCAAGCTCTTCAAGCGTTGCAATCACTGGCAAGCGTCCAACAAATTCAGGAATCAGGCCATATCGCACCAAATCTTCTGGCTCAATATCACTCAGTAGCTGCCCGACGTTTGTCTTTTGCGCTTTACTTTTAACTTCTGCAGAAAATCCGATTCCCGTACGCTCTGAACGTCGTGCTTGGATGATTTTATCCAAGCTGGCAAAGGCACCCCCTACAATAAACAGAATATTTTTAGTATCGACCTGCAAAAATTCTTGCTGCGGGTGCTTGCGGCCGCCTTGAGGCGGAACTGAAGCGACCGTGCCTTCAATAAGTTTCAGCAAAGCTTGCTGAACACCCTCGCCGGAGACATCACGCGTAATAGATGGATTTTCGCTTTTTCGACTGATTTTATCAATTTCGTCAATATAAACGATGCCAGTTTGCGCTTTTTCCACATCGTAATCGCATTTTTGCAGAAGCTTTTGGATGATGTTTTCAACATCTTCGCCCACATAACCCGCTTCGGTCAAGGTCGTCGCATCCGCAATCGTGAAAGGCACATTCAACAGCCGTGCGAGCGTTTCAGCCAGCAGCGTTTTACCCGAGCCCGTCGGGCCAATCAGCAAAATATTACTTTTTCCAAGTTCTACTTCGTCGCCTTTAGACTTGGATTCCAAACGTTTGTAGTGATTGTGTACCGCCACGGACAACACTTTTTTAGCGCGCTTTTGACCAATAACATATTGATCAAGCACTTCCATTATTTCCTTTGGTTTAGGTAGATTGCTACGCGCAGCCTGCCCTTTTTCCTCAAGCTCCTCGCGAATAATATCGTTACACAACTCGACACATTCATCGCAGATGAAAACGCTAGGGCCTGCAATGAGCTTGCGCACTTCATGCTGGCTTTTGCCGCAAAAGGAGCAGTAAAGCACTTTGCCGTCAGACATCTTGTTTGCCTTTCTTTAGTATTTGTTCGTTCATCTAGAATTTTAGCACGAAATTGCGTGTCCTAAAGTCTATCCGTGCATCTAGGACACGCAATTTACCTCATGCAGGGTTGAAGCAAACGCATAATGCGACGCCTATGCGCCTGCTGCGATGATTGTGCCTTCGGCGCGCTTGTCGATCACAGAGTCAACGATTCCGTAAGCCTCAGCCTCTTGTGCGCTCATAAAATTATCGCGATCCGTGTTCTTTTCAATGTTTTCAATGGGCTGGCCGGTGTGCTTGGCCAACAGTGAATTCAATCGGTGCCGAATTTGCAAAATTTCTTTCACATGAATGTCCATATCTGCCGCTTGGCCCTGAAACCCGCCGGACGGTTGATGAATCATTACACGCGCATTCGGCAAACAAAAACGACGGCCTTTTTCCCCAGCGGCTAACAAGAATGCGCCCATGCTGCAGGCTTGACCTATACAGATCGTACTGACTGGTGCTTTCATGAACTGCATCGTGTCATAAATTGCCATACCCGCAGTGACCGAGCCACCCGGACTGTTGATATACAAGCTGATTTCTTGGTCGGGATTTTCGGATTCCAAAAACAGCAGTTGTGCGACGATCACATTTGCCATGTAATCCTCGACTTGCCCTACGCAAAACACCACCCTTTCTTTTAGCAAGCGTGAATAAATATCGTAGGCTCGTTCACCGCGTGGTGTTTGTTCGACCACCATTGGCACCATATTCAAATTTCGAACTTCCATTGCTTTTCCTTGTTTATTGAAACTAAAAATATGACCGATTATGTTATCGGCTTACCGGATGCACGAAAACACTGGCAGAAAGCAAAAACCGCCGAAATCGGCGGCTTTTGACAACTAGTCAGCGTGACTCGCTAACAAAGTGGGCGCAACAATCTGGATTGCAAGTGCTGCCTTGGCAGCACGTACAGCATCAACAAGTGCTGCCTTGGAAGTACGATTCAAGCAGTCCATCCAAAACTTAAACTCAGCGTGCGATGACTTCCGCAAAAGTACGGTCAATCGTCTTAGCCTGTGCTTTTTCGGCAATCCAATCAGCAACCTGCTCTTCCATCACACGCCCCTGCAGCGAAGTCATTAAATTACGGTCTTTACCATACATCTGCATGACTTCTCGCGGATCTTCATAGGTCGATGCGATCGCTTGGAGTGCGTCAATCACCCGCTTGTTATCTAGCTTCATCTGATTTTTGCGGGCAAGCTCATTCAGCACCATGCCAGCACGGACTCTACGCGCGGCTTGATCAAGAAAAGGCGCTAATGCAGGCTCGGCAGTCACCGTTGCACCCTGGCGACGCGCATTTTCCACGGCTTGTGTCCGCAACGCGCGCGCATCTTGATCGACTAAACCTTCAGGCAGATCAAATCCGGAAAAGCGTTCAATCAACTTATCGGTAATGTGTGCGCGCAAACGTGCGCTCAAAGCGCCCTTTAGTTCGCGCTCCAAATTACTACGAACCTCTCGACGGAAAGCATCATTAGTACCATCTGGCACACCAAAACTACGTACAAAATCTTCATCAACGGGAGGCAGCACGGGAGCTTGCACAGAAACAATATTTAGTTTGGCAATTCCCGATTTGCCCGCGAACAAAGCGTCCCGGTAATCATCGGGAAAGGTTATTTCGACTTCTTTCGACACCCCTGCGACAACCCCTGTTAAACCTTCTTCCAGACCCGGCAATGTGGCACCGGTGCCGATAATGGTAGCAGCTCGCTCATTTCCGTCTGCTGGCAGGCGCACGCTATCTACTTCAGCGCTGAACTCGAAACTGACCAAATCATCAAGTTGGCTTACGCGACTCACATCTAACCAAGTGCGGCGTTGCACCCGCAAGGTTTCAATCATACGATCAATATCAGCATCTGTAATTTGCGCGGTTTCACGCTCAACAACCAATCCATCAAGACTGAGATCGCCCATTTCGGGCATAACTTCAAACTCTACGACATATACAAAGCCGTCTTTAGTATTATCCATGGCGGTAATTGCGGGCGTGGTCGCAGGACGCAACTTTTCTTGCTCGATTGCTGGCCCCAAACTTGAGCGAACTAATTCTTCCGTGGCTTCCGAACGAATCTGCTGACCAAAACGCTGATTGATGATCTGCATAGGCACTTTGCCTTTACGAAACCCTTTTAAATCCACGCTGCGCGCTGCTTGATGCATACGCCCGGCTATCGCTTGGTCCAATTGACCGGCGGGAAGGTTGATCGTCAGCTTGCGCTTAAGCGCTGCTTGGGTTTCTAACGCAACTTGCATGTAAGCCTCTATTGTTTGACTCGCTTTGACTAGGCAAAGCGCCGTGCATCCCTAAAACTGAATATGTGTCTTGAGCGACATGCGCCGCCTTTAGGGATTTAAGACGGATTATCAATCAAAACATGCGAAAGAAGAGACTCGAACTCTCAAGGGTTACCCCGCTGGAACCTAAATCCAGTGCGTCTACCAGTTTCGCCACTTTCGCGTAGCTTGTGCACGCGTACGTGCGTTGTCTTTACTCATTTTTACTTGTTAAATTTTACTACAAAACTGCCACAAAATTACATTGTGGTGGGCTGTCAGGGACTCGAACCCCGAACCTACTGATTAAGAGTCAGCTGCTCTACCATTGAGCTAACAACCCACTGTTCGAAATTTGTCTGACCCAAAACTAATTTTTGCACCCTTACCGATGACAGCAGATGACAGATGATTACAAATTTAGATTAAAACTGTACAACTTGGGGAGGAAGACGGGGTTCGAACCCGCGACCCCCGGAATCACAATCCGGTGCTCTAACCAGCTGAGCTACATCCTCCATATACGTGTCAGAATCATGGCTGGCGCGCCCGGTAGGGATCGAACCTACAACCCTCGGCTTAGAAGGCCGATGCTCTATCCATTGAGCTACGGGCGCAAAAGACCTTGAGCGGGGCGGGAAGTAAAATTGGTCGGCGTAGGGGGATTTGAACCCACGACATTCAGCTCCCAAAGCTGACGCGCTACCAGGCTGCGCTATACGCCGAAACTTTTGAACGTTGCCACATGTTTCAGAAAGTGGAGAATAGCGGGATTATTTCGCTTACGTCAATGGTTGAAATTGCTTCCGTTAAGGTTTCTGGCGGATTCCTTAATAGCCACGTCGTTTTACAGATAAATTTCCGCAAAAAAAATCCCGCCGAGGCGGGATTTTTCAAAGTTATTTCTTACGAAACAAATTTAGTTGGTGCAAGAAGGATTGCCTACTGTGATATTTGTGCAGAGACGGCTGTTACGGTGATTATATGCACCGCCGTAGAAGCCCTTAACGCCAGGAGTCGCATTATTATTTTCAATCGAAATAGCCCAGAACCCTGCAACTGGCAGACCAGTAAAGCGATGTCCTTCAATGGATTGACGTAATTGACGGCCACTTAAGCTAATGCGCGTCCAACCCGCTTGCGTATTGTTGCCAGCAGCGGCTTGAATTCGTGGCGTATTGATGTTGCGGGCATGAATAGAACCGAAAATCTTGGATGGGCTTGAGGTGCCATTTGCAGCATTGGTGATGGTTTGGTTAAACGTCAAGACGTTTGTTTCAAAGCAAAGAGCTGGACCAACTTGGCCTGGCGCAGGTGGTGAGAAAGGCACAGGCCCTGCCTGGCCAAAAAACTCTTCCCGGTTCCACGATTTAATACCGATTGGGTCACATGCTTGACCCGTGTATCGGTTTGCGAACGGTGGAAGCGCGCCTGGCGAACCAATCGATTGTGGTGGCGGCAGAGCTGGAGGAGTTGCGGAGGTTGGTGGGAGGCCATTCACATAGAAACGCTTGGTTGGGAAGGTAATGACCCACTCAGACGCTTCGTTGTTAGAGGCAAGGGTGGAGTATTCATTGAAGAAAGTGTCAGCCATGAACACAGCGCTAACTGAATCAATGCGTTGACCTATTGGGTTGGTCGAGCCAACAGAAGCAGTACCCCAGGTGGACGAAATTATACGACCATTGTTAAACACCAATGAGGTGCTACCTGCGATGTTGCCAGCATCTGACAGCGAAGGAGTGACCGAATCTGGGTCAGTATATTGAGATCCAACACCAGCGCCCCAGAAAGCATCAAGCGAAGTTGCTGAGTAATTTGTGTAGGTACCATTTGCGATATTAATCACCGCAGCACCACCAAACAAACCACCTGTAGGCTCACCAAGATTGGCGGCAACAATTGCCTCACTACCGAGTCTTCCATTCCCCAGAACACTACAATCCTTTGGTGCGTCGGTGCCGCTTACGTGAGTAATACCGGTAGCCAAGGCGCCAGACAACACCGCCATTTCAATCAATTCAATATGACCTTCGCGGGTACGTTCCAAACCAGTGCCACCAACTGTGTCATTCGAATAAAGAAAGTTACGGAAACTGACGTAAGCAAGGCCGCTGGCCGTAGATGTACCTTCGCTCGAAAAGGCTGGCGCGGTGCAGCTGGTGTCAGTTGTCAAGATACTTGCTGGGCTAGTAGCACCAGCTAAACCCAAGTTCAAAATACCTGCAGTCCAAACATCTTCAGGCGAAAGAAACAAGTTAAAATCGAGCACTTCGAAGGAGTTACGACCTTCCAAAATACGGACTTTAACGGCCTTACCTTGGCTGGTTGTATTGACAACCGACAACAAAGTTTGGTTACCAGCATTAACTGTGTAGTAAGGGTAGATCAGAACTTGCCCAGTGCCGTCTGGATTGATATTAACGGCGCTTGAGATGTTCGCGATACCTGCGATACCGGCCAAGCTGGCGAGCACTGCGGTAGAGATTGAATTCTTTTTCATTTGTGAAACTCCTAGGATTGTTCTACAGGGCTTTGCTGTTGCTCCACGCCTTACGGCGGTCTGAGCGCGCCTTAGTACGAGCGCGGAATCATCAGCAGGTGGATGTTACGAACTACAAACTACAAATGCAAGTTTTAAGTGAACTGCCACATGAATAAGGCAGCCCTACTTTCCAACATTATCGGGAAAGAAAAACCACTCGTTTCCAACTCGAAGCCACTTTTCTGACACAGGATTTTCGGACCTTACGATACCTACTGAGGGCATCGTCATATTAAACTCTATGCTAATTTTAATTGTACACACATCTGCCGACTCACATTCGTGCCCAATATAGGTGGCTTTAGTCCAACGAACCGGACGACTACCCAGAACCTCGGCGTACTGTTTTTTATCATGCGTTTGCCGATAGCCGGGGGTCAACATTTCGTAAGCGTCATCAAATTTTTTATTAATGATGTTTTCCCAACGCTGTACTGCGCGCTGTCCAATTTTTTCGCCTTGAGCTTGGGTCGGCGGGGACTGACTCACTTCCTCATCGCTTCTGGGCGAAACTGGTTTGGTGGGGCTGCAGGCGGCTAGAAAAACGATAGCGGCGATTACTAAGGTGCGGAATATAAGATTCATCGTAAGGTTCACAGGGTTTAAGGTCTTAGTGTGGAGGGTTAGGAATGGGTGCCTGTAGCAGTTCGCCATCACGTAGTGCTGGTGTGGTGGATTTCAGCGGTGCGGCTGGGATGACTCCGTCACGAATTAAAGGTTCCAGGCCTTTGAAATTGCGCACATACTCATCGGTTACTTCGCGCATTTTTTCGGAACCACCTTCGACAACAGTAGGCGTAATTAAAATTAGGGTCTCGGTGCGACTGATGTCTTTTGACGAGCTTCCGAAAAGACGTCCCAAAATCGGAATGTTTTTAATTCCAGGCAAACCAGCGTTTTTGTTCTGATTAGTTTCCTGAATTAACCCCCCTAAAAAGATTGTTTGCCCGCTCTGGACGGCCACTTCAGTGGTTATTTGTTTCTGATTTACTGTTCCCGTCGCTTCACCAGTTGGGGTGCTTTGCTGCTGATCGATCTCAAGGTAAACCAAACCACCCGGATTGACGCGCGGCGTTACATTAAGCGTGGTGCCAACGCTTACAAAAGTGTTGAAATTCGCCCCTGTGGTAATTCCGCCAGTTGGAACTAACCCACCCGAGCTTTGCACAACTTGCGACCCAACAGTAATCGAAGCCTCTCTGTTGTTCAAAACCATCAAAGTAGGGCTTGA
Organism: Rhodanobacteraceae bacterium; assembly: GCA_043754435.1. Classification (GTDB taxonomy): domain Bacteria; phylum Pseudomonadota; class Gammaproteobacteria; order Xanthomonadales; family SZUA-5; genus JANNYA01. The sequence continues at coordinate 22,333 of JAYUUS010000201.1, forward strand.
AAGTATTTTGATGTCACTTTCTGCTTGAAGTGCGTTCACGAGTGCACGCGCATTACGACCGTCAAATATATAACTTAATGGGCCAACAGCCGTACCCGAAACGAGTCCAAGTGTGCCGCCTAAGCCTGAAAAGTTTCTCAAACGTGCATTTGGTGAAGTGGGGCCCAATGGCAATCCGGGGCCAAGCGCGCCCGGAGTCGGAGAAACTGCGCGCTCTAGCCACCATTGAACGCCAAAGCTTAAATTATTGGAAAGGGTGACTTCGAGCAGCTTTGCCTCAATTTTTACCTGAATTGGCTCGGTATCAAGCCGACGAATCGCACTCTTTAAGATCTCGTACTGCGCCGGTGTTGAGCTAATTAGCAAAGAATTATTATCCTCAACAGCGGTTATTCGAACTTCCTGATCGCCCAATAGGCTCTTTCCCGTACCGCCACCGGCGGCAGGCGCTGCGGGTGAAGGGGCAGGCGTTGGGGTTTTCGCAACCGGGGGCAAGATACCCCCGCCAAACTGCCCGCCGCCTAAATTCTGCCCATTTAACCCAGGCGCAACCTCACCACGACCCGAGCGCGCTTCCTGCCTAGGTGCTGCCGCTGCACCGTTAAAAATCTCATTCAGCCGATCAGCTAAGTCGGTTGCTTTGACATTTTGTACATCATAGACATACAGTTTTGCGCCGCCTTCCGTGCCGCCGCGATCTAGTCGCTTGATCCATTTTTCCACTTGCGCTAAGTACTGCGGCTGCGGCGTAATCACTAAAATGGCGTTCAATCGCTCAACGGGCAGCATGCGCACCATGCCGGCAAGCGGCGTGGAACCGGCACCGGCACCGCCGGCGGCATCACCGAAAATCGCTTCCAGCTCGGGCATCAAATCTTTTACTTCCACGCGTTCAAGGGTATAGAGCGCAAAGCTCATGCCCGCCATCCAATCGACATCAAAGGTATTGATGACGCTGAGATAGTTATCCAGCTCGTTTTTGGTGCCCGCCACCACAATCAGGCTGCGTGCGTTGTCCGCTTTGAGCACCGAACCCTGTTTCGCATAGGGTTTGAGCAGTTCTTCCATTTGGGTGGCGGAGATGAATTTGAGCGGCACGGCGCGCACTGAGTAGCCGCGACCATCACCGGCGAGAAGTTGCGGCGATAAATTACCCGGCACAGCCGCCTGTGTCTGCACCACTAAATATTGATCATTTTTACGTACCAGCGCCGCACCGCTCCAACTCAACAGCATTTCCAACACCGCCATGGCCTGCTCGCCCTTGATGGGTTTGGCGGTGGAAAATGTGACCGTACCGCCCACGCCAGGACCAATCACATAGGTTTCCTGCAACAGATCGCCCAGGATGGTTTTCACCACTTCAGGCACGGGCGTTGCTTCAAAATTAAAGCTGACCTCTTGATCGGCTAATGCTGGGCGCGAGCTTGGGGCAGCGGGCGGGCTAGGGTTGACGAACTGGCCTGTCCCTGGGAACGAGGTCGGGCCAGCAACCTTTGCGACATCCCCACCAATTTGGGATTCTTTAGGCACGGCAATCACTGCGGGCGGGGTGTATTGCGCAACTTTTGGCGTTGGCATTGGTGCTGGTTTTTTAGGCGCAACACCAAAGGTAGCGCAGCCCGCAAATGCCAGCGTCAAATAGAGCGTCAGTGCCAAATTTGGCAGCAATACGCGGGCTCTTGACAGAGGGTTTAAAAATAAAGGTCTTAAAACGAATAAAAAACGAGATAGCACGAAAATCCTCATTATTGATTACCCGAACTCATGCGCTCGGCTTCTGCACGCATCTGCGCACGGCGTTCTTCGATAATTCGCTGCACTTCCATCTCCCGTGCGGCTTGATCGGCGCTGGGCGGTGGCGGTGGTGGCGGTGGTGCTCCAGGTACCGGCATCGGGATGGCGGCAGTGTTGAATTTCGAGTTGTCTGACATCGGCGGCACCGGCGAGTTCCCCTGAACTTGGGGAATAAACGGTAGCCCGCTTGGATTAGCGCTCATCGGCGAGCCTTTGGCGACATCCAGCTTGAGCTCCACTTGGCCTTGCGCAGCGCCGCCGTCAAAAACCACACTGCGCGCATTGATTTGCGTTACCCGCCAACCAGCAAGCTCGCCTGGAAAAGGCATGCCTTCACGCAAACGATAAGTTTGATCGCCGCCCGCGCTACGTAATAACGCCACTTTCCGCGTCGGCGTAATGACGACCCCGGTCAGTTGCGCCGTCAAGGGCACTTTAGGCACATCAGGTGGTGGTGGCGGCGTCACCACAACTTTAGGGGGTGCGATGCGCCCTTGCGTAAACAATGACCGATCATTAATTTCCAGGAACGCCTGTTCGGGTGCCATATCAGGCTTAAATTCGCTTTGTGGCGCTTCCAATGCTGGCTCCACTGCGGGCGGCATATCTGGCAACGTGCTGTAAGTGCTACCAAGGCCCAACTGACGCTGAAGCAACAAAAACAGCATCATTACGGCACAAGAAACGCCCAGCGCTGCAGCTAGTTTTTTTCGGTTCGATAGCTTCACTAACGACTCCTCGGGCCGAAACCGTTGCTGCTGGGCAATAGTGGCGTAGAGCTAGCCGCAGGCGCTGCGCGAATATAACCAGACAGGTCAAAACGGGCGTCCATGTTGCCGCTATTTCCCACCACCATAGAGGCGTCCATTACGGGTTGTTGATACAAATTGAGTTCGTCAATAAACAAAAAAGGCGTCATGTTTTCCAGCGCATACATGATTTTAACTAAGTCGTCCAGATCGCACTTTAAACGTACTTGGATACTGACGCGCTCGTACAGCTCTTTCGTGCCCAATTTTTGCGGCTGGGTGGAAATGATTGTGCAGCGCGCCGTGTCGGCGTGCGCGGTTACTGCGGCTTTGAGCTTAGTGCTTAACGACGCCGCACCCAAGTCAAAGGTTTCGTCGGGCAAAAAATAGGTATTGCGTGCTTTGAAATCTTCCACTTCTTTTAAGCGTCTTTCTAACGCCGGGCGCTTGCTGACTTCTTGCCGAAAACGTAGCTCAGATTCTTTTAATTCATTGATCTGATTGGCAATATCCAGATGCCCGCGCACAAACCAGTGCAGACATAAAAAATAAATCAGCCCGAGCGTGACCAACAGCAGGCCGACTGCCATCACTTGGCCCTGGCCTTTAGGGGGTAATAGTGTGAGTGCCATAAATTATCGCATCGCCTGGGTTTTGACCGATGCCGCAGGGCCTGCAGTCGGTGCGGCGGGTGCGGCGGCTTTGAGCGGCGCTTCTTCGCGGATATCAACCTGCAAACTAAAACGCTCTTTGCCGGTGCCGGCATCGGGCTGAATCACGCCCTGAATCTGCGGGTTGCCGACATAAACCGCTTTTTGCAATAAACCAATAAGATCCGACGCAGAAGTGGACTGCCCCTGTAGCTGCACCGCTTCACCGACGAATGAAATTCGCTCAAGCCAAGTGTTATTCGGAATCAGCTGGGTCAACTCAAGCAGCACTTTGACCGTTTCCGAGCGTTTTTGTTTGCGTTCGGACAGGAAATTAGCGCCTGCAATCTCCTCCCGCAGTTTTTTTGCCAAAGCGGCTGTTTGTAATGCGCCCTTTTGCATCTCAGCCGTCTTTTCTTGCAGCGCCTCCAGCGCCTGCTGGCGCGCATTTAAAGATTGCAGCATCGCCATACCAATCAATGCCACTAAGCTTGCCGCCAAAATCCAGCGTATTCGCGCCTGAGGGTCGCCACCGGCGCCGCGCTTTTCGACAGGCAAAAGATTAAAACCCTGCGTGTGCTCAAATTGCAGCGCACCGCGCCCGGTTGCCGTGTCCACGCCATCCACCACAATTTGCGCCGACCCCAACAGCGCAAGTGCCTTGTCCAGCGTGGCTTTGGGCGTTGCGAGTAAATCCACCAACAAGCTACGTTGTGCGGTGTCGCGCTTAATAATGCGCCAGTCAAAATACACTTGCTCGGCTTTGAAGGGCGTCTGGCGATCCATCTCAAAACTCAACACCTGGCGCAGGTTTTCTTCTGCGGCCAACGGTAAACTTAAGCGCTTACGCAAAACTTTATCGGCGCTGAGCGCCAGCACTTTGATTTCTGCGGGCTGATCGTTCAAAGCCTCCAGAAAACCGAGCACGCGACGAACACTGGCGACATCGTTCAAATCTAAATTACGTTCGGCTTCGCGTTTTGCGCCGCGCACGCGCGCCGCATGCCAACCGCCATCAATGCCTTGCCCAAGCACGATTTTCGCCGGAGCTGAACTTAAACGCTCGCTCAGTGCTTTCGGCAAGCAGCCTAGAAGCTCGCCTTTCCACCAGGAAAAAAACGCGCTTATCTGACTGCGTGCAGCGAAGCTTTTTAAGCTCCTTGCCAACTGTTGCAAGACATTAGCCATTAATTTATACGCACGATATTTTTGTTGGGCAAAAGGTTGGGTTAGAGGTTTTGCGAAGCGCAAAACACGTATTGAAGGACAGAGGAATCATGCTGGGCAGAGCTTAAATTGGCAAAGAAGTTCAATGACGTCAAAGTACCGTCAAAACCTAGGCAGGCAGAACCAGACATGCTAGCCAAAATTTGGCCGCACGCCTAGTCAGCCGCGCCTAGTTGGAATGACCCTCACGCCAGCGTGATGTTCGATACGGGCGATCGCCTACGGTGCCATAACTAAGCTGCACTGTAGCCTCAAGTGCGGCTTTAGCGCCACTCGGCAACACCGCATGCGCCTTAATCGTATAGTTTCCACCCACACCTCCGCCGGTTGCGGGCGGAATGCTAATGCCGCCGGGCAAGGTGATGGGCATACCCGGTTTGCTTAATTGGCGCATGGCAATAATCGCTTCTAATTGCTCCTGGCTCAAATTTTGACCCATTTGCGCCAGCGCAACCGCTAGTGCATCCACCTGCGCAAACGCTAAATTCGGCGATGAAGCACCATTTGCAGTGATCGTCAGCATCGGTTCAATACGCTGAAACAAATCGTAGTCCATGCCTAAAACCTGCTGCAGTTCACTGACCGTCACAAAATACTGATTGCGTGGCCCGGTTTTTAGGCCAGCCCTGATGTATTCACCTTTTTCCGCACCATTGGGAGTGACGACTTCGTCAGGATCACGCCAATCTACAACGGCAGCTGCCAGCTTTTCGGCACGTAGCGGCTCTAAACCGGCGCGCGCAAACATTGCGGCAAGCAGTTTTTGATCGCTAGAATTAATATCAATTTTGCCCGTTTCGTCAACAATTTCGATCGTCACCTTGGCACCATCAAAATCAATTTCGTACGGCCTACCATCACCTTTCCACCGCATTTCAGTAGTGGGGTTGTAAAGCTCAAAGATAGCTCTGTGCATGCCTGCTTCGGCCGCATAACGGGCCTGCGTGGTATTGAGCATAAAACGCGCTTGTTGGCCCTCCGTACTAGCGGATTGCACATAGCTGGCAACCAACACAGTCAACAGCACAATTACCCAGAGCACCATGAGCAACACAATGCCGCGCACGCGCGACTGCTTGATTTTTGGTGCCTTTCTAATCGAAATAAGGCTCATCGGGAAATTCCTTGCGCTAACTGCTGAGCGGGGCGGCCCACATTCATATCAACCACAACCGCAATCAATAGCTCAGGAACTTCCATGCGCGCTTCTGGCTTCATCTGCAGATTAAGTTTGAGCATGAGCGGAATCGGTACATTTTGATCTTTCGCCCAGCGGGATTCCCAGTCCGTCATTTTGCCGCTGTTATCAATGGTGCGAAAGCTAAACTTGCCGCCCGCCACCCCTTCCAATAGCGCAACCGGTTCTTCGGCCTTCAAATCACCGTCTTTATAGCCATTCAGTGCTGCATAGCGGTAGTTCAACACATTCGGCGCAAATTCCAGCTCTTGCACATACGGCCCGCCGCGCCCGAGATAGCCGGGCATCGAGCCGACCCAGCGCACCCGATTTTGTTCGCCCTCAAAACTGACGTTGCGGCCATTGTCTTGGCTAATCATCAACGGCAGCATGCGGGAAAGCTGGCGCCGTAAAAATTCGTGGGTAGTGCGCACCCTGGAGGAGCGCTCAATGAATGCGTCGCCCGAATCGGCCATTTTGATGCTGGCTTCCAGCCCGGAATACGCCATCAACATAATAAAGGCGACTAACGCGGTGGCCAGCAACAGCTCGATTAGGGTGAAGCCCCTAGCCGGTCTATTCACAGCAGCCTTGTTTGTTTTAGCAAACGAGCCAACAAGAAAGTTATTCGGCGCACGCACTAAAATTGCCCAGGCCGCACTTGCATCGAACGCAAGGTGGAAAAGCGTTCGGTGCGCAGGTTAGCGCCCCTGCCCCAACTAACCGCTAAATCCACTCGAAATAATTTCACCGGCACCGTTTTCGGCACGGTTGAATCTTCTGGTTGAATGGAAGTAATCGTCATTTCATAGCTGTAAACATCATCGAACTTACCGCTGGTGCTGCCTTTTTTGAGCGGCGTGTCGATCCCGACTAAATCCAGCTTATTTTGCGCGAACAGCGCAACTTTACCGATGTCGCCCGCAACGCGGACATTGCGGCTAGCACCGCCCAACGTTTCTAAAATCAAGCCGAACCCAAGTGCAAATACACTGAGCGCCAGCACGACTTCAATCAGAGTGAAGCCTGCGGGACGTTTCATCGTGGAATGCTCGCGCGCGGTTTGGCGGAATCCAGAAAATCAATATCGCCGGTCAACCAGCCAACTCGAACTGTCCACTTGCGTCCGCCTGCACTGACCATAATTTTGCCGCCAGTGGAGCCGCCATCCGGGAAAAACCGAATCGCCCCGGTTTTTTCGTTCAAGACCTCGCCAGTATAGATTTCAGCTTTAAGCTCTTTTGGCAAAATGACCTCGGGCTTGTTCGCGGCGACATAGCTGCCGGCTTCCACGTTAATGACCAGTGCTTGTGGCTCGCCGGTCACGAGTGCTTGCCCGCGCGTATAGCGCAGCGCCGCCATAATGTCTTTACCAGCGGTCGCGACTTTCACGTTCTCCAGCTTACCCACCACCTGCACCGCCACAATCACCGCGAGCGCCGCCATGATCGCAATCACCACTAATATCTCAATTAAGGTGAAGCCTTTGGCGCGCGCTGACGGGGAGGACTGCGAGCCGCCTCGAACAGCTCCTTCTCCACGCCCCCATTTTAAGGGCCGCGAAAGCGTGTGCGCGGGGAGAAGGTTGGGATGAGGGGCTGACGCATTCATTTGCTTTCCCAATTGCCAATATCTGAATTTTTTTCGGTTCCACCAACCAAGCCATCCGCACCCAGGGAAATAACATCCAGCGCGCCGTGAAGCCCTGGAGTACGAATAATGTAATCGTACCCCCACGGATCTTTTTTTTGCTGTTCAGTAATGTAAGGCCCGTTCCAACCGGAAAGCTGACGGCGGTTACTAAGTAAATCCGCTATGGATTCTGGTTGTTGCGCGGTGTCTGAAAAATACGAAGATGATTTTGCTGCAACTGATCGGACGCCGGTTTGGGCGTTTTTTGCTTTCGCCAATCCGCCACTAAACATGGCATCCGATGGCGCAAAGTCTATGAACAAAAGCATGACCAAAACAAAAGCGAAAGAGACCCAGATGAACTGAGGAACGACAAATCCGCGCTGGCTTGAAAAGGCTTTCACTGCCAATTCCCAATATCAGCGTTGCGCCCAGAACCGCCTTCGCGGCCATCTTCACCCAACGAAACTACATCGAGCTCGCCATGCTGCCCTGGCGATTGAATTAAGTATCGATTACGCCATGGGTCTAGCGCCTGCGAGGGCGTCAAATAGGGCCCTCTCCAATTTACGGCCCCTCGCTCATTACTAAGTAAATCGTCTAGTGAGCTAGGCGCGCGGGCGGTGTCCATAAAATATTGTGAAGCTACCCCAGCAACCATTTTAACGCCCGCTTTCGCGATGTTGACATTCCCATCGCCTGCGGATCGAATAACTTGCACTGCGACCAGTGTCGCCAGAAACGCAATTATTCCAACCACCACCAAAATTTCAATTAATGTAAATCCTCGCTGCGAAGCCATTTTCATAAAAACCCCATAGTAAAAAATCAACCCAGCGCTTAGCGCCCCGCCCGCAATCAAACGCTTATGATTTAGCGCTTCATCAATTGCAGTAGTTAATTTGTCCATAAGGCTAAAATATAGTTCCTATATTTACTTAAAATAAAATCTTATTGCCAATTACCAATATCAGCCGCACGGTCCGCGCCACCGGCTTGCTTATCTGAGCCATAAGACATTACATCCATTTCCGAATGTTCGCCCGGCGATTTCAATACATACGGTGTGCCCCAAGGATCTTTGCTTTGTTCTTCAGTAATATAAGGGCCCTTCCAATTCTCGGCATTGCCCGGCTTAGTCATTAAATCCTCGAGGCTGTGGGGCGCTGCGCCAGTGTCCAGATAGTAGCTTGATGCCTTTGCGGCAACGCTGCGCACCCCGGTTTTTGCATTGGTGACTTTCGCTTTTTCGCTTTGGCCGATGACGTTCGTCGCCACCATAGTTGCCAGAAACGCAATAATACCCACCACCAATAATATTTCGATTAAGCTGAAACCCGCTTGTGCGCTTTTCGCGCTCATATTTTTCTTCATAATTACCCTACTAAGTTATTAATACTCATAATTGCCATAATCATACTACTGA
>JAYUUS010000202.1:0-3351 GCA_043754435.1 Rhodanobacteraceae bacterium
CCGCAGCCGGTCACAGCCTTTAATTAATTGGCGCAGGGCCAATAGCAACGGCCGCAACTGGGCACTTGACCAACCTGCACGCATCAGCGCCTGCCAAGCCTGCGCTAAACCTAAAGCGCTTTGGCGCAGCTCGCGTGAGGCGCGCTCAAAATCGGCTTTTTGCGGCTCTGCAAGCGCAGTCACTTGCTCATCTCACAAGCGTCCACGCAATCATTCCATCCCATAGCAACCCCGTCGTTAAGCAACAAAACGAATATCAAAACAAATCTCAAAGTAAACCCATAGTCTCAGGTTCTGAAGTAGGCGACAATGGCGTAAATAACGCGCCGTGTTGTCGCGCCAATGCCTGAGCCGAAGAATGCTAGACCAAGGCTTTGTCAAAACCGAAATCGACGCTTGGGCACGCGCGCGAAACCAGCGGACGAAGCCAGCGCAATGGCGTTTTACCTCTGAGGATGCCCGCATCAAACTGGCACGTCTGTATCCTAAATTTGATAGTTGATTGACTACTAGATGCGCACGCGCGCCAAAAACAATGGGCTTGCGATTTTAGTCGCTGCGCGCGTAATCGCGTTGAAATTGATCGCGCGTTGATGGATGCTTGGAAATTATTAGGTGGTGTTGCACTTCAAGGTTGGAACCGCCCTTACCGCTCGGAAAGGTCGTTACGCCGAAGTTTTGTGATCCTATTCCCAGCGATAAACTCTTGGCGCAATAAATTAGGTCACGGATACAAGCAAATGAGAAAACCATAAATGCGCGTAAATAGCGCTGAAGCGGCACAACAATCACACTTGAAGGGATACACAGTGCACACCTGCGAAAAAACGCCGGAATACTTTGCTTGGCTTGATCTATGCCGGTTTTTAGCTGCTTTTTTAGTGCTCATTTCACATGTTCGCACGCACGCTTTCGTCGGTTACAATGAGCTCGAAGGAGCACATAATTTATTTGGCACTGGCTTTATGACGCTCATGGGTTTTGGAAATACCGGTGTCGTTATATTTTTTGTACTTAGCGGATTTTTAGTGGGTGGGAAGCTGTTCGTTAATGCGCAGAAGCAAAGCTTTAAACCCTCCAGCTATATTTTAGACCGAACTTTGAGAATATGGATTCCGCTCATTCCTGCGGTACTATTTGGAACATTGGTAAGCTTATTTTTAGGACATGCATTCTCTGCAACAAATTTTATAGGTAATATGCTTGGACTTCAGGGAATTTTTGTTAGCAGCGTGCCCTTAAACCCGTCACTGTGGACAATCGCATATGAAATTTGGTTTTATGTATTCGCTTTAGGTGTAGGCCTTTGTCTATCAGCTAAGCGCTTTACCTTTGCTGGTGTAACTATAATTACTTTGTCGCTAGCCATGCTTTCAGCCCTAGACATTCGATATTTCCTGTGTTGGTTGATCGGAGCATTTGCTTATATAAGGCGGCCAACGGTCGCAAGCAGTAGGTGCCTTATTTTTGCCATATTTTTGTGTGCTGTCGGGGCGCTGCAAATTAAACTTGACGAGGCAGGCATGCTGGCATCTTTCGCTATTTTTAGAGTTGAGAATTTTCGGCTTCTGCTTGCCATTGGATTTGCACTGCTTGTGCGGCAACTTATTTTAATGCCACCTCGACATTATTTTCTTAAAAAGGTGGAGAAAATGGGCGCGTGGCTTGCCACATTTTCTTACAGCTTGTATTTAACGCACAATCCATTACTTTTTTTATTTGAATATTTTGGATTAGAGCAAATGCGCGCGCTCAACCCAGCATCCTTGTTTTTGTACTTGATGGTGATCTTGGGCGCGCTTACCTTCGCGTACCTAGTTTATTTTGTCTCGGAACGAAACACCGGAACGGCAAAGGCATTTTGTCGCGCGAAGCTAGTAGTCTGACCTCGATTATCTTTAGGATGTTAAAGTAATCTCTCAAAAATACGCACAACTTATTGAGAGATAACGATGAAGAAACAGTACATCCAGCCATCACGCCGTGCTGCGTCAGCGCGAAAATAGTATCGAACTCCTAGATACGCAAAGCACCAGCGGCACCTTCGTGAATGAGGTGCGCATCGAACGCGCCGTGCTTAAAGACGGCGATGTGGTGCGCTTTGGCGTGCTCGGGCCTAAAGTTAAAATTGGCCTAAGTGCTACGCAAGATGGGCAAGCGAACATTATTGCGCCCCTGTCCTTGCCGCTCCAGCCAAACGTAGGCAGCGACACTCCCACCAACGCAGTGCCACAGGTTTCCTTGGAGCTCGCCGAGGATTCCAACCATCTGCCCTCTAACAACTGGCCAGTGGTACGTACCGCGCTCATGTTCTATACGGGCGTTTCAGTGGCGGCGATTGGCGTCGTCAACACGGTCATTGATCTTTACCATCTGGACGTGCGCTGGTTCAGCGTATTTTTGATCTTTAGGGTTATGCGGTATCGTTTGGCGCTAATTCTGGACGCCTAATGACCACCAACAAATCCTCACCTTCACAAGCATCAATCATGCGCGACCGGCCGTCCCAGCGCGCCAAGTTTTCGGGACTGTCGTCGCAGGTAATCAACAACGGCTCGCATGCAAACGCCTTGACGATGCAATCTGGGCTAAGCAAAACTGGGTGGACACGCCCCCATGACCGATGAAATTTGGTCGGAATCTTTCTTTGTGCGCCGACGCCACCGTTAGGGGTGTAAGCGATCACCCTGCCGCCCGGCTTCACCCAGCCAAGCATTTCACGCAACTTTTCCATGGGTTTCGGGACATGTTCAATCGCATGGGTAGAAGACACGATGTCCAAATCTTTGGGGATATCCATTTCGCGGCAATAAATTGTGACGCCGAGCTTTGCTCCTATTTTGGCGCGCGGCTTGGAAATCTCAAAACCGAATGCGACACAACCCCCTTGTTGCAACGCAAGCGTGAAGTAGCCCCAGCTAGTGCCAAAATCTAACACTCGCGAACCTTTCTTCATGCCCAACTGACTAAAAACGCGGAGATGCCAAGATCGGTCAAAAATTGTTCCTAATGCCCCGTGCTGAACTAGGTGCTGCAATTGCGCATCGGACGGCACGTCCGTGGCGATGCTGCTATCACCGTACTCAGATTGGTAAAATGCGGCCATCTCCGCCGCCGTCTCATAGGGATAGCGATAACCGATCCCACAGCCAGAACAGGTATAAAAGCCGTGGAAGCCCTTGCGATCAATGCAAGCACTTTTATCATGCCCGCAGTCGGGGCATTTTTTAGGGCGGGTCAGCCTATTGGTTAAACCGCCGATGGCATATCGAATAAAGTTAGGCGATAGTCGATGCAAAAATCCCATGCTAGTTATATCCCGAGTCGTCTTCGCGAATTTTACCTGCGTCC
>JAYUUS010000203.1:0-10088 GCA_043754435.1 Rhodanobacteraceae bacterium
GTCACGCGCCGCACGCAGGCTCATCGGCACGCCATTGCCGAAGCTGAAGATCACGCAATCCGTCGCCTCAGGTTGATAGACGCGCTCCTCGCCCAGCACCAGCGCCTGGTCCGGCGCCGGGTAGTCGGTCAACCACTGGCCGTCGCCCGCGTAATGCAGGTCCTTGGTCATGTACAGCGCGATGGGTTCCAGGAACACGCTGACCCGGCCATCGACCTTGGACAGCGCCGCCAGCGTGCGCAGCATCATCGCGGCATCGTCGCCGCGACTGGCGCAGCCGACGATCAATCCGGGAATGTCGCGCAGCGCGGTCACCGAATTGTCATTGTGGAAATGCCCGCCAAAGCCCTTTTGATAGCCAAGGCTTGCCATGCGCATCACCATCGGGTTGCGGAATTGGTTATTGCTGAAAAATTGCAGGCTGGACGCCTCGCCGCGAATTTGATCGCAGGCATTGTGGAAATACGCCAAATATTGAATTTCCGGCATCGGCAATAGGCCCACATTCGCAAAGCCCTGCGCCAAGCCCAGAATCGTTTGCTCGTCCAAAAGGGTGTTGAAAACGCGGCTGCCTTTGAAGGTTTTAAACAAGTTTTTGGTAACGGTGTAAACGCCGCCTTTAAGCGCCACGTCTTCGCCAAAAATGACCGAATTTGGGTATTTCAGCAATAAATCGTGCAGCGCCAAATTAATATTGACCGCCAAATGCTTCGGCGCGCCCGCTTCGGGCAATTGCTCGCCCCAAAGCGCTACGCGTTTGTCCTGGTAATCGCTTCGTACCGATTCGGCTTTGACTGCATCCGGTGTGTACGGTGCAAGTGGCGCCATCACTGCCGCCAGCGTGGTCAGTTTGGGTGATTGATCGGCCGCTTCAGCGGCGGTAAAGCACTTTTTACGGATTGACTCATACAGCGCAATCAGCTCGTCTGGCGTCAGCGCGCCGGAATCGAGCGCGAGTGCCGCACTTTGCAGAATCGGGTCCGACGCCTCACCGGCCAAAACGTCATCCAGCGCGCGGTATTCGATCTCAAAATCCGTGCCCGCGTGCCCCATTAGGCGCACGGTTTTGAGGTGCAAAAAGGTCGGTCGACGGCTGCTGCGACAATGCTCAACTGCCGCCTGCACTGCCGTGTAACCGGTGCCAAGGTCCAGGCCATCGGCATAAAAATAGTCCAGCGCGGTGCGGTTTTTAAAACTGGCCGCAATCCAATTGCTGGGCGAACGCACGGAAATGCCAATGCCGTTATCTTCACAGACAAACAAACACGGCGCGCTCAAGCCCTGATACGCCGTCCATTGCGCGGCATTAAAAGCGCCCTGCGCGGTGGAATGGTTCGCGCTGGCATCCCCAAAGGAGCAAATCGAGATGCTGTCGTCGGGAATCGGCAGCTTATGCCCTAGGCGTTTCGCCAACTCAATGCCTAATGCGGTGCCGTAGGCTTTCGGCAAATGGCTAGCGATAGTTGAGGTTTGCGGCAATACCCAAAGTGGCTTTGAGCCCCATACCTTGTGTCGCCCCCCACTGGCGGGATCTAGGCTTGAGGCGGCAAAGCTATACGCAGAATCCATAATGGGATCCATGCCCGGCAGCTTGCGAAAGCGCTCGGCCATAAACCCACCCGAGCGGTAGTGCAAAAAGGCCGGGTCTGTGTGGCGCGCCGCACGCGCCACCATGGCGTTGCCTTCGTGGCCGGAGCTGCCAATGGTGTAGAACACTTTATTTTGCACCCGCAGCACGCGCGCCATTAAATCTAGGTGCCGGGAAATCAGCTGTGATTCTAAAAGTTCTAATAAATCACCCACTTGGAGCGTTGTTCCGGGCACTAATTGATGCGCTGCCGGGCGCGCCTTACCACCCTCATATTGCCGACAAAATGCCAGAAAGTTCGCGTCTACGGCTTCTGCGCGGTTTACGCCACGGCTGGTGGACAAGTAGCTCGGTAAAGACATGGGCAAGGTTCGTGAATTTTGACAGGCGCGGAGTGTAGCTGGCGCGGGGTGTAGCTAGGCAACACTGGCTGTCACGGAGTGCAATCCCAAGTATGTTTAAAGTATGTGGTTTTCATAAAACCTAGAAAGAACCGTTCGCCCTGAGCCCGTCGAAGGGCAGAGCCGCACAAATACTGACGCAGCCGAAGAATTTTATGCATCACGAAGGGTGCGGCTACATGCTTCGACAGGCTCAGCACGAACGGGTTTCTTTCTGCGACGCGGCAAAATTAGAAAAGATTTTGAAACCCGCCCTGTACTATGTGCGCCATATTCAAGCAGGGAAGCATTTAATGCCAGAAGACGATTGCGATCAGGCGGCTCGCATTATTAACGCCACGCGGCTAAGCGGGCTGGAACCCGTAGTAAAGAGTTTTTTCGACGAAGTCACCCACACCGCAAGCCACGTTGTGCATGACCCGCTGACGCGCGAGGCGGCCATCATCGACAGCGTGCTTGACTACGACGCTGTGTCCGGGCGCACCGCGTTGAACTCGGCAAACGCGATCATTGACTATGTCCATTCTGCTGGGCTAACAGTAACGTGGCTGCTTGAAACCCATGCGCACGCGGATCACCTTTCCGCAGCACCCTATTTGCAAACCAAGCTGGGCGGAAAGATTGCGATCAGCCGCCATATCGTTGAAGTGCAACAGGTGTTCGGCAAGCTTTTCAATACTTTGTCAAACATGGCACCCAATGGCTCAGATTTTGAACATCTGTTTGACGATAGCGAACGCTTCAAAATTGGCAGCATTGAAGCGATTGCGCTGCATGTGCCCGGTCATACGCCCGCTGATTTGGCGTATGTGATTGGCGACGCTGTATTTGTCGGCGATACGCTTTTTATGCCCGACTTCGGCACCGCGCGCTGCGATTTTCCCGGCGGCAACGCACGCCAGTTGTTTCAATCAATCCGCCGATTAATGGCGCTGCCTGATATGACCCGGATGTTTCTTTGCCATGATTACAAGGCCTCTGGCCGCGCCAGCTTTGCCTGGGAAACCACGGTCGGTGCGCAGCGTGTCGGCAACGTCCATGCGCATGAAGGCATTGCCGAGGACGACTTTGTTGCCATGCGCGATGCGCGCGATGCAACGTTAACAATGCCCAAGCTCATTCTGCCGGCCATCCAAGTGAATATCTGTGCCGGGCACTTGCCAGCGCCGGAACCAAACGGCGTACGCTACTTAAAAATCCCCCTGGACTTACTGTGATGCTCGACATATTCCTGAAAAATCCAAACTATCTGCATGGGCTAATTGGCGGGCTAATGATTGGCGTTGCTGCGGCGATCATGCTGCTTGGCATCGGGCGAATCGCCGGTATAAGCGGCTTAGCCGCGCGCGCGACCGGCATTGCCACGGACGGGCCGTCTAGGCTTTTAGCGCTGGCATTTATCCTTGGCCTACCTGTAGGTGTGCTGATGACGCTCGCTTTCGGGCCGGTCGACGCCCATTTCAGCAAAAGCACATTGGCGCTGCTTGGGGGTGGGGTGCTGGTGGGTTTTGGCACCCGATTAGGCAGTGGCTGCACCAGCGGGCATGGCGTTTGTGGGTTATCGCGGCTATCGCCACGCTCAATCGTTGCCACGGTGATCTTTATGTTTACCGGGTTTATTACGGTCGCAGTGATGAATGCGCTCAATGTGGGTGTAGGCCCATGAAGTATTTGTTGATGCTGAACGTGCCGCCAAGTCAGCACTTGCAAACCGTGGTTGCGGGTTGCGCGGGTATCTTATTTGGCGCTGGCTTGGCGTTTTCGGGAATGATTGACCCGCAGCGGGTGCGCGGCTTCCTAGATTTGTTTGGCGCATGGGACCCAACGCTCGCCTTTGTGATGGGTGGCGCACTAGTGCCGATGGCAATCGCGTGGCAACTCCAGCGTCGAATGAAACAGCCGCTCTTGAGTGCAGACTTCGCGCTGCCAACCCGCCGCGATTTCGACTGGCAGCTTCTTGTCGGCGCTGTGCTGTTTGGAATGGGATGGGGCATTACCGGGCTATGCCCTGGGCCTGCAATCGCGGGCATAGTGATAAGTCCGCTGCCAGCAGGTATTTTCGTATTGGCGATGTTTGCAGGCATGCTGCTGCACCGCGTGATTGCCGCACCCAAGCGCATCAGTGAAGCAACGAATGCGCCTACACCAGCGCCACCCTTGAGTGGATCATCGTCGTGATGATCTTCAAAGCCCTAACCTCGACACTTTCAGTCGCATCGCATTTAACGGAAGCCGACATCGCACAAGCCGCACGCGATGGCTTTCGTGCAATCGTCAATAATCGCCCTGACGGTGAAGACGCGAGGCAGTTGCAGTCGTCAGAAATAGCGGAGTTAGCGGCTCAGCACGGCATGGAATATGCGTTTGTACCGGCCGTATCCGGCAAAATTGGCGCTGACGAAGTTGCGGGCATGGCGCAAGCGCTTGCACGTCTGCAAACGCCGGTGCTGGCTTTTTGTCGCACCGGCACACGCTCAACAACGCTTTGGGCGCTGACTCAGGCCGGTGCCCTACCGGCTGCAGAAATCATCGCCATAGCCGCCGCCGCTGGCTACGATTTGACCGCACTCAGATCGCAACTTGAAGCGCTGGCTAACCCGCGCGCATGATCTTAGAACCCATCCAATATGTGCTTGGGTTGCTATCTGGCGGACTGGTTGGTTTCACCCTGGGGCTGGTAGGCGGCGGTGGCTCGATTCTTGCGGTGCCGCTGATGGTCTATCTCGTCGGCGTGCCGAATCCACATATTGCAATCGGCACGAGCGCATTAGCGGTTGCGGCCAATGCCGCAGCGGGCGTCATCAATCATGCGCGCAATGGCACGGTAAAATGGCCTTGCGCCCTGGTTTATGCCTCGGCTGGGGTCGTCGGCGCGTTCGCTGGTTCGACCTTAGGGAAGAACTTTGACGGCCAGAAACTGCTGTTTTTATTCGCGATCGTCATGGTGCTAGTCGGTGTGCTGATGCTGCGTGGCCGGCGCAACCCGGGCAACCCGGACGCGCAGTGCAATCGTAAGAACGCCCCGAAAGTGCTCAGTTTTGGCCTAGCAACCGGCATGTTTTCAGGCTTTTTCGGGATCGGCGGCGGCTTTCTCATCGTTCCGGGTCTAGTTGCATCCACCGGCATGCCAATCCTCAATGCGGTCGGCTCCTCGCTGGTCTGCGTGACCGCCTTCGGCCTCACCACGGCGCTCAACTATGCGTATTCTGGCCTGATTGACTTGCCGCTTGCATTAATCTTCATTCTTGGTGGGTTATTCGGCAGTTTTGGCGGCGCACTGGCGGCAGAAAAACTGGCCGGCACCACGGGCCGGCTCAGCACCGTTTTTTCGATTCTTATTTTTAGCGTCGCTGCGTATATGCTTTGGAAAAGTGCCGGGGTTCTACTTTGATACGGGTTCTGGCGCATTCTGCCATTTGACTTGACCCGCGCCCTATACTTGTTGATGCTGGGCGTGCTGCCAAGGCAGCCCTTCTACCTCGCCCGAATCGAAAACGCCCGGTGAATTTTGGCGTTGCGTTCAAAGTCCGGCGGAATGCTTTTCGCGCTGAAATCAGTCACCGAAAACTGCTCGGCAATTTCGGGGTCCAGCTTAAAGCGCTGCGCGTTGGTGACAAAAATTAGCTCGCCCTGCGCGCTGAGCAATGCCATACACAGCGCAATCATGCTGGCATGGTCGCGTTGAATGTCCAGCACGCTGTCAGTGCGTTTGGAGTTGCTAAACGTCGGCGGGTCCAGATAGATCAAATCAAACGCGCCTTTGGCATTTGGCTGACCCGCCGCCCAGTCCAGCCACGCAAGTGCATCGGCTTGCTCAATAACGTGATCTTGCGGATCGAGCTTATTCAGCTCGAAATTCTGTGCCGCCCAATGGGTATAAGTGGGCGACAAATCAATCGACAGCGAATTTTCTGCCCCGCCCAAGGCGGCATACACGCTGGCACTGGCGGTGTAGCAAAACAGATTCAAAAAACGCTTGCCGTTTGCGGATTTAGCGATGCGTTGGCGTAATGATCTTGAATCCAAAAACAGTCCAGAGTCCAAATAGTCGTCTAAATTGACCCAAAATTTCTGCGCACCTTCGCTGACTTCAAAATATTCCCCGGTCGCTTCACGCGCGCGGCGATATTTGCCGCCGCCTTTTTCCCGACGTCGAGTCTTGAGATAGACAAACTCCCGCCCAAGCCCAAACGCCGCTTGCGCACCCGCGACCAACTCGCGCAAGCGCCCGGCCGCCACGTCTTCTGGAATATCGATTGGTGCCAGATATTCCTGGATGTGCAGCCTGCCCTCGTAAACATCAATCGCAGCGGAATATTCCGGCAAATCCGCGTCATAGGCGCGAAAGCAGCTTATGCGGTGATCTGTCAGGTAATTTTTTAAGCGCCGCAAATTTTTCTCGATTCGGTTCGCCACCATTTGCGCGCCAGGGCTTAACGGCGGGCCAGATTTTGCGGGTGCAGAGTTCACCTTTGTATGGGCTAACTTCGTTGGTTCAGGTGCGGGCGTTTCGCTGCGCGCCTGCTTGCTGCGTGCGGATTCATCGCTCTGCGTTTCCCGGGCGTTAAATTCGCTCAAGGCCAGTGCTAAATCTAAATCTTTGGGCAGATCAAGATTGGCTAACGCCGGAACTGGCTTGGCAGCGTCTGGTTTGGCCTCAACCAATTTTGGCTCTTTTGCTGCCTGCGTGGTTTTGGTATCACTCGCTGAGGCTTCTGGCAACGCACGCTGGCCCCGGCTGGTATCAAAAAGCGCCAAAGTGCAGTCGAGCGCGCCGTTTTTTACCGCATAGCGCTTAATAATGGGCAAATTGACGGCGGTTAATAGCTCAACATCGCTACTAATCAGCGCCGCACCAAAGCCCGGAAATTCGCGCGCCAGCATGGCCCCGACAGCGCGATAAACCGGCACCAAGGCTCGGGCGTTGCCCATGCGCTCGCCGTACGGCGGATTACCCAAAACCAAGCCCGCGCTGACGTTCGGCGGGCATTTTAGAGTTCGGGCATCGCCCACGCTTAAGCGCACAAAGCCAGAAAACCCAGCCGCCTGCAAATTGCGTTTCGCGATTGCGATTAAGCTGGCATCGTCATCAAAACCATAAAAGCGCGCTGCCACATTCAAGGCTTTTAAACCTTCAACCGCCGCCGCTTTTGCGTCAGATATTTCAATTGCTTCCGCTTCCGGCGTGTAGGCTGGGTGCGCATAATAGCCAAAGCCATGATCTTCGGCGCGCTTAAGGCCCGGTGCCACGTTTGCGGCCATCGCCACGGCTTCCAATAAAATGGTGCCAGCACCACACATGGGGTCAATAAAGCATTCACCGCGCGCCGCACGTTCGGGCCACTTGGCGCGCAGCAAGAGTGCGGCCGCTAAATTTTCCTTGATCGGCGCTTCGCCCTGCCCGGTGCGCCAGCCGCGTTCGTGCAGGGCGTGACCACACAAGTCCCACATGATCGCGGCTTCATGCGGGTGCAAATATAGGCGCAGGCGCACAGCTGGGGTTTCCGCGTCCACATTCGGGCGCTCGACATTGTGATCACGATGCTGATCGATAATCGCGTCTTTCACCCGCAGTGCGGCAAAACCTGTGTGTGCAATACCCGGGGCACTGCCACTGACGTCCACGATAAAGCTGTGTTTTGGCCCCAGCCATTCCTGCCAGGGCAGCTTTTTTGCGGCTTCGTATAACGCATCGGTATCCGGCGCGGAAAAGCGCGTCAAGACCACCAAAATGCGGGAAGCCAAGCGCGAATGCAGGCAGGCGCGCATCGCAAATTGAAAATCACCGCTGAATTTCACGCCCGCCAGCGCTTCGCGCGCATCGGGTGCACCGAGTGCGATCAGCTCATCGCGCAACAAATATTCCAGGCCTTTCGGACAGGGCGCGAAAAGTTCTAAAGCCCGGCTGCGCGCGCTTTTGCTCATGCTGATGCCTTAGCCAGTTCAAGTTCTGTCAAAAAGAGCGCGAACTCGTGCTCAATCGCTGCCATTGAGTTTTTTAGCCGGTGATCGTCGTTCACCAACACCAACTTAGCGCCGTAAGCGCGGGCAAAGCCAATCACTTCACTTGGGTCAATCAACTCATCCTGCCAACCATGAATGATCGTGACCTTGGCACAGCGCAGGCGCATCACCGCTTCCGTGCCGCGAAAGAAAATCGGCGGTGCCAACAAAAACAGCCCCGCTACTTCAACATCTAGCGATGCCATCGCACTGATGTAGGCACCCATGCTGGAGCCAGCCAATACCCGACTGGCTGCATTAACGTCAATAAGGGGCAACAATTTTTCGATGCGCGCTGCGGCGTCCGCCTGCGTGCCGTAATCCGGCCGCTGACACTGATAGCCGCGCGCGCTGGCGATTTCGTCCAAACGCGTAATTTTCGTTGCATGTGGGCCAGATTCGCGGCCATGCGACAAAATGAGTTGATTCACTATTCGTCCTTGAAAATTTATGAGGCCTTGAAAGTCTATGCGTGCTTACAGTGGCGCAATCGGTGCCAACGCCAGCATGATTTGCTGCAAGCCTAGCGCACCTAGCTGATACACCACGGTGAGCGTCAACATCAACACGCCCACCGACAAATCCAGCGGCCCAATCGGCGGAATCAGGCGGCGAAACGGTGCCAGTATGGGCTTTACGATGGCATTCATGACCTGCATGATTTCGTTGTGCGGGCTTGGCTGTACGAAGCTTGCGATTACAAACACCACCAGTAATAGAAACAACAGCCAATACAGCGATTGCCAGATCAAAAATAGGCCGAGTACCAAGGACAGCAAACCAAAGCTCAAACTCAGCGCCGAAGCCCAAATAACCCCAACCAAAAACACCAGCACAGCTACAGCAATGTTGAAATTGCCGTAACGTGGGATAAATTTCTCCAGCGGCCGCAGCACCGGGCCTAAAGTCATATACAAAGACTGCACAAAGCCATTCTTAAAGGGTGCGCGCACCAGCTGCAGCAGCAGACGGGTCAGCAGCAGCCAAACGATGGTGCCAAAGACAAAATTAATCACTAACGCATAAATACCGTACATATTTTTCCTGACTAGCCAAATTGCGCGGACAGCGTCTTGCCGCGTGCCGTTGCCGCAGCGATAGCATCCCTAACATGGCTACGAAAGCCGGTTTGCTCAAACACCGCTAACGCCGCCGCCGTGGTGCCGCCGGGGCTAGTGACGCGCTCCCTCAGCGTGCTGGCGGGCTCATCACTTTCAAGCGCCATTTTCGCCGCACCATAAGCGGTATTCAGCACCAGCGCACGCGCCACCTCAGCGCTTAGCCCTTGCGCAATAGCCGCCGCCTGCATCGCTTCAATCATTAGAAAGAAATACGCCGGGCCAGAGCCGGACGTCGCGGTCACCGCATCCATCAGCGCTTCCGCTTCCACCCAAACGCTGGCACCCGCCGCATTCATTAACTCTTGCGCGCTGCTGCGTTGCGCTGCATCGACATCACTTTCGGCAAACAGCGCGGTAATTCCGGCACCGATTAATGCTGGTGTGTTCGGCATACAGCGCACTAGCTGTGCCTTGGCCCCAAGCCATTGGCGCAAACTTGCCAAAGATATTCCGGCGGCAATCGAGATTACCAGCGGCGCGTACGCGTCCGCCTGCGCGCGCAAACCTTCACAGACTTCGCGCATCATTTGCGGCTTCACCGCAAGTAGCCAAACCGTTTTGCCAGCCACCGCTGACGCACAATCGCTATGCACCGCAACACCAAAATCCCGCACCAGGGCCTCGGCAGTAGCAGCAAAAGGCTCAGAAACCGCAATACTTTCCGCCGCCTGCCCACGCTTGAGCAAGCCGCCAATAAGCGAACGCGCCATATTGCCGCCGCCGATAAATGCAATGGTTGAGTTCATGGTTAACCCGCAAAATTTACAGCCTGCGAGTGTGCCACGCGGGCTGGCGATCGCGCTGAGTTTGGCTGAATGGGATTCGCGAAAGTTGGCGGATTTAGGTCGGATTCCGATCCACTTGGGAAAAATTTTAGAAGCAAAAACGCCCTCTAATCTTACGACTAGAGGGCGTTTTGTTATTTCTGCTGCAAATTAAAGTGCTTGGCGATGACCTACTCTCGCGTGCTAGATG
>JAYUUS010000204.1:0-10059 GCA_043754435.1 Rhodanobacteraceae bacterium
ATGCGTGATGCATTGCAAGAGCGGCTTGTAAAGCCGCTACCGGATCCCGGAAAATCATCAGGAAACTGTCGCCTTCTTCTTTCAATATTTGTCCACCGAACTGGGCGGCTATAGGCTCAAACATTTGCCGCGATTGATAAATAATCTGCAAAAAATGCACGATGCCAAAGCTTTCCACTTTGCGCGAAAAGCCAACCAAATCCGTGTAAAGGATCGCCCACTGTTCGCCGAAAAGCTGCCACATTCGTGCATCAATGGCGCTGATATCGGCGTTCGGCAGCAACCGCTGCTGTATCAATTCTTCAATCGCCGCGCGTGAGGCTTGAGGGTGTAGGTTGGGCATGATCTCGATTGTTTCAAAGCAAGCCGATAGTATGTGCTTGATTTCGGCTAAACCCAATGACTCAGCTATCTCTACCCCAGCCTCCCATTGAATTAACTGCACACAGTTTGCGGCTAAGCGCACGCATTCGGGATGAAATTGCCGCATCTGGCGGCGCTATCGGCTTTGATCGCTATTTTGAGCTGTGCCAATATGCTCCAGGTTTGGGCTATTACAGCGCAGGTTTGCGTAAATTTGGGGCGGGCGGCGATTTTGTAACGGCACCCGGTTTGGGGGATGTCTTCGCGCGCTGCATTGCATTGACACTAGCACCCATGCTGCGCGAAATGCCCGAGGCCAGCATTTTGGAAGTCGGCTGCGGCACGGGTGCCATGGCGGCGGATATTTTGCGGGCGCTGAAAAACTTGGCTACGCTGCCCAAACATTATTGGCTGCTGGAACGCTCGGCGGACTTGCGCCAGCGTCAACATGAAACGCTGGCAAAGCAGGTGCCGGAATTATTGGGTTTGGTCAAGTGGCTAGACGCGCCCCCCAGCGCGCCGTGGCAGGGCATTGTGCTGGGCAATGAAATTGTTGATGCGCTGCCAACCCAGCGCTTTGAGATCAGTGCAGATGGCGCACGCGAGCTATGCGTTTGCAATGCTGGCAGTGGGTTCGAGTACACGCTAGGCGCACCATTGCCGGGCATTTTGACGCGGCTTGGCGCAGATTTACTAGCAGCATTGCCGCTTGGCTATCGCTCGGAAATTCAGCCGCAGC
This sequence comes from Rhodanobacteraceae bacterium, assembly GCA_043754435.1. GTDB lineage: Bacteria > Pseudomonadota > Gammaproteobacteria > Xanthomonadales > SZUA-5 > JANNYA01. The sequence continues at coordinate 1,103 of JAYUUS010000204.1, forward strand.
TTGATTCGTGGCTAGCGGACTTAACTGCATCCATGCAGCAGGGTTTGGTCTTGCTGTTTGACTACGGCTACTCACGGCATGAATTTTACTTGCCCGAACGCAGCACAGGTACGCTGGTCTGTCACTACCAACAGCGCATGTTTGACGCGCCCTTTTGGTATCCAGGTTTGGTGGATTTAAGCAGCTCGGTCGAATTCACGGCATTGGCTGAAGCGGGTGCTAGCTGTGGCCTGGAGCTGGCCGCGTATATGAGTCAAGCCGATTTTCTGATTTACGGCGCACTCGCGCAGGTCTTAGAAAATTTAAACGCAGTGTCGGAGCGCGCCCGCCTAGCCTTAACCCGGCAAGTGCGAGTGCTAACCTTGCCCGGCGAGATGGGTGAAAGAATCAAGCTCATGGCATTTGCGCGCGAATTGCCAGAATTTGCCCGCGCGCCAGTATTGAACCGGTTTGGCTTGCGCGGCAGTCTGTGAGCTGCCGATAAAATGGAACTGTAATGCGTGAATTAAAACGAAAAACACTTTGGTGGTCTTTTGCCTGGGGCCTGCTGGCCTTTGTATTCATTGCATCCCTGATTCCTATGCCGCCACCGCTGACACATCTGCCGCCGGGCTTTGACAAGTATGAGCACATCGCAGCCTACGGCAGTTTAAGCTTTTATTTTGGTCAACTAATGAATCGCTTTAAGCTGCACTTACGCTATGCGCTGGCGCTATTTGGCATGGGCGCACTGCTGGAGGTACTGCAAGGGTTAACTTCGTATCGCAGCCCGGATTGGTATGACCTAGGCGCTAATAGCATCGGCGTCCTACTGGGCTTTTTGCTGTGCTTGACGCCATTAAAAAGTTTGGTGGCGATGCTGGATGCCCTGCTGGCACCTGCGAACAGTTAACGCTGCACGTTGAACGCATTATTGCGCCATGACCACCGCCTGATGCAACCTCATGCCGCCGGGCCAATCCGGCACCTTTCCACCTCGTTGTACGCTGTGTACGACGCAGTTTCTTGTGGCGCTTTGATCACGGGGTGATCGCGAATCACTTACATTTGGTGATCGCGAATCAGCCCGCCGCGCGGTCATTTCACCGTTTCTTCAATGAGACGATGTCGGCATCTTTTAGAGCACGTAAACAAACACAAACAGTCCCAGCCAAACGACGTCAACAAAATGCCAGTACCAAGCCACCGCTTCAAAGCCAAAATGATTGTCTTTGGTGAAATGCCCAGACATGCAGCGAAACATAATAATCGCCAGCATGAGCGTGCCGAGCGTGACGTGTAGGCCGTGGAAGCCGGTCAGCATGAAAAAGGTGGAGCCGTAAACGCCACTACCCAAAGTTAAGTTGAGTGCATGATAGGCGTGAATGTATTCCGTCGCCTGAAAGTACAAAAACAGCATTCCCAAAAGCACGGTTGCGGCCATCCAAAAGCTGAGCCAAAAGCGCTCGCCGACTTTCAGCGCCCAATGTGCCAGCGTAATCGTGGTACCAGAGGTTAATAAAATCAGCGTGTTAAGCAACGGCAAGCCCCACGGGCCTATGGTTTTAAACACGCCCCCAATATTGCCCGGACCATTGTTAGGCCAGTTCGCGACATAGCCGTTATAGAGCAGTTGGTTGGTTGAAAAACCGTCGCCTTCGCCACCCAGCCAGGGCAGTGAAAAATGTCGCGCGTAAAAAAGCGCGCCAAAAAATGCGGCAAAAAACATCACTTCGGAAAAAATAAACCACAGCATGCCCATACGAAACGACATGTCTTCCTGGCTTTTAAAGCGCCCAGCGATGGATTCACCAATCACGTCGCGAAACCAGCCAAACAGCATGCACAAAATTGCGGTCATGCCGATGAAAAATAGCGGCTTGCCTATCGGCTTTTCATTCATCCAATTAGCGGCACCAAACATCATGGTGAAGAGCGAAATGGAGCCAATAATTGGCCATTTGCTGCCGTGCGGAACGTAATAGCCGCCAGTTGCTGCTGCTGTGGAACCCATGTAAACCTCTGATTGAATGCTGAGCCGGTGATTATCCGCGACTGCGCAGCTTTTGGCTACCGGTCAGCGGGTATAAACGTAAACGCTGGCGGGCGGAAAATTGCGAAAAGTAAAGCTCGCACGGCGTACTTTTAGCTGTAGCGCTCGCACAATCGGGGCTGCAATCGGGGATTTTGGCCCATAGGTGAACTGCACAAAGGGCGCGCCTGGGGCCAGCACCTCAAAAGCGGCGGCAACGATGCTTTGCACAATATTATTGGGCATATTGAGAAAACCTAATCCTGACACTACGGCATCTACGTGGCCGAGCGTGAAGTGCGGCGTTTGCTCAACAATAGCGCGTAAATGAGTGGCATCGTCATTAATAACGTGCACACTGGCAAATTCGCTAGTAAGCGTCTGCGCCATCACGGGATTGAGTTCAACCACCATAATCTGATTTAACGGTGCGCCGCGCGCAACTAGCAGTTTGGTAAATACGCCTGTGCCGGCACCCAGTTCGATGACTTGGCGCGCGTCCTTTGGCACCTCTGCAATCATTTTTTTAGCTAAAAACCGGCTAGAGGGCACCACAGATGCAGTGGATAAAGGTGCGCGCACCCACTGGCGGAAAAATAGCCAATGTTGTTCTGCTTGCGCCAAAAAACGCCGTTCCGTCCTCACGAGCGCGTCTTTCCCTGAGTGTGGCCTTTAGGACGCACATACAGCACTAGCCGGTGGTCATCCAGATCATAGCCATGGCTGGCGGCAATTTCGCGCTGGAGTCGCTCAATTTCTGGGCTTTCAAACTCAATCACTTTGCCTGTTTCTACGCACACCATATGGTCATGGTGGCCGCCGCGATCCAGTTCATAAACGCTCATGCCACCTTCAAAATTGTGGCGCACCAAAATTCCGGCGCTCTCAAATTGATTGAGCACCCGATACACCGTTGCCAAACCGATGTCGTCGTGATGATCTAGCAGTTGCTTATAGACCGCCTCAGCGGTCATGTGTTTCACCCCGCAGGTTTCCAAAATTTCCAATATCCGCAAGCGCGGATGCGTGATTTTGAGTCCAGCGTTGCGTAAGTCATGAGTTTCCACGTTTTTGAATATCCGCGCATGTCGTTCGTTAAAGAAGTGTCGTTCATTGAAGAAACTGTTTTAAGCTTCGCAATGTTTTGGATTCACTTAGAACCCAGATCACACCCGCAAAATGCTTTTGGTTCAGGTGTTCAGGAACTTTGGAAGACCAAGCGCGCTATTATCGCCGGATTCCACGCAATTGACACCCACTCATGTCGAAAACCCGCTCTTTGCCTTACTTGATCTGCACGATCGCATTATTTGCGACTTTTGTTATCACCTCAACGGGCTGTATCTATCGGCAACCCATACCGCAAGGTAATTTGTTGGATCAGGCCGACATTGACACCCTAAAGCCCGGCATGACCAAGCGCCAAGTAGCTCTCATTTTAGGCACGCCCGCCATTCAAAGCCCGTTTCATCAAGAGCGCTGGGACTATGTTTATAGCTATAAAACCGGGCGCGAACCTGCGGAAGTGAAAAACCTGAGCCTGCGCTTTACCGATGGCCAGCTTGCAGTGATTGAGGGCGATTTTAAGCCGGGTGGCAAGGTGTCGGTCTATAAGCCCGAAGACGTGATTATCGAAGCAACACGCGAATATCAGCGCACTTTGCGCGAAGCGGAGAAAGAGCGGGAAAAGGGTGGCGGTTAGAGCGAGCCATTAATTACGCATCCAATTCGTTGCTAATCACTTTCCCCGGCGATCATAAATTCATTGTCAAACCAAGTGGTTTTGTCGCGCATTAATGCTTGTGGGGGTAAGTTGGGATGCGCCGTAGTTAAGCCCGGCAGGCGTCGTAGAGCGGTGCCAACCGCCATAAATTCCAGCAGGCTACCATGCATATGAATATGGGTTTTGATGCCCACTACTTGATCGGCGCGCAGGTTGCTGGCTTCGGTACGAATCAGGCCAATAGCATGCGCGCGCGCGTCATAGATTAGGCTAGTGAGGTCAGAAATTTCACCGCGTACAACGGATTTAAACAGCGCTTTTATGCCCCCGACGACGCCTAGCGAATACACCGATGAGCCTAGCAGCAGGCTAGTCGGCATAAAGCCCAAATTGGCCATATTCCACATTTCTTCGCAGGTCATATCGCTGGTGACCACGTCCCGAGGATATTTCGGCTTCGGCAACAATGGATGGTTTGAAGCGGTGCCGATCATAAGCATTTCATGGGCACCACTGTAACGCATGGTGTAGGTCTTGATGCCCACCACTGCGTTTGCCCCGACTCTGAACGCCTCCGTTTTAATCCGCAAAAGCGCCGTGTGCCGGGTGCGATTAAAAATATCGGAAAATTCTTTGATTTCCCCGCGCGCAAGCGTTTGCAGGCCGCCGATCAGGCCGCCAATCGCGCCCACCGAATAAGCGATGTTGCCGAAAACAAATTGCTTGGGGGCAAAACCCGCATCAATTTGGCAATAAAGCTCCATGCCATCAGAAGCGGTGGTGAATGCCAGCTTCTCTTGCGTTGCCTCACCGGTGTGCAAAGCTGAACCCACCGATAAAAATTCGGTATTGCCTTGAAATCGTTTGAGCTCATTGCTTACCCCAGTTACGGCAACGCCACCCGCACGTTCGGCTTCACGCACCAATCTTTGGTAGGCATTAAGTCGGCCATCCCGAATAAGACCAGTGATCTGAGTCACTTCGCCGCCCATAAGATTCCCACCCAGCGCACCGAGCGAGCTCATCACGCCCATAGAAAATACGCTATTGCCAATCACCAGTTCGCCTGGGCGAAAGCCTTGCTTTGCCAAACACCAAATTTCATTGCCTGAAAGCCCGGTCATCGTTGGCATTTTGACGTTTCCTCTGCGTAGTTCAGCAAGCCTAGCACTCAGTACAGCGCAATAGCTGCGAAGGCTGCCCTTGCTGTACTAGATTAAGCGTTCAAAAAAAAATTTAGGGTCGGCAGTTCTCTAAGTTTCCATTTTCAGCGCACGCCGAATCGCGGCGTGGATTAACTGCAAGCGGTACGGTTTGGCGACGTGTTCCCGCATGCCCGCCTTGATGCAGGCATTGCGGTCGTTCAAATCAGCGCGGCCGGACAGCGCGATGATGGGAACGCCATCCATATTTTCCTGCGCTGCCAAAATCTGCGCTAAATCCAGGCCCGAGCTGCCGTCTAAATCGAGATCCATCAGCACCACATCAAATCGCTCAACCGCCACGAAGCCAAGCGCGCTAAAGCTATCGCCCGCAATCTGGACGCTGTGGCCCGCACTGCGCAACAGCTCGGCAATCAGCACCTGATTGTTGGGTTCGTCCTCAACCACCAAAATATTCAGGCTAGGCATAGGCTTGTGGGTGGTTTCTGGCAATGCGGCGACCGTTATCAGTGGCAAAACAAGCTCAAACTGGCTGCCTAGTTCAGCATCTGCACTCGGCTTAAGTGTCAGCGTGCCGCCTAGCGCACGCGCTAGCTCCGCGCTGATCGCAAGCCCTAAACCACTGCCACGCGCGCCGCGATTGAGGCGCACATAGGGTTTAAAAATTTCCTGACGCGCCAGCTCAGCAATGCCCGGGCCGCTGTCGGAAACGCACACACGCAATACGCCATCGCGGTAGTGGCTGTGCAAATGCACAAAGCCCGAGTCGGTGAATTTGATCGCGTTACTTAAAAGGTTGACTAAAATTTGGCGGATGCGCCCGGCGTCGCTTTCGCAACTGCGCTCGACATCAATAAACTCGTGCTCGTAGCGTAGTCCTTTGCTCCTAGCAATAGCGCGCTGGCTTTCAAAGGCGTCATAAAGCAGCTCTGCCAAATCAAAGGGCGCGGCATTTAAGTCCAGTCGATGCACGACTAGCTTGGTGTGATCCAGCGCATCGTCTAATAACTGCGCCAGGGCTTTTCCAGCATGTACGATTCGCCCCGTCAGTTTCAGCTGCTGCGCCGAATCCCTAGTGCCCGCCAATAGCTCGGCGTTACCGGTGACGCCATTGAGCAAATTACGCATTTCGTGGCTGATGTAGCCCAGCGTTTCAGTACGCGCGAGCGCTAGCTGTTCGATATGGTGCGCGCTTTCCAGACGTAAGCGCCGCTGAATTTTGCGTTTTGACAGCCACGCGCCAAATAATATCGCTGCGCCCAGCAACAGGATGCCGAGGCCCATTCGGGCATACCAACGCTGCCACGGTGGCGCGGGCAGCACAATCTCAAGCGCCGGTGTGCTGACTAAGATGCCCTGTGCATTGCGAGCGCGTGCGATCAAGGTGTACGAACCCGGTGCCAATCCGCTCAAATCTAGTCGACGTTCACTACCAAATACCGCTTCCGGGCCTGGATACAGCTGAAATTGAAACTGCGTGCGCTGCGGCGCGCTATAGCTCAACGCGTGCGCTTCGATGGCCAGTTTAGGCGCGCGCCAAGGCAGCTCGATGCGCTTTTCTAGGTGTTTTCCGGTACTTTGATCGTTTAGCCAGAGTGGATACGGCCCGGCGGATGGCGCACTCAAATTGGGATCAAAACGCAATAGTCCATTGACCGAGCCGATCAGGAACGCGTGATCCAAGCTTTGGAAGGGGTAATCGCTGAGTTCTACTTGCGCAATACCATCGACTACGCGCTCGGCAATTACGGCCCCTTTCACCACACGCCAAAGGCCACCAGGGCCGGCAAACCAGAGCGTTTCCCCACTGCACGCCATACCGCCAATATCGGAAGCCAAGCCGATCGGGCGTGCTAGGGAATACTTTTCCATCAAAGTGATTTTATCCAGCGCAACAAGGCGTTTACTCAGGGCTGCCCAAAGCACATCGGTACACTCGGCGAAGGCGTAAACCGGCTCCATGATCGGTTGGCGCAGGATGCGCAGTTGACTTTGCCCGTTTTGACTAAGCTTTGCGGTCTTTTCAATCTCACGCAAACCGCCTATACCGGCCAACAAAAGGGTATGGCCGTGCACGCCAATTTGCTCAATGTCACCGCCCGTGATTTGCTGATCGCCGTGGCTTAACACAGTCAAGTTCGCATCAAGTTCAAAAAGTTCGGCGCGTCGACGGGCCAGCCAAATGCCGCCCTGGCCGTTGGCTTCAAGTAAATCCACGACTTGCCCAGCGCCGTTGTTTTTCCAATGACGAAATTGCTTGCGGCTGGGCGCATATTGCGACAAGCCACGCTGATGCCCAATCCAAACTAATTCATCGCTGCCCTGACCCTGCGCCAGCACGGCCCTGGCTAATCGGCTCGGCAAGCTTGAGCTGCTGCCTTTTTCATCAACCGGCAAGCGCTCGATGGTGGCATCTGGGTAAACGCCGACCACGCCGCTATCCCACATCGCCACCCAAATCACGCCACTTTGCGCGCCACTTGCAGCCGCGACTCGGCTGCCCGGCAAGCTATCTTCACCGCGTTCTAACCAGCCACGCCCTAGATTTTGCGCATCCCAGCGCGCTAAACCGGAGCCAGAACTTGCAATCCAAAGCCCGCCATCACGATCCACTAACAAAGCCACTAACTGGCCTTCGGGCAAGGTGTTTTGCGTACCGGGCGTGGCCCGCATGCTGCGAATTTGTCCCGATTCATAAATGGCCAGCCCACGTTCCGTACCAAAAAAGCCACGCTTTTCATCGAACGCAAGCGTGTGAATGGTTTGCGCTCGGATATTGTTGATCGCGGTGCGCTGGGCAGGGTCAAACTGCGGGTTCTGCGGGGCAGCACGCTGCTGCGTCCCTCTTGGAGCAAGCGGAATCTTAAGCACACCCGCAGCATCGCCTAAACCAAGCCAAAGCGCGTTTTGTGCAGCATTTAAGCTAACGATCTTAGCGCGGCTTTGATACACATCTTGGCTCAAGCTAGGCTTGCCATTGACCGAGGTTATGGTGCTGACAAAGCCAGAAAAACTAGCAAAATAGGCGGCATCTTGCGTGCTGGTAGCCGCGACAATGTCCGAATTGCGCAGGGGCAGGGTTTGCGTCACGCTCAGCGTATCTGCATCGAGCGCAACTAGGCCCACGCCAAATACAGCGAGCCAAATGTGCCCGCCAAATTCAGCGACTGCGAAAACGTCATTGCCCGCCAGTTTGTGCGGTGCCTCGGCGCGCGCGTTAAAACAAATGCTGCGCTGGCGGTCCGCTTGCAGTGCGCACATGCCGTGGTCGGTAACGCCCAACCAAAGACGGTCGCGTTGATCGACAAAAAGCGTTTCAATACCGGCATCGGGTACGCCAGCGGCCGGGTTTATCGGGCTAAAAGCCAAGCCGTCAAAACGCACCGCGCCGCGTTCGGTCGCCACCCAAATATAGCCTTGATGATCCTGGGCAAGTGCGGCGACGCGGCTGGAAGGCAAGCCATCTTGAGTGGAATAGCGCTGCATTCTGGGCGCAAATCGGTTGTCCTCGGCGTGTATGGCGGCGTTTGGAAAAAAGCAGGTCAGCGTTAGCAGTTGCGCAAATAACGCACCAAAAAACCGCATTGACATTCCTCAGCAAGCTGCGCCCAGTGCGCAGCAGCAGTTTGCACCAACCGCTCGCTGCGCGCACTATCGCGCGATATTGACGACGTAAGTTTGAGCTTAGCCATGCCTCCTGTTTTGCCACGCCCCGAACTACCGCGCCAAGCCTCCACTGCGCTGCGTTTGCTGCTCGCCGCATTGGCAGTGACTGTGTTGGGCGGCTTAGCGATCACCTTAGTGCAGTTGACCGACACGGCGCTGAGTATTCAAGAACGCTTGGCGCGTTTGCCCGCGTGGGTGGCGTATCCATTGGCAGCGGCGCTGATCGGCTTGGCTTTTGCATTGGCGTATTTGCTCTGGCGGCTGTTGCGGCCCACCAAAGTAAAGCCTGCATTGAGTCAAGTGATTACTCGCGACGCGGTCGTGGCGCGCGTCGAGGCGTTGACGGCGGGGCAATCTTTGGACAGCGGTGCAAGCACAGTTAGCCGCGCAAACG
>JAYUUS010000205.1:0-10040 GCA_043754435.1 Rhodanobacteraceae bacterium
ATGCCAATCGCTTTGGCGTCTTAGCGTACGATTTTTTCCGTTTTCTGAGGCGACCGATGTCTTGGTGGCCTGGAAGCTCGACCGTCTGTCACGCTCGCTGAAAGAGGCTAGATTTGCCTGCTCAGCGAGGCAACTAATGCGGCAATCATTTCGGCCAGATCTTTTGGCGCGATAAGATCCTCCGCTGCAACAACTGCCGTAATTTCTTTGATGTCTCCGAGTGGCAACTCACTAGAACTTCGAGGGCTAAATCCACCGGTTGACGTTGGGTACCTGTTCCGAATAGAGATTTGCGTCTTGGTCTTATCCCAAGTTGCTTTCCCGATTTCGATCTTGTGGCCTTCGCCTAGGTCGATTGATTTTGTAACATCCATAATTCCCCCGAATTTGAAATTTGATTGCGGTTGTCGGACACAACCGCCGAACGTTGAATTCCGTCGACATGCGGCTGCTCGGCGGGCCGCGATCAGCCGACGAATTTGCGCAACGCGATCACCAGCACGCCGATTAGCACTGCGATCCCGAGGACAGCCCAGACGCCGCCACGACGAGGCGGTAGTGGCCGCCTGCAGGTCTGGCAGGATTTAGCCGCGCTGCTGGACTGGGCACCGCATTCTGGACAGCTGACAAGGGCCATGGAGGGATCTTCGGGCGGTGGGAGCAAAGGGTACCTCAGGTATTGACGAAGGTGGGACGAGCCGCTCGCTCGCCTTGCCTTGGGATGCCTGCACGGCTTCATCCAGCCAAACGCGACACACGCAAAGCGCTATGACCTGCCGATGCCCATGAATTTTCATACTTCATAAAATTAGTTATGTATTTCTATACGACCCGGAAAGTTGCGTCAGGATTGCGTTCGGCATATAAACACCTACGCACTCAAACACTGGAAAATTCATGGAGTCAGTTCGCTGGAACATTGCCGTATCGCCAGGCACCGACCAATCCGTGCGCATGTTCATTACCGCGCAAGGTGGTGGTCGCAAAGGCGACTTGTCACGCTTCATCGAAGAAGCTGTGCGTTCCTACCTATTGGAAAAGGCTGTAGGACAAGCCAAGACCGCAGCGTTGGGCATGGACGAATCGGCGTTAACTGACCTTATTGACGAGGCGGTGCAATGGGCGCGTGAACATTAATGCGCGTTATCCTGGATACGAATGTGCTGCTGGGTGCGTTGATTTCGCCGCATGGCCCACCTGACGTGATCTTTCGCGCCTGGCGCGCGGCTAGGTTCGAGCTGGTGACATCGCTGGCACAGCTTGAAGAATTGCGCCGCGCGAGCCGCTACCCAAAGCTTAAAGCCATATTGCCTGCCCACCGTGTCGGCACGATGGTCAACAATATGCAGCGCGCCATCTTGCTGGATGTTTTGCCCTCGCTACCGGAGGCTATGGATCTGAATGATCCGAATGATGCCTACTTGCTTGCGATGGCGCTGGCAAGCGACGCCGACTATCTCGTCACCGGGGATCGTCGCTCTGGGTTACTGCAACGCAACACCATCGGTCGTACTCGCATCGTAACCCCGAGCAAGTTCTGCGCCGAAGTACTTTAAATTTAATGCCAGGGAAAGGCACGATAAAATATGTTATCGAACCTTTCCAGTTCATCAATCGTAGAATCCGCCACGGCCTCGCCGATAGCTTCATCCGAACCGCGCGGAATTGCGAATGGAGTTTCCGGAGTTGACTGATGAGGTTATTATTCAGGCGCTTAACTATTCGGCGGCGTCGTTGGATAGCGAAGCCATGACCTAGCAATTGGTGCAGTTTGGCGCGCAAAATTCGATGCGTGCGAAACATTGATCTACAATGCGTGGTCCACCGAAGCTTCCGCGCGAAATGACCAAGACCAAGACCGAGTGGAATGAAGAACGCTTGCGAACGCACGTGCTAATGCCGTATCTCGACGCACTGGGATTGAGCCTGGCTTCAATTCATGTCGAATACCAGTTTTCCGTGCGGCTGGGACGCAAGCTGCATCAAATCGACGGCAAGCTGGCGCAAGGTCGCGCAGACGCTCTCATCAAGAATACCGCCGGTGACAACCTCTTCGTGGTTGAACTCAAACGCCCGGATAAGACGCTTAAAGCAAACGACGGCGACCAGGGCATAAGCTACGCACGCTTGCTAGATAAAATCGCGCCATTTGTCGTTGTCAGCAACGGGAAAGAGACGCAAATCTACGACACAATCACCAAGAAGCGACTCGACGGAACAACTTTTAACACGCAGTCGGAATTCTTTAAAAACGGTTGTCGTTTATTGAGCGGCGACGACGTCCAGATTCGCTTCGAGGCGATGGAGTACTTCGTCGGGCACTCCGAGGAAAATGTCGCTGCGTTTTCGAAGGGGCAAATTGAAGCCTCGATTCGCTCGCTGCGTGAGCGCCCCGGCGGCCTGGGCAAGTATGTGCGAGAGTTGTATGTGCCGCGCGATCTTGTTCGCCGGGCATTCAACGAGTTCCTGGATCACGACGCGCAAGTCTTTTCGCTTGTTGGTGAATCCGGTGTTGGAAAAACTAACGAGATGTGTGCATTGGCGGAATCATTTTCAGCCACTCACATGGTCTTATTTTTTGCTTGTCATTCGTTGAACCAAGCGCCGGAATGCGCGCTGTCCGATGAGTTCAACTGGTCATTCTCTCAGCGGTTGGAAACACCTGCACTGTGCAAACAGCTAGCGCAGCTGGCCGAGCGTCGTAAAAAGCCGGTGCTTATCTTTTTCGATGCGCTTGATGAAGCGCAAACAGCTGGCTTTTCGGTCTCTCTCTCCAATTTTGCCAAGCATCTGGCACCGTTTTCTCCAAACATCCGTTTGGTTGTTTCCGCAAAACGGTCGGAATGGATCCGCTTTGCCTCGTTGCGCGGAAATGCGTCGGACTTAGCGCTAGGTATGTCCTTCGCCGATGCAAAGGAGTTGCCCAATTTGCTTGCGTGGAAACCTGGCACGCCATTAACCCTCGATCAGTTCTCCGAAAGTGAGCGGGACGCAGCAATAGAGCGTTACGAGCAAAAATTCAATCTGACCACCGTGACACAGTCGCGCTCGCGCGCATTGCTTCGGCATCCATTTTTTTTGCGCGTGTATGGCGAGACTTATGAGGGACAAAGCGAAATTCCAACTGAGATTACTTCTGATGGACTCATTCGCAAATGGCTTTGCAAGAAGTTCGAATTTTCTGAAGTGCCCGACGATGCACTTTGGTTACGCATCAAGCAGATAGCAGAACGAATTTACACAAAAAATCGAAACAGGGGAAATTTGCCGCAAAACTCGGACTCGTTAGAGAGCATCGAAGTCGATAAATTGAACGGTTTGGAGTGGAATGAGCTGGTAACCCACGACATTCTCGTTAAATCAGCGGACGAGGAAAATCGCATCGCGGTAAGGTTTTATTACAGCCAAGTTCTGTACTTTTTAATTTCACGACACGTTCTACAACTGGATAAACTGGAAGCGCAGGCGTTTGGTGAACACCTTCCGATCTTGTTAGAGAACTACGTCCTGCAGGAGGTTTTGCGTTCGCATTTGCGCAGTATACCAGTCAGCCACAGCCGGGAGCTTGAGAAACAAATTAGTGGTCGCGCGTTAACGTTTTTGACGACTTATTCTGAGATCTTTGACCGCTTGGCACCCGCTTTACGCCCATGTGTACTTCCCTACACGCAAGGTGAAATGGGACTGGGATACATTGCCGAAGATCCAATGTCGGTCTATTTTGGCTTCTACGCTGTCAGTCCAGAAAATCCCAAATACGTCACCCGCGTCTATGCTTCTTCACTTGAGAGCGCCTTCGAAGCGTTGAATAAGCTCCGTTGTGTTGGAAGTAGAGGCAGCAGTGATAATTTTGTGAGCAGCGAACCGAGACTTGCCGCAGCGCGCTTGGCATACGAGCAAATCAAAAAAGCAATTGATCAAGGCAGGCTCGACGAACGGAAGGCGCAAACACTGATGGTGGAGTCGGTGCTCGCGATTGTTGGAGACAGCGAAACCCGCCGTAAGCTTCGCTTACGATATGGAACGTATGATTTATCGATGCGCCAATCGTTGCTGCCTGTAGACCTCGCAGATTTAACAACGCGCGCCCAAGAGTACTTTGGGGTCCAAACATATTTGGCGAGACATATTGACGAGGGCGTACAACCCAAGGCTGCCAACGCGACTACCAACTCGAACCTAATGGCTGGCTTTGATAGCGCTACGGCGTTGATGCGCGTCAAAGCAGAACTACAAAATGGTGCCGATTTTGCGAGTCATTGGTATGACCAAGAACTTTCGCATTTAGTTCTGCTAATTGAGCAACTCAAGTTGCAAGGCGTTGTATTCATTGATTCGGATATTTGTCCTGCACCCGACTTGCCCATTATTGACCCATTGCTCGCGCCGCTTGAGGCGTACAGTGACCTCCAACTGGAAGCGCTGTTCCGAAGTTTTTTGCAGGAGAGCTATGGCGGTTTTGTAAACTTGATCGAGGCTAACTTTGGCCGGTTATCTAGCTTGCTGAGCATTTTCGGCCAGCGCCCCTATCGGATTGTGACGGGCTGCAAGCGCGAGAAACAGTCAACGTCAGATCGAGTCTGGGGTTGGTTTTGTTGGGGCGCTGCGCACACAGAAGGCATTGCGACTGAAGTTCGCGTTTTTCTGAATCCAAGTGAGCAGTTTTTCTCAAGGGCACCCGACGGTTCGCCACTACTTGGGGGCTACGAAGTCGAATCACTTACCAGCACCGACATCCAAAGAATTTTTCATCCTTTTGATGCCGTTAGTTTTAGCGGAGCGGAACGGTTTATGGCAACAAATAATGCACCGATCCGGGCATTCGCGTATTCGCTGATACAGGAGGACTGGAAGGGCATTACTGCCGAAAAATTGCTTGAACTGCTTGATAAAGCCTAAGCGCGCGGCTTGAACTCATTCCGAGTTTTAGTTTACCCCTCATCCCAACCCATCCCAACCCCCCCATAGTTCGCTTGTGGCTCCGAACCAAATCCCTAGTGGGGAGAAGGAGCCCGTTATCGCGGTTTTTAGTTCTCGCTGCTGGGCGTGGACTTCTTAACTGATTCAGAGCGCGGGCACGCATGCCCCCATTTTTTCTCGTGGTGCGATAGCAAAATACCTAAACCTAGGAAAAATCACACGGAATTACGCGTCGAGCCGATTTGTCCATCAAAACGACTCAACACGGGGTCGCCTCAGAAAACGGAAAAAATCGTACGCTAAGACCCAGGGAAGGGACGCAGCGGCCTGAATTTGCCAGCGCCGATCTTGGCGCGGCGGTGCTAGGTAATCGCCGATCAAGTTGATGTGCTCCAAGCCTAACGGTCACATACTGCAAGAGCGCGTCATCGACGGCATGACCATTGCCACGCAGCGCGTTCGTTGCCCGTTCCAGGTAACCCGTGTTCCACAGCACGACGGCTGCCGTAATCAGATTGAGTCCGCTGGCCGGTAGCGTTACTGCTCAAAGCTTAGCGTACGATTTTTTCCGTTTTCTGAAGCGACCCCTTAACACGAACCCGGAGGGTCTTAACACGAACCCGGAGGGTCTTAACACGAACATTAGCTTTCGTCAGCGGCTGCCCGTGCGACAACACGCCGTACCGCCGATAACGCAGCTAATTGTTAGCCAAACATAACCAGAATCATGCCAGCACTGCAAAGGCTGATGCCACTGCGATGACTGCGGAAACGCTTTATCGCGAGCGGCGTCTGAGCATGAACGCCATTGCCGAAAAGTTGCACATTTCCAAGAGCACGCCCTTCACCGCTTAAGTCGGTTCACTGTTCTATTGCTCCCTGGACCCCAAGCTTAACGCGTACTAAGAACCGCAGAACATGCCCAATTCGCGTACTAAGACCCGCGACCATTCGTGTTAAGACCCTCCGGGCACTTATTTTGATTGGTAAGGCAATAGATATTGAAATAGTTGAACTGCTGGTCAATGGAAAGACCTTGCGTATTGAAGTGGCTGCCAATTTGTACAACATGGTGGGCGAGCTTGATGAAGTAAAAACAGATTTTCCGCTCTACACACCTATTTCCGAATCGGTCACGTCCATAGTGGGGGTCTGAGGTCCAGTGGAACGTAAAACCGGGTTAAGGGGACAAGATAGATAGCCAAATTGGCCATGGTCAATTTGGATTGGCTTTTGCGTTTGTTGGCCAGTTGGTTATGCTTAGCCAATTGAAGTACACCCATCTTGGCGCGACACGACCTGTGCATATTGCACTCGCGGGCAAGATAATCCGCTGATCAAAAAGGTCCAAAGTGCGCCTGTAGTCAAGTTCTTCGTGACTTGAGGTTGGTCAACTGGACTGGCAAGTCGAGGTAGTGCCAAAATCCTATTTGGCCATCTATCTTGTACTCTTAACCCGGTTTTCCGTTCCACCGGATTAGTGTTAAGACCCACCGGCAAAGCTCGTGCTAAGACCCGCCGAGGAAAATTATTTGCGCGAACGGCCGCGAGGTGCTGACCCGCTGGCGAACGAAATGTGGTCTGCGCCGATTTGGGTAACGCAAATCGATGACTCAATTTTCTCGGATCGGTTTGAATGAGGCCGGTCAATTCCACTACCTATTGGAGCCATCATGATTACCGCCACTATTTTGTTTCTCACTTTAAGCCAGTCCATGAGCAAAAGGGAGTTGTTGGATTGCTTCGCCTACACTGATGCCAGAGAGGAAAAAGCATGCGTAGACGCATGGCAGGCGAGATCGAAGGAAATTCAAGCTATCGTTCTTGACAGGGGAGCTGTCGTTCGGTAGCTTTACCTCACCGCCGCACAGGCGGATTAGAAGCTCGCCGCCGCACAGGCGACTTAGAAGGGAAGGCTCGCCGCCGAACAGGCGGCTTAGAAGGTAATGAGTTGCTCGATGGCATGCGGGACATAGTTCGCCGCCGCACAGGCGGCTTAGAAGTTGAAATTTGTTCATCGGGAGTGTGAGCCGGAACCCCAGAAAATTCCGTCACCCCAACTCCAGCCCGGTCAGAAGAGTGTCTAGATCGATCATTTTGCCGCTGCTTTGAAACGTGTAGGATGTGCCGCCAGGCTGCCGGCGACATTTTGGTGATCAGCGCTACAGCCTTGGCGTTGCCGCTGGCCTGCCACTTCATCAGCAGATACGACAGGATGGCTGAGTTGTAGTAGGGGTCAGCAGTTGCCCAAGAAACCGAGCTAAGAAACTGACGTTTTAGTCGTGCTTTTCTCTGTTTGATGCCTTATGTAAGCACCAAAGATCACGACTAAAGCCTGCTATTGCAAGCTCACCAAAAAACAAATTGCTGTTTGGCTCGCACGCGCTGAGGAACTAGCGCTTGAAAAGCGCTCAGGTTACTGAAAGGATGCAGATCTTACGCCCCATTTTGGGGCCGAATTGTTAGGCGTTCAGGAGGAAGTCGCATGACCGAAGATCAGCAACTGGCATTTGTTCTGCCAGTGTGGCGCATTTGACGCCGTAACTTGGGAGGCGTCCATCTCATCACCCATCTTTAACAATCAAAATGCCGGCGGGATCTCAAAAACCGCCGGCATTCCCACATTTTTCAGGCGAATCGGCCCAAATCATCGAGCGTTACGCCGATGGTGGCGCCGATTAGCATCTTTACACCGGCGACCGCACTGCCGTGCTTTGTATCCCAATAACAACCTTCGCTCGGTACGAATTTAATCACGCGGATTCTTGGATCATCTTGGCCCTCTGTAAACCACGTCTTGATCACGAAGTTCCATAGCTCTTCTATCTTGGCTTTGTCACGAGACACCGTTGCTGTGCCATTAAGGTAAAGAAAATCAGAGTGCGATGAGCCCTGAAAATATAACTTCACTGCGGAATCAATCGAAAGCTCGTGATTTTTGTGACTGTCACTTGCACTCAGAAACCAGAGATTACCGTCATCATCCACTTGCTGCACGCTCATGGGTCGCGTGCCGTGGGTTTCACCGATTGTTACCGATGTGCAGAAGAAACAAGTATTCGCTTTTTTACGAGTTCCTTGATTTTTTCTATTGCAGTTGGTGAAACAAGGTTTTCACGGTTGTGTTCGGGTTGATTTTTATTGATCGAGTCCATATTTACTAGATTCCACGTTGGTACATCCCTATTACAGCAACAATAATTTTCGATGTCAGTGCGAATTCACACATACGCATAAATTTGAAGAAGATATGATGATCACAATTGTCAGGTACGTGAAGAAACAGTGCTGATCAATGCAGGAGAATGAAATGGCCACAGGCTGGGCAGGTGATGGAGCGGTACAAGATCAAATCGACGCGACAATAAAGGACGGCATAAATCGTGTGCGCAGCAAGCTGCCGAGGGGCAAAAGCTTAAAGCGTTGCGAAGAATGCGATGCAAAAATTCCCGAGGCCCGACGCAAGGCTATTCCAGGTGTGCACTTGTGTGTGCCGTGCCAGGAAATACACGACCAGGAAGATGAAACTGCCGGTGGCTATAACCGACGCGGCAGTAAAGACAGTCAGTTGCGTTAAGTTTTAAAAATCCGTATGCGGGTTACACAGAAGCGCTGGACACCCGCTTTTAGCCCAAATCCGTCGGCAGCCTAAAACCTGCTGCCATTTGATTCGCTTCCTACCATCGCTGCGCGTCAAATATCGCCAAATACTTTCCAAAACTCAACGCACCCAGCCGCAACAGCGGCAAAATTTAATCCTACATTTTCACTCAGATCTTTTTCAAAACCCGCGCAAAACCAATGCCAAACAGCGTGCGCTGTTTGAGTTCCATGGCCTTCTCCAGCAATTCCTCCAAACTGCCGACAATCCGCCAGTAGTGGGAGCCCACGCCCTTCACTTTCATCGTCCAGTGATTTTTGTCCAAGCCCAGCTTTCGCAGCGCAGGCGGCTCATCGGCTTTGATCACACCGCGCTTGCCGGGGTGCCACTCTCGACCAGTAAAGTCAACTAAATCAATGTATTCGGCTTCAGTCATCGCGGGCATGTTGGCAGACTTCACACCCGCCAGCGGTGCTAAAGCTTGACTGGCACAGGCTTCATTCTTGCAAATTTGATCGTGGCGAATTTTTACGCTGGTGTTGTCGGACGTACTCACGCCTTTGGCGATATCGGCGCGTACGGGATTTAAATCGACGTAGGTCATGGCTGCCAAAATCGATTTTTCACTGAGCAAAAGCTGACTTTTGAATCTGCCTTCCCAAAACCTGCCGGTAACTTTATCCTCACTATTCGCCCGCCGGGCAATCGGTTCGCTTAATGACTTCATAAGCCAAGAAACATCGGCTAGTCGAATTCGGTAAACGGCAATTTGCTCCGCGTTTTCAACAACGGCTGCAACTTTTTGCGCACAAAGTTTGGGTGTGCTGGCAGGAAATAAGCGAATCCAGCGCGCTGCCACCGCGCGTGCAGAACAAACGGAAATCACGTCGACCTACACAAAGCACCGTTTGCCGGTTTCGCTTAATGGAGCATGCGTCTATTTAACGTATAGCTTAGATAGACATAATCTAACCCGCTAGGGGCTTGAGGTCAGTGGAACGGAAAACCGGGTTAAGAGGAAGCCGATCCAAATTGACCATGGCCAATTTGTAGCTCGATTGGCCAGCTTCCGTTTTGGTGACGTTGTTTGAAAACGCGGACGAATTAAGAATTTCACTCATCACCATGACCTCGTCTCGCACATTTCGTTCGCCAGCGCTTAAGTCAGCACCTCGCGGCCGTTCGCGCGAATAATTTTCCTCGGCTGTTGCCGCTGGGGTGCATCAGCATCGGGTTGCTGCTGTTGGCCGGGTCTTTACAGCGCTTCAGTGATGTCGCTGGTTCCGGTACAAGACAAGACGTCAATTAAACCATCAAAACTGCGCTCCACTTCTAGGCTGACGTTATTCGCCCGACGTTCACGGGTGACTTGACCACGTTGATCGAAATCAATCGCTTCATAGTACAAATCGCTGCCGGATACGGCGCAATTGCCCACAAACGTCGAGCTGTCCGTGGTTCGGCAGACTTTGAAGCCGTAACCCTTGGAATTGAAGGCGGTTTCCGTGCCTTCATCGTA